>JAATGG010000061.1 GCA_015654835.1 Terriglobales bacterium
CCCCGCCCGCCCGCTTGTTCGCCGGGCAAAGATAACATTGCGGATCGTAGGCCGCTCCCGAAGGCACCGTCTTCTGCCCTACTTCCCCTTGCCATGGGCGCTGTGTGCGATGCGGAGAAACCATGACCCAGGACTGGCGCAACGCGTTCCAACGCCGGTGAGGATATTGCCATCTCTTTTCCATACTTGCTCCTGAACGATTTTCCGGATGAATATAAGCATCCATTCTAATGCGAAGAGTTGACAGTGACAGCGCTTACGCCGGAAGCTGCTCTCGTGGTGCCATGGAGGCGAGAAAACGCCGGGCAAACTCAGCGCTGTAGCCTTCAAGCAGGTCCTTCACCCGGTTTGCTTGAGGGCTGCACACAATGAGGCTGGCACGAGTCCACGTATCGGGTGCAGGCTTGGAGTCCAGGTGAGGATAGTTCTACCATAGGTGCTGCTGCTTTCCGGTGCCTCGACGCCCGAAAAGCAGAAAGGTACCCGGATCGCGGATTCGGGATGATACATTCAGGATCGGAAATTCAGGATCGGAAAGAATGCTCTCGGCAGACGCAATCGTCAATCTTCACGACCAACGGAACAGCGCCTGGCATCGGGCGGCGGATAGGACAGCGGCCGACGAGTTCGCGTGGAGCGATCGGGAGCAGACCGGCAACGGCCATGCCGCATGGCTGGACTTGGTGGCTCGTCAGCACCGTGCCAACTTCGATCTTTGGCATATTGAGGACGAGGCTCGGACCCCGGGCGCCACGGACGCCGAACTGGCCGGAGCCAAGCGCCGTATCGACCGCACCAACCAGCATCGCAATGACTTGGCCGAGGAACTGGATCGGACTCTGCTGCACTGGCTCGCAGCGCAGGGTCTGCCCAATGCCGACGCAGCGCTGCACTCCGAGTCGCCGGGCCTGATGATCGACCGGCTTTCGATCCTGGCCTTGAAGATCTATCACACCCGCGAGGAGGCCGAACGCCAGGATGCTCCAGTTGGACACGCAGAACGCAACCAGGATCGTCTGGCCGTCCTTGCAGAGCAGCGCAGCGACCTTGCCGGATGCCTCGATGAGTTATGGCACGAAACGCTCGCCGGAAAGCGAAAGTTCAAGCTTTATCGTCAATTGAAGATGTATAACGACCCATCTCTTAACCCGTCCATTTACCATAATCTGACTCGATAAGGAGTCAATCACTCCCAATTTATGCACAGGGCATTGACGGAACTCGGGGTTCTGCGTATAAAGAGGGCCTAAGTAGAGCAATTCCCAAATGCCGGGATTCTGTATGCAAGTCCGGCTTCACTCGATGCATGGGAAAGGTACGCTCACGGCAAACTTATGATGCAAGAGGCCCGATCGGCGGCGCCAAGCCGCAAAAAAACATCTTTACCGTCCAGCAAGGGCGGCGGCCATTCCACCGGCAACGGACCGGCTTTTCAGCACTATCAGGCCGCCATTCAACTGGTGCAACAGGGCAAGTATGACAAGGCGCTGGCCGCCTTCGAAAAACTGTTGCCCGCGGCGCCGCCGGAGATTGTGGAGCGCTGCCGGATGTACATCATCACTTGTCAGCGTCAGCAGGAACAGGCCAAGCTCGCCTTCCTGACTCCGGAGGAGCACTACGACTACGCCGTCTCACAGTTGAATACCGGCTACTATGAGGAAGCGCGCGACCAGTTCCAAAGCATCCTCACAGGCTACCCGGACGCCGACTACGCCTTCTACGGGCTGGCGCTGCTGGATGCCATCACGGGGCGTACCCAGGACTGCATCAAAAACCTGACGCGGGCGATCCAGTTGAATCCCAAAAACCGGCTGCAGGCACGCGCCGACAACGACTTTCAGAGCATGGTGGACGACCCTCGGTTCACTGAACTGTTGTATCCTGAAGTGCCGTAAGAGTCACTCATCTCACTCTCAGGATGGCTGTGAAATCTGCTTCCAGCACAACCGAAAGTCCATTTTTGCCGGAACTCGATGGCACTGAAGCCTTGACCCCGGTTCGGCCCATGCGCGTGGTAGCCATCGGGGGCGGAACCGGGCTCTCCACGCTGCTGCGCGGGCTTCGCAGGCATGTGTCTGCGCCCAACCAGGCCGCCACCGTGCCCGGCCAGATCGCCGACCTTGCCGCCGTGGTGACGGTCACCGACGACGGCGGCTCCTCGGGCCGGTTGCGCAAGGATTTCAATATGCTGCCGCCCGGCGACCTGCGCAACTGCATGGTGGCGCTGAGCGAAGAAGAAGACCTGCTGGTCAAGCTTTTCAGCCATCGCTTCAAGGCGGGCGACGCGCTGGAGGGCCACAGCTTCGGCAACCTGTTCGTGGCGGCCCTCACTGAGATTACAGGCGACTTTGGCCAAGCCATCCAACTGGCATCGAAGGTCCTGGCCACCCGCGGCCGCATCTATCCGGTCACCACGGCCAACACCACGCTGGTGGCGCGCATGGACGACGGCACTCTGGTACGTGGCGAAACCAACATCTCCGCCAGTTCCAAGCGGATCGCGGAATTGATGCTCGACCCTCCCGACGCCCCCGCGCTGCCGGAGACTCTGGAAGCCATCGAGCGCGCCGACCTGATCACCGTGGGGCCGGGCTCGCTTTACACTTCGCTGATCACCAATCTGCTGGTAAAGGGCATGCCCGCGGCGCTGGCCGAGGCGCGCGGCGTGCGTGTGTACGTCTGCAACCTGATGACCCAGCCGAATGAGAGCCTGGGCCTGTCCGCCTCCGAGCACATCGAGCGCATCTATGAGCACACCCGCGCGCCTGTCTTCGACTATGCGCTGGTCAACACAGGGCCCTTCTCCGAGGAAACCCTGGCGCGGTATGCCGCCCAACATGCCGCGCCGATCGTACCCGACGTCCATCGCGTCGAAGCCCTCGGGGTGCGCTGCATCCTCGGCGATTTCGCCTATGAGGGCGATGTCGTCCGGCACGCCTCCAACCGCGTCACGGGGGCATTGCTGGCGCTGGGACGCGCCGGACTCATCGGGTCGGAGCTATCGACCCGGCCGGCTGGTAAAGATAGGATTTGAGGGTGCCGCCGCTAACTCCCAAATCCGCCGTGCAGACGGAAAATTATGCAGCCGAAGGAGTCTCGCGTGAAACCGCCATCGGTTCCTCGCCGACAGTCGGCGTCAGTAGCGGCCATCCCTTGCGCAGCACATAATCCAACCAGGCACCGGCAAGCTGCGATGTGAGCACGGCCGCGACGACCAGAGTCGTATAGAATTTCGAGCTGATGATTCCAGCGTCGAAGGCCACACTGGCAAGCACGATTCCCGGGCCGCCTCGGGCGTTGGTCGTGATTGCCAGGTTGATCAGGTCAAGTCCCCGGAACCCTGCAAAACGCCCTGCCAACGATACCGACAGCATCTTGATCGCGCAGGTGCCGGCGAGGAATGCAGCGATCATTCCCAGCGATACGCCGCGTACTAAGTCCAGCTTCAATCCGACCATCGCGAAATAGACGGGGATGAAGAACGCAAAGGCTACCTTGCCGATCGCATCGAGCGCATCGGCAAAAAGTCTCCGCTTCTTGTGCACCACGGCAAAGCCGGCCAGGAATGCGGCAAACACCAGGCTCACATCGAGCGCTCCGGCCAGGGCGCAATAGGCCAGCAAAACGGCAATCGTGTACCCCACCGGGGAGGACTTCGCCAGCACATTGAAGTCCGCCTTGTTGATCCTCTTCACCAGCCGGGGAACGATTGTCAGTCCCAGCACGAAGAAGCCGACGGTTGCCACCAGGTGATACGACAGCTTGCGTAGGTCGAGCGCTCCCTTGCCCGCCATCGCCGTGGCCACCGCCAAGGCCAGCCACAAAACAATGTCTTCCAGCACGGCGACACCGAGAACCAACCGCGCAAAGCGCGTATGAAGAATCTTCAAATCGCTGAAAATCTTTGAAACCACCGGCACCGACGTCACTGCCACGCCCACGGCGAGAATGATGAGCAGGGAAATGTGATTTCCATTGGGACCGGCCAACGATGGGCGTATCAGCCATGGCCCAAGAATCAATGCCAGCAGAAATGGCAACCCCGTACCCACGATGGTGAGCCAGCCCACTTCACGGCGTTCGTCGCCGGTAAACAACTGCCGCATTTCCGCCCCCGACAGAAACATCAACAGCAGCAAGCCGAGCCAATAAATAAATTCGAGGATATTTCCCTGCTGGGTCGCGGTCTGGATGAGATGACCAACCCACGGCACCCGCCCTAACACCGCTGGCCCCAGCACCACGCCGGCCAATATCTCGCCGATCACTTTGGGTTGCCGCAGCCTTACGAATAACTGGCCGAGTAACTGCGCGAGTCCTACCAGAAGCAGGAGCGCAAAGAGAACTGGGGTCAAAGCGGCGTTCGACATAAATCTAGAGATGCGGCCACACCGGACTGGTTTGCTTTGAGTTCTTGCTTCCGGCACATGATATTTGCCTGCCGAATTTATCCTCCTGCCCGGCATAGCAGTGTCCTAAGGATTCCCGTCGACTCCCGTCAAGATGCGCGCCTCTGAGCGAAAGACGTGATAGCGCGTGAAGGTGACGTCATTCAGTTCGACACGCAGCGGCAAGGGCACGGGCTCCGGCGTCTTGATTTGCCCCGCGGATACGTACCTGCTCGCGGATACGTTCTGCCCTGCGATTGGAAGCTTTGAAAGAGCCACAGATTTCACCGGGCAGATATAACTAAGTTCTCCGATGACGACCGGAGCATATTCCACCACAATGGCAGTGACGATCCCCTGATAGGGCGGCTTCAAATCCGATACTACCGACAGGCGCAGGATATTCCCGCTGCCCGGATCGACCGCGATTTCGCCATGATAAGCGGGTAGCTCACTGACGAACGTGTCGCCATAGGGGAACAGTATCCGATAATGCGACTTCCCTTCGGGCACCTCGTAGCGGAACACCGCCTCGGGCCCGTCCGCCCCCTGCTCCCAATGAGCCCACGTCATCTTGCTGTGGATCGCGTCGCCGACGACAACCTCCAGAATCGGCCCGAATTCACCGAACGACGTCAGGCTGGCCGGCGGTTTCAATTCGTTAATGCCGGCTTTTTGATCGTCCACTTCATGGCCATCGCGATAAGTCACGATCACACTGAATTGGCTCGTGCGGCGCAGGACTTCGGGCCGCACCCCTGACGGCAGAGAAGCCCGTGAAGAGGGCATCCTCTGCGGCTTATCTTCAAAATGCGTGGTGGCGCGGGTGGCAGAAAAATTAGGCAGCCGGGGCATCGTCTTGACCACGTAATTGATGGCCCGCGATATGATCGCGCCCAGCGCCGCGCGATCAGGCGGCGCTTGAGAAAGAGTATCCGCCGTCGGCAAGTCGAGAAATGCGGAGCCATCGGCCAGCACAACCAGGACTTCGCGGGAGCGGCTCCCCGGAGCGTTTGCCTGCCAGTTCGCGAGACGCGTCGAGTTCGCCCGTTCCGTCAGTTCCAGTGTGGAAAGTTGCTTTGCCAGTGCCGCGTCGGATTGACGGCTGTTCGCAGCCAGCAACTGCTCCACTTGCTGCACGGTGACCGGTTGAGCCGCGCACGCATGCCAGGTTACCTCGGCCAGCAACATCAGGAACGCCACTTTACGCATCGCGTATCCGCCCGCCTGATTACGGCCTCATTCTATCTGGACCGGGAGCTATCTGGACCGAAAAGCTCGCTTCCATGCCGGCAAAATCGCTACACTCGGCTGTCTCCCTCGACCGTGCGCTTCAACTGCCCGCAGGCGGCATAGATGTCGCGCCCGCGCGGGCGGCGCAGATAGGTCGGCACGCCCTCGCCGGCCAAAGTGCGGCGGAAACGCTCAACCGCATCGGGCTGAGGCATGGCATAGGGAATCCCGGGGCCTGGATTCCAGGCGATCAGGTTCACCTTGGCAGGCAGTCCCGTACGACGCACCAGGCGGGCCACTTCCTTCGCGTGTTCGGGCCGGTCGGTGACGCCGCCTAGCAGCACGTATTCAAACGTGATGCGCTCGCGAGGACGTAGCCTGATGCCCCGCACTGCCTCCACCACCGCCTCGATAGGCCACTTTCGGTTGATCGGCATAATCTCGGCCCGCACCTCGTCGTTGGGCGCGTTGAGGCTGATGGCCAGTTTGGGGCGGAACTCCGGCGGCTCCTGCGCGAACCGTTCAATGCCCGGCACAATGCCGGAGGTCGAAACCGTCATCCGCTGCGGGCTGAGGCCCACCTCCTGTACCAGCAGGCGCACCGACGCCATAAAGTTGTCGTAGTTGAGGAACGGCTCGCCCATCCCCATAAAAACCAGGTTGACGCGGTCGCGGCCCACCTCGACCGAATGGCGGTCGAATACGGCGACCACCTGCCCGGCAATTTCGCCCGCGCTCAGGTTCCGCTGCAAACCGAGTTTGGCGGTCAGGCAAAACTGGCAGTTAACCGCACAGCCTACCTGGCTGGAGACACAAATGGTGGCACGGCTCCAACTCTTCCCTGCTCCGGTCGCCGCTTCCGGTTCCCTGCCCTCGGCGGCCTCTTCGCTGCCATCGCCCGATTCCCCTTCGTCGCCTTCCGGCATCCACACCGTCTCTACCGTTTGGGCCGCTCCGTCGTGGCCCTGCACAAGATAGCGCTCGGTGCCGTCCACGGACTGGAAGACCTGAATGATCCTCGGTCTTCCCATCTGCCAGCCCTCCGCGGCCAACCGCTCGCGTAGAGCCTTAGGTAAAGTAGTGATTGAACCAACGTCCGCAACTCGCTGACGATAAATAGCTTCAGCCAACTGCCTTCCACGCCAAGTCGGTTCCCCAGCCTCGATCATGCGGGCCGCCAAGGCAGCCGTATCCAAGCCGAAAAGGGGTGTCGAGCTTCCTTCGGATACCTGTACAACATCTAAATGAACAAGAGCGCCGGGCGGCAAGGCTTCGAGCGGAGCGAATTGGGCGTTTTTCCCGTTCATGGCTTGGGCCAGCATAGAGCATTTTGTCTTTCCGTGCAGTCTTTCCGGGGCGGCTTCTCCTAAAACGGCATCGGTCTCAGCCCCCTCCCCCCGGCCCGCACCCCGCTGGACGAGTCCCATTGGCCTACAATCGAATCGAATAGATGATGAAGACAACCGAGCGAAATCTTCGCCGAACTGTATTGCCGAACGGGCTGACCATTCTGACCGAACGCATGGAACATCTGCGGTCGGTAGCGATGGGCGTGTGGATCCGCTCCGGATCGCGCTGTGAATCCGCCGAGATCAACGGAATCTCCCATTTTGTTGAGCACATGGTGTTTAAGGGCACACGTTCGCGCTCTGCGCTGAGCATTGCCCGCGAGATGGACTCCATTGGCGGCAATCTCGATGCCTTTACCGGCAAAGAGTCGATCTGCTTCAACGTAAAGTCCCTGGCCGACCATGTGCCGATTGCCCTCGACGTATTGACCGATCTGGTGCTCAACCCGACCTTCGCTCCTCCTGACATCGAGCGCGAGCGCGGGGTGATTCTCGAGGAGATCAAGACCGACGAGGACAACCCCGATGTCCTTGTCCACGAATTATTTACGCAGAATTTTTGGAAAGACCACCCGCTCGGCAAGCCGATATTGGGCACCACCGACACGGTAGGCCGGTTCGACCAGAAAAATCTCTTCGACTACCACGGCGCCCGTTTCCGCGGGAACAACATGGTCTTTTCCGCAGCCGGCCACCTGGAGCACGACGAGTTTGTGGCCGCGGTGGTGGAGAAATTTTCAGGGATGGCGGCTGGCGAGCCCCTCACCGAAGAGAGCGCTCCCCCGGCAAGCGCGCGGATTCTGCTGCGCAACAAAAAAGCGCTGGAGCAGGTGCAGATTTGCCTCGGCGTGCCGGCTCCCCCGATCACCGACGACAACCGCTACGCCACGCTGATCCTGAATACCGTGCTGGGCAGCGGGATGAGTTCACGCCTGTTCCAGACCATCCGCGAAGAGCGCGGCATGGTTTACTCCATTTTTTCGGACTTGAGCCCCTATCGGGACACCGGAGCGCTGTGCGTCTATGCCGGCACGGCCGCAGGCAAAGCTCTGACCGTGGTGGACCTGATTCTGGCCGAGTTTGGCAAGCTCAAGCAGGCCCCTTTGCCCGAGGAAGAACTGACCCGCGCCAAAGACCAGCTCAAGGGCAACATCCTGATGGGGCTGGAGAGTTCGAACTCGCGCATGTCGAATCTGGCGCGCCAGGAGATGTACTTCCACCAGTTTTTTACCGCCGACGAAGTCATCGCCCGCATCGATGCCGTAGACGCCGCGCAGGTGCAAGCCATGGCGCAGCGCCTCTTCGACCCCGAGCGTGTCGCTGTAACCCTGCTGGGACGCCTAGACGGAGTAAAGCTAGGCCGAACCCGCCTGGTGTGCTGAAAAGATAGAGAACAGGGGCCAGAGAGCAGGGAGCAGTTTTTCTTCCCGGCCCTATCCCCCGTTCCCTGCTGTTCTCTGTCTGCTGCCTTCTGTCCCCTGTTCTCTGTCTTCTGTCCCCTGTCTTGAGCGTCCGATTTCCTTTCCGCGTCTGTACGTTGTAGCATTCTGTCGAAGGGTAGGCGTCCGCCAGCCTGCTCCACACGAGGCACTGGAAACATGAATCGGAAGTTTTTGTTCTGCCCTGGCCAGCGCAGCGCCCAAGGCACCCACGAGAACGCGAAGCCCAACGGCTTCACGCTGATGGAATTGTTGATCGTTATCGCCATTATTCTCATCCTGATGCTGATGGCGATTCCCACGATTGGCGGCCTGAAAAAACAGGCCAATGAAACCTCCGCGATTCAATCCATTCGCGCCATCTCCCAGGCACAACTCCAATATGAGTCGACCTTTCCGTCGAATGGATATGCCTGCTCGCTCACCGCCCTGGGAGGTGACCCCAAGTCCGGCCCGCCAACCCCGGCCGCGGCACAGATGCTGCAAGGCGATCTGACCTCGGGCATCAAGTCCGGTTACATCTTCACCATCGGGCCGTGCACCAAGGTCACCCTCAACAACGTAGACCGCAATACGGGCTACCAGGTCACGGCGGTTCCGCAGACAATCGGCCAAACAGGCAACCGCGGCTTCTGCAGCGATCAGTTCGGCACCATCAAGGCAGACCCGGCGGGCGGCACCAACTGCACCCAGTCGCTGCAATGACGGCGAGTTTGTTGAGGCCCGGCAGGCTGCTGCTGGGCTTCTTCGCGCTGTTAAGCTGCCTGTGCACGCAACAACCGTCTGCCTCTGCGCAGGCGCTGACCGTGCACGACCTGGCCCAGCGCGTCGATCGCCACTACAACCAGCTCCATTCGCTGAAGGCTGGCTTCAGCGAAAATTATGAGGGCCTGGGCATGAAGCGGGCGGAGAGCGGCACGCTCCTGCTGTTGAAGCCCGGTCGTATGAAGTGGGTCTATAGCGCCCCGGCGGGCAAGCTCTTTCTTCTTGACGGCAAATTTGCGTGGTTCTATACGCGTGGGGACGCGCAAGTGCAGCGCATCCCTGCCAAGCAACTTGACGATCTGCGCTCGCCCTTGCGTTTTCTGCTGGGCCATACCGAACTTGAAAAAGAACTGGGCAATCTCAAGATGTCTTCGGCGCCGAACGGCCGATTCACTTTGGCCGGTCAGCCCAAGGGGCAGGAAAAGCGAATCAGCCGCCTGGCGTTGACCGTGACCGCCGACGGCATGATCACGGCCATTGAGATGGAAGAGGCAGACGGAGCCATCACCCGCTTCACCTTCAGCGGCGAAGAGCCCAACACCGCCGTCCCCGCCGACACCTTCCACTTCACCCCGCCCCCAGGCGTGCCCGTGGTAGACGCGCTGCCGCCGGTGTAAAGAGCAGCGAGTCAGCAAGTCAGCCTAAAAGCAGCAGGTCAGCCCATACCGTACCCGCAGTTGCAGCCTTTACGCTGACTCGCTGACTTGCCGTACTTAGGCTGCCTTGCTGACCCGCCGTTCTTACGCTGACTCGCTGCTCTTAGCTACTCGTACCGCAGCGCCTCAATCGGGTCCAGATTGGCCGCGCGGATCGCCGGAATCATGCCGCTCACCAAGCCGGTAACGATGAGAATCCCCGTGGCGACAACGACCGAGAGCGGCGAAATCTTGAGATAAATGTCGGCCGCCTCGGCATGACTGGCGACAGCGCTATAAAACGGAATCCTCCCGATCAGCACCGAAACCAAGTAGGCCAGCGCAATCCCACTCATCCCGCCGACTCCGGTAATAACAAAGGCTTCCGCTAGAAACTGCAGAAGGATGTGGCGCTTTTGCGCGCCCAACGCCTTTTCCACGCCGATTTCCCGAGTCCGCTGCTGCACCGCCACCAGCATGATGTTCATGAGGCCGATGCCGGCGATACCCAGCGTCAGCGCGCCCACCAGTGAGAGCAGCACCTGCAATGCCAGCGACAGAATGCTGAACTGGTGCAGTTCGGTCATCAGGTTGGCGACATAGATGGCGTTATGGTCCGAAGACCTGAAGTGATGCGCCGCCCCCAGGCTATCGCGCAAACTCTTTTCAGCCATCTCGTAATTGGCATGATAGTTAAACCAGATGCCGTCGAGATACTTTGTGTCCTTGATATCGCTCATGGTGCTGAACGGCACATAGATTTGGCGATTGCGGTCGCTGTCGCCGCTCTCCTGCATTTTTGGGCTCATCACTCCCACCACGGTAAACAGCACGCCGTTGAGGCGGATCGTCTCGCCCACGGCCCAGCCGCCGGAAAAGAGCTTGGTCTTGGATTCGGACCCGATGACGCATACGTGCGCGCGCTGCTGCTCCTCGGCGCCGTTGAAGAAGCGGCCCTGATCGGTGTCGAGCTTCCAGATGTCCTGAAAAACGGAATGCACACCGCTCACCGTCCACGTGTAAGTGTGTAGATCGTTCTGCACCGGCACGTCCTTCTGCACCACAGGGGAGATATGAAAGATGCCGGGCACGCTGCCCTCCAGGCGTTCCACATCGTCGACGGTGAAGCGCACTTGAGCGCCCGACTTCTCGCCGCCCGCCTGCTCGCTCGTCCGCCCCGGAAAGACACCGATTACGTTGGTGCCCCACTGCGCGAAGATGGCCTCGATGGCGCGGCTGAAGCCCGCCCCATAAGCCAGCAACAGAACCACGGTAGCGATGCCCCAGGCCATGCCGATCATCGTGATGGCTGTACGGCGCCGGTTAAAAACCATTGCCTCCCAAGCCTGAGCCAGAATGTCTCTCAGCATAATTTCCTCACGCACCGCTTCGAATCACGAGCCACCAGCTTCTAGCTAAAAGCCAACACTTTCCCCTGCCGATTCCCGAGCTAGCAGCCAGAGGATAGTGGCCAGCGGCTGCTTTTACTCCCGTCGCAGCGCCTCGATCGGGTCAAGCTGCGCGGCTTTGCTGGCAGGATAAAGGCCCGCAGCCAACCCGCTCAGCATCAGGGAGCCCATGGCCAGCGCGGCGGACCACGGAACCAGCCGCGGCGGGTCCCAGCCAGGCATTTTTCCCGTCAGCAGCGATTGCATCAGGGCCATCAGCGCCGCCGACCCGGCAATGCCGACAAGGCCGCTGACGCCAGTCAGCAACAGTCCCTCCCAGAAAAATTGCGCCAGAATGCTGCGGCGCGTAGCCCCCAGCGCCTTGCAGAGGCCGATCTCGCGTGTACGCTCAGTGACTGAAACCAGCATGATGTTGATGATGCCGACCGCACCCAGCGCCAGGGTCACGACGCCGACGCCACCCAGAAAAATGTCCATCGCATTGAAGATGGCCCCGATCATCTTTTCTTCCTGAATGGTGTCGAACTCATCGAAGGCGTCTTTCAAAGAAGGATCGAAGCCGTGCCGCTCGGCAATCACGCGGTGCACCGCCGCTACGGCAGCTATGGCTTCCCCTTTGACTGCCGGCTGGTATTGGATCGAGGTCAGAGCGTCGCGCGGAATGTTCTCGCCCTTCAGCGCATAGAGTTCCTGCATCGTGGTAATGGGGATGTAAACCTTCTGGTCGTCGGATTCGTTGCTGCCGCGGCTGATCTTATCGACCCTGCCGACTACCGTGAACTCCGTCCCGTTGATGGTGATGATCTCGTTCAGCATGGGCCGACCGGGGAACAGCAATTTCGCCGCCTTGGCGCCCAGCACCACCACGCGGCGGCGATCCCGCACGTCCGCATCATCCAAAAAGCGCCCGCTCACCAGGGGAATAAAGCGCACTTTGGCATAGTTCGGCTGGACGCCCATCACATGGCTTGAGGTGTTGCTCCACTGGCTCACTTCATAGAGGTCGGAACGCGCCAGTTCGACCGTAACGGCGCGCAACTGAGGGAGATGCCTCAACGCATCCGCATCCCCCAGAGTGAGCTTGTAAGGGCGCATTCCAGTGTGCTGGTTGGCCATCGCCGGGATGGTGGAGTTCCACATCATCACCAGGTCGTTGCCCAGCTTGGCCAAATTGCGATGCTGACCGGAACGGAAGCCTTCGCCCAGTCCCACCAGCAACAGCAGCGACCCCACGCCCCAGGCGATCCCGAACATGGTGAGAAAGCTGCGCAGCTTGTTGGCCGCGATAGCGCGAAAAACCTGGGCGAGAGTGTCGGAGAAGCTCTGCATGGCAGTTGGAGGCCGCTGCGCCGGGTTTGAGCCCCGCACGATGCGAAGCAGGAACGGCGCACGCCTGAATATCCTTACGCGATCGAGCCCGCGGAGGTTCCATGCAGATCTGAATACGGCGGCCCGCGGTTCTAGAGCAATCTCATTCCTGCGGCCTTGGAGGCATTCACGTCGAATGTAACCGTCTCGCGGCAGCCTGCAACGTGGCCGGAACATTCAATGAGGCAGTCGGCAAAATCCGTTTTCGAAGTGGCGAAGCGGCTCACTGCCCGGGTAACGGCTGCGTGATTTTCAAAAACCAGCTCAGGCGAATCGAGCAGCCGCTCCAAACATGAGACAAGCCGCGCTCTCGGCATGCGATAGGTGCCCCGCAGCACCCAAACCAGCTCGGTCAACGAGACAAGGGAGATAAAACCAGGCGTTTCGGGGGTAAGTGATTGTAACAGCGCCTCTGCACGCAAGCCCTGCTCCGGGTCGTCCTGGGCGAAAAAACGTGCCAGGACATTCGTGTCGAGTCCGATCATGAATGCAGCTCAATCCTCGAAGGTCAACAAACCCGCCCAGCCCTTTGCGATGGTCGCGTTCATCTCTTCGATGGGGACCGCTCGTCTCTCGCCCCGGGCAATGCCCTTCAAGTCCATGATCGAGCCGTTTCTTGGCTTGAGGATGAATTCGCCGTTCCGGCTCTCGACAAAACTCACGCGGTCGCCGGGCCTGAGACCCAGCTTCTTACGTACTTCAATCGGGATCGTGATCTGGCCCTTCGAAGTGAGAGCAGCGGTCGGCATGAGATTCCCCCACAAGCAAGTATAGCTTGGATTCCTTACCGCGAGTAAGGAATCCAAGCCTAGATCCTCTGCTTTCGGACCTTTGTCTTTTGTCTTCTGTTCCCTGTTGCTCAATTCCCCGAGGGAGCCCCGGCAACCAGGTTCATGCGCTCGGTCAGGGTGAACATCAGGGCCGCGCCGGGCTCCAGCGTGGCCTGTGGATGATCCACAAGCAGGTGGACTGTCACAGCGCCTGCACCGATCAGGGAGCCGGCCAGGGCGCCAACAGGGCCACCCAGGATGGCGCCTGTCACCGCGCCGGCGCCCACCGCGCCGCCGTACTCGATGCCGTCGCGCTTGGCGCGGGAGTCGGGTGTGATGGTGCCTTCTCCCACAACATGCGTCTTGGAGCCTGATGTTGCCGTAGTTTCCGCGTCGAGCCGGTAGCGCATACCGTTGGGCAGCATCACCGCCTCAGGCCGCAGACGCATCGAGCCGTGGCCGCCCGCATGACCGCTGGACACGTCGGCGACACGCCCGCTGATCTCCGATCCAGCGGGAATCAGCACTTGGCCGTCCTGCAAAACGTCGGCGGACACGCGGCTCCGAAAGGTCTCGCCCTTTCCGCTATCGGCGGTCGAAAGCCGGTCCAGCAGCCTGACCCAGATGACCGTGCCTTCCTCGAGTTCGCCTGGACGCAACGGCCTCGGATGCACGATATCTCCGTCCGGATCGGCATCGTAGGAGCGGGCCGAGAGAGCCGGCTGACGGGGATCGGGCGCAGGCGCGTAAGGTGCCGGCTGGCCCGGCTGCACAACCCCGGCATCTCCATCGGGATTGGGATAGTTTGCCGACGGGTCGGACGAACCGGACTGCCCGGGCTGCGGCTGGAATTGTTGTGGCTGCTGCGGCGCCTGGGTCTGAGCGACAGAGGCCGCAGGCGCAGCATTCGCGGGCCGGCCCGCAGGCGGCTTGGCCTGCGCAGGCTCGCTGGTCATGATCGTGTCATCCGCCGGAGGGGCCGAAGTGCCCTCGTAGGGGGTCGCTGTGGACGGGCTGGCCTGCTGCGCTCCCAAAGCTGCAGAGGCGACGGCGAACAACATGCACGCTAAAATGGGCCGGTTCATCCAAAATTCTCCTCGGGCGGGCGAAAACTTCCCCCCTGCTTTCTAAACCCCGCCTGCTGCGGGTAGTTTCGCTCGCGTCCCGTTCCCAGTCGATGCACGAGCCAACTCACCCACGGTAAGAGATTAGCCTATTTCCGGCTCCGCTGGCCCCGGCGCACGAGGATGCCCCGCCCGACAGGTTCCTCCGGCAGCACGAATCAGCAAAGATACTCTCCCCTCTCAATCCACATGGATTTGGCGGCTTACCTCCCGTGTGACCGTCGCCACACAGTCTGGTAACGGATGGTTTGCTAGAATCCGTACGGAACAACACCATTTCGTAGCGCTGGACGAGAGGAGATCCGTAACGTGCATGAGCTTTTGACAACGATACAGAGCGCCGCCGGAAAAGATCTTGCCGTGGATCGCCGTCCCCAACTGAATGACCGGCTGCTGCACCGCATTGCGAGGACTGATATGACTGAAATTGTTGCCATCCGTGCACGCGAGGTACTTGATTCGCGTGGCAATCCCACCGTGGAAGCGGACGTAATCCTGGAAAGCGGTGCTTTAGGCCGCGCCATTGTGCCTTCGGGCGCCTCTACCGGCGAACATGAGGCCGTGGAACTGCGTGACGGCGACAAGAGCCACTTCCTGGGCAAGGGCGTGCTGCAAGCTGTAGCCAATGTTGAAACCATGATTGCCCCCGAATTGGAAGGCATGGACGCCTCCAACCAGCGCCTGCTCGACCAGACCATGATTGCTCTGGACGGCACGCCGAACAAGGGCAAGCTCGGCGCCAACGCCATTCTCGCCGTCTCCATGGCCGCTGCCCGCGCCGTGGCGCAAACCCTTGAAATTCCGCTCTACCGCTACCTCGGCGGCGTGAACGCTTCCGTTCTGCCGACGCCGATGTTGAACGTCCTCAATGGTGGCGCCCATGCCGACAGCAGCGTGGACTTCCAGGAATTCATGATCATGCCCGTCGGCGCAGAGCGCTTCTCCGATGCCCTCCGTTGGGCGACCGAGACCTTCCACACCCTCAAGGGCGTGCTCAAGAAGAAGGGCTACAGCACCGCAGTCGGCGATGAGGGCGGTTTCGCTCCCTCGCTCAAGTCGAATGCCGAAGCCATCGAAGTGATCCTCGAAGCCATCGAACAGGCCGGCTACAAGCCCGGCGAGCAGATCGCCATTGCTCTCGATCCGGCCTCCAGCGAGTTCTATAACAAGGAAACCGGCAAGTACGTCTTCAAGAAGAGCGATAAGCGCGAACTGTCGAGCGAAGAGATGGTCCACTTCTATGACAACTGGGCTCGCCAGTACCCCATCGTCTCCCTCGAAGACGGATTGGCCGAGGACGATTGGGCAGGCTGGAAGATGCTGACCGACCAACTGGGCAGCCGCATTCAATTGGTTGGCGACGATCTGTTCGTCACCAACGTCAAGCGGTTGCAGCGCGGCATCGACGCTGGCGTCGCCAACTCGATTCTCATCAAGCTCAACCAGATCGGCACCATCACCGAAACGCTTGAAGCCATCGACCTGGGCCGCCGCTACGGCTACACTTCGGTTATCTCCCACCGTTCCGGTGAGAGCGAAGACACCTTCATCGCCGACTTGGCCGTGGCCACCGGCGTGGGACAGATCAAGACCGGTTCCGCCAGCCGCACCGACCGCATCGCCAAATACAACCAGTTGCTCCGCATTGAAGAGGAACTGGGTTCCGGCGCAGCGTTCCTCGGCCTTGAGAGCCTGAACTACAACGGATAACAACCGGCCGGAAATCATACGGCTTTAAGGGGGCGCGGCTTCAACAGCCGCGCCCTTTTGAGAACACTGCTTCAGCCCTGATTCGAGCATCTTTCCCTCAAACCCGACATTTCAAGGAAGCGACCCGTGTCCATCTACAAGCATCCTCTTGTTCTCACCATCCTCGACGGATGGGGTTATCGCGCCGAAACCGCCAACAATGCCATTGCGCTGGCCCGCAAACCGACTTATGACAAGCTGCTGCGCGAATATCCCAATACGCTCATTCAGGCCTCCGACCACTTTGTCGGCCTGCCCGACGGGCAAATGGGCAACAGCGAGGTAGGCCACCTGAACATCGGCGCCGGCCGCATCGTGCAGATGGACATTACCCGCATCGACGCCCAAATCGCCTCGGGCGAATTCGAAAAGAATCCAGCCATCGTGCAGGCCATGGAGCGCGCCCGCGAGGGTGGACGCCAACTGCATCTCTTCGGCCTGGTCTCCGACGGCGGCGTCCACTCGCAGCTCAAGCATCTCTATGCGCTGCTCAAAGCCGCTCGCGCGCACGGCCTGACCCGCGTTTTCGTGCATGCCTTCATGGATGGACGCGACACCGCGCCCGACTCCGGCGCCGGCTATATTGCCCAGCTTGAGCAGAAGATGCGCGAGTACGGCGTAGGCAAGGTCGCCACCATCAGCGGCCGCTACTATGCCATGGACCGCGACAAGCGCTGGGAGCGCGAGCGCAAGGCCTTCGACGCCATGGTCAATGGCAAGGCCGAGGGCGGCGCCCATGCGGACCCGGTGGCTCGCATCAAGGAGAACTACAACAATGGCATCACCGACGAATTCCTCATCCCCTTTGTGGTTGTGGATGCAGCCGGCAAGCCCGTCGGCCAGATCCGCGATGAAGATGTCTGCATCAATTTCAACTTCCGCGCCGACCGTGCCCGCCAGATCACCCGCGTGTTGGCCCGCGAAAGCGGATTGAACCACGAGGGCGGCCGCAACATCGATGCCTCCGAGGCTCTCGATCTTGAGATTCCCCGCAGCGAGATTCCCAAGAACCTCCACTATCTCTGCATGACCCGCTACGACAAGCTCTATGAGTTGCCGGTCATCATTCCGCCCGAGTCGATGGATAACATCCTGGCGAACATTCTTTCGCAGAACCACCTCAGCAACCTGCGCGTGGCGGAGACGGAAAAGTTCGCCCATGTCACTTACTTCTTCAACGGCGGCATCGAGAAGCCGTTCCCCGGCGAAGAGCGCGAGATGATTCCTTCGCTGAAGGTGGCCACCTACGATCTGGCGCCCGAAATGAAGGCGGAAGCCATCGGCGACGCCATCGTGAAGGCCATCAACAGCAACGGCTTCGACCTGATTGTCGCCAACTTCGCCAATGCCGACATGGTGGGCCACTCCGGCAAGCTGGAGCCAACCATCAAGGCCATCGAGGCCGTGGATGCGCAGCTAGGGCGCGTCTACAAGGCAGTCAAGGAGAAGAACGGCAGTTGGCTCATCAGCGCCGATCACGGCAACGCCGAACTGATGGTTGATCCGGTCACTGGGGGCCCGCACACCGCGCACACCACCAACCCGGTGCCCATGATCTACGTGTCCGAAGACGCGCCCCACTATACGTTGCGTCCGGATGGATCGCTCCGCGATATCTCGCCCACCCTGCTCAACCTGCTGAATCTTGGTTTGCCCAAGCAGATGACCGGCGGCGATCTCCGCGTGCCCGTCATCAAGTAACTCCGGCTCTCCTGGCCGGTCCCTATCCGGCTGGCGGGTTAGTCTGTGAAACCTGAAGGAAACACAGACTAACCCGCCAGTCGAGGAACTAGCCAGCCGCTCCTTACTGAGTGTGTTGTGAGCGGCGTCCTCGGCTGGTGCGCACTTCGGCAATATCGATTTTGTCGAAAATCGGCTATCCTGAACATGCGCCCGGAGGTTCCAGGATGCTTTCCCCCGCTACCAGCCAACCTGCCTGTCCGACGCCGGCCGAGACTGTCGCGGTCGCTCTTGAGCGTATCGTGCCTTTACATGGCCTTTCCTTTGAAGAGCGCCTCTGGCTTGCCAACCACGGTACCGAAGTGATCGCGCAGCCCGGCGACATCCTCTTTGAAGAGAGTGCCCCTGCCGAACGCATGATTCTTGTCCTCAAAGGGGACATTCACGTACGCCGTCAGCGTGGCGGCTCCATGGAGCTGTTTATCGGCCGCACCGGCCAGATGACCGGCCTGCTCCCCTTTTCGCGCATGAAGACGCATGGCGGCCAGGGTGTTGCCATCACCTCCTCCTGGGCGCTGCTCATCCATAAATCCGTCTTTCCCGAGATGCTGCTGGCGATTCCTTCCATGGCCCAGCGGTGCGTGTCCGTATTGCTGGATCGCGTGCGCGAAGTAACCCGCATCGAGCAACAGGCGGAGAAACTGACAGCCCTGGGCAAACTTGCGGG
>JAATGG010000046.1 GCA_015654835.1 Terriglobales bacterium
AAAGGTGGAAACCAAAGCCGCGACCTCAGCGGAACTGCGTCGACGCCGAACGATAGGAGAAGAAATGACTGACTGGTTCATGCCTCCAGTCAATCACCTTCATGCCCCCATGGAAAGGATGGCTTTCCCCGGAGCAATACGGTCAACCCGCAGCCGCCGTCCCGCTGCGGCTAGCCGGTGGGTCCGCGCCAAAATCAAGAAGGTCTGTAAATGGCTCCATTCAGGATTAAGCATGTGATCTATGTTATTCGACCTGCGTATTTTTGCAAGCAGATCGCTATTATTCCGGCCTTGGCGCAGGAGTCTTACCTATATGTAATTGCACTTGAGTACCGTGAGAAATGCTTTCGGTTCACATAGTGCTCAGTTGATTGGTGGAGACCACTTTTCACGAGGCGAGAAGCAGATTGAATCAGCGGATGGCGATATCGTCGGATACAGCCACAAAAAAGATGGAGCTGTCGGGTTACTGATTTCTAGTGACTATGCCAGCCGGTATTCATCCTTTCATTGCGATGGTACGAGAATCGAGCACCCCTTGGATATCTTCTCTCCCAGCGCGTGTGGGTTCTATGACTCTGGCGCTATGTATGTCTCCAGGAATAGAACCAAGAGCGATGGCGTTTTCACTCTCGAATCGCACAGAGGGACAGTCAAGCTGAATGGTGGAAGCGCTGCCTTGCTGCAATTGATCGGCCCAGAAGCTGGCATGTAACAGCCATCCACAACTTTGCCGGATGATGATTCCATGTCCCGTGCCTCCTCAGCCGTTGAACCAAGGACTGAGGAAGCCGGGGTGACAGATGCATCGCTCTCAATACCTATGAGGTGGATGACTACTCGAAGATCGATCAGAAGTTAGCTATTCCTCGAAGTAAGGATGCATGCCGGAAAAACATTTCTCACAAGACTGCCAGCGGACTTTGAGATGGAAGTCCAACGGATGAAAGAAAGCGCGGAGACGGCTGCCGTTTATGGCGGTACTCCGCGTCCATCTGGAAAATGCCTTAATGCACAAGGGCGGACTCGATCGCAACGGTGACTTGGGGTGAATCCGGAGTGACTGCCGGTTCAAAACGCGCTACAGGCTTGCCGTTACGATCGAACAGAAATTTGGTGAAGTTCCACTTGATATCGCCACCGATCTTCGGATTGATCGTACTATCCGTGAGGAACGCGTAGAGAGGCGCCTTGTCCGGACCTAGCACCGAAATTTTGGACATCATCGGGAACGACACGTTGTATTTGGTGCTGCAGAATTTCTTGATTTCTTCATTGGTACCCGGTTCCTGGCCGCCAAAGTTGTTGGCCGGAATGCCAACGATTACCAGACCGCGATCTTTATACTTCTCGTAGAGTGATTCGAGGCCGGCATACTGCGGAGTATATCCACATTTGCTGGCAACGTTCACCAGCAAGAGCACTTTTCCATGATAGCTGCGTAATCTGGTTGGCTGCCCATCGATGGATCTTAGAGTAAAGTCATAGACACTCTTGGTGGTTGCCGCGATAGAGATGAGTGCCAAGGACAGAAAGAGAACGAAAGACAACTTGCGCACAAAGTCCTCCTGAAACAGCGGTGAGTCTTACGGAAGGAAACGCAGTTGGACGAGACAACTAGTTGCTTCGTCCAACCCCGACAACTATTCCAGATTCCGATCTCTCCAAACAGCGTACCAGATCCGCGAAGCGATCAAGGAGTGTACGCTCTACATCGCTATCAGGGATAGAGATGCCCAAACAGTAGGAGAAATCGAACCGCTCTTTGGGTAGGCCGTCTCGGCACGATGCATTTGGCGCTCCAACGTTGTGTGGGCTGCAGGCATTTGACCCTTTGCCACTGCACTTAAAGTGCCGACGCATCTGGATCCCGGGCCGCTACCTAACATCGACATCACTGTTGCTCACAGTGACAGCAATCTCGATGTGCGTCACACTTATTGTAACGTTGAGCAGTCCCTATTGACCTTACAGCGCCGGCATTGATGTGAGAATCGACTACTCTCGTTATTGATCACAGCATTCGGAGCCATTCTGGGGACGAATGTGTGGAAGCTGGAGAACGAGAGGGAGACTTTTCGTCTGAAGGTGTTTCGCGCGGTTCCAACTCACTTCGATCCCGGCCGAGCGGTCGAGGAGCTATTACTGACACAGCCGGCAGTCACCCAGCAAGTCAGTGCTCATGAGGGGAACTGCGGAGTACTTTTCTTTGATCGCAGCGCCGGCAGGATCCAATGCTTAGTGCTTCCAAAGCAAGAACGACAAGAGAGATTAAGGATTACATCGGAACCCGCAGGATTGGAGAGCGCAATGCAAGCCATTGCCATGCACGGGGAAACGGAGACCTTTCGTGGGAACTTTGGCTGAACTCAAAGGCTACGCACTGGCTCTTGGGCTGTGCGTCGTTGCTGTTCCAATTGCAATTCACTATGACATTCCATCCTCGTGCTTCCTGTTGGCGGCAATGTTGAGTTGCCTGTTTGGCGGAAGGAAGCCAAGCATCCTTGCTGTCATCGTTCTCGCGATTGCCTTCTCCTTTTTCGTCCTCCCGCCTAAACATTACCTCGGAATTGCCCCTGAATCGCTCGTGCGCTTTATAGCGTTCGTTGGGGCAATGCTGCTTGCGACAGAACTCATCCATGCAAAACGCCGTTCAGATCTAGCACGGCTTGAGCGGGAGAAAGAGTTTCGCATGATGGCGGAAACGTGCCCCGACTGTATCCTCATTATCGATGCGAGTCAGACGATCCAGTTCGCAAATCCTGCCACCGCTGCGATCTTCGGCTATTCGGTGGAGGAGGTACTGAGCAAGTCACCATCGTTTCTTATCGAGGACCTGGACCTTGCACAGGAGCCAGTTGGCGAGTTTACTGCCCGCACTAAGCAAGGAGGCGTCATTGACCTTGATGCTACTTGTGGAAGGTTCGGTGACAAGACTACGGTCTTCTTGCGCAACATCACCGACCGCAAGCACGCCGAGCGAGAACTCGCGCACAGCGAAGAAACTCTTCGCCTCACCCTCGACACAATTCCGGTGATGGCTTACACGCGGTCCGCAGACGGGAATGTCGACTATGCGGACCGCCACGCTTCTGAATACTTCGGGAACACCCGACAGGAACTGCGCGCCGGAGCATGGATTGAGTCTCTTCACCCGGAGGAAAGAGATTTCATTTTACGTCGCATTCACGAAAGCTCCGCGGCGGAGCAGGGCTACGTGATGGAGTATCGGCGTAAGGGCTTTGACGGAGTCTATCGATGGTTTCAGACTCGCGTCGAACCGTTGAAGGACTCCGAAGGTCGTTTGATACGCTGGTACGGGATTCTAATCGACATTGACGATCGTCGACGGATGGAAGATATGCTGCGGCAAACCGAAGCAAAGCTCTCACGAGCCGCGCAGATGGCCACCGCCGCAGAACTGTCTGCATCAATTGTTCACGAGATCAGTCAGCCCATTGCCGCAATGGTGACGAATGGACAAGCTTGCGTGCGCTGGCTCAACGCGAGTCCACCCAACCTTGCCAACGGTGTAATGGCGGCCGAACGCATTGTGCGCGACGGCAAGGACGCCAGGGAGATCATCAAGGGACTGCGCACTCTCTTCAAGAGATCCGCCCCCCAGAAGATCGCGCTGAGCCTGCGTGAGATTGCGGATGAAGTTGTTTTGCTCAAGCGCAGCCAGTTGCAGCGGGAAGGCGCCAGCCTCGATATGCTGATTCCCAGCGAGCTACCAACGATCCTCGGTGATCGCACACAGATACAACAGGTTCTGCTGAACCTGGTGTCAAATGCACTTGACGCGGTGCGCGCCAACGCTGATCGGCCCAAAGCGCTGACCGTCCGATCTACCGCCAGCAATGGATCGGTGATGGTCGAGGTGACGGACAACGGCGAAGGACTTGCGGACGCAGACAGGGTTTTTGAGACGTTCTACACTACAAAAGGCGACGGGATGGGAATGGGACTGTCGATCTCCAAATCCATCATTGAAGCGCATGGTGGTCGCCTGTGGGCTTTGAACGCAAAACCGTGTGGAGCAATTTTTTCGTTTTCCCTTCCTTGTACCGATGCCTCAGTCAACTAATCGCACTGCAAAAACTGGCGAGGTAGGCAGGTAGAGCACGCCACGCAAACAAGCCCCAGGCTATTGAATCCCAAGCTTCGTTGCTTTCTTCACGAGATCAGCAAGTGATTCGGCCGCCATCTTGCGCATAATATGCCCTCTCTGAACGCGTACGGTGATTTCGCTTTTCCCCAACTCCGCCGCGGTCTGCTTGTTGAGCAAGCCGGCGACGATCAGCGGCAGTACCTCTCTTTCCCGGAGCGTAAGAGACTCGTAATGCCGTCGCAGATCGCGCATCTCCGCCTTCTTCACGCGCGAGGCGCGATCCAGCTCGAATGCCTTTCGAATTGCTTGCAAAATCTCACCCTCATCGAACGGCTTGACAAGAAACTCTGCGGCACCGGCCTTCATCGCTTTCACTGAGGAAGGAATGTCGCCGTGCCCGCTGAGGAAGATAATGGGAGGCGCATCCGTGCAGGATATTTCCTCCTGAAGCTCAAGACCGCTCATGCCTGGCAAATCAAGATCGAGGATCAGGCACGAGGCCGCGTCCTGACGCCGAAAGGCGAGATATTGAGCGGGGCTCTCGAAAGAAACAGAAGTGATGCCCTCAGAATCAAGAAGGCTTGCAAGCGCCTCTCGAATGCGATAATCGTCATCCAGAATATAGACAACGGACTGCTCCACTCCCATACCGTTCACCTGTAGATTCGTGTTCTTGCCACACCTTCTATCATTATGCCAGCAGGAACACACAAGTCTGCCGTTGATCACTATATACAAAGCGATAATTGCTCTGCGCAGAGAGGCCGCATAGGCTAACAGGAGCGGAGGAGTTGTCCGGTGGCGTCTCGAACAAAGGATCTCATTGTAGCCGTTGTTGACGACGATCCCCGGATTCGTGAGTCAATTGAGGACCTTCTTTCTTCCGCGGGGTTCACCGCTTGCATTTTCAGTTCTGCGGAGATGGTCGTCGACTCCAACGCTCTCGCAACATTGTGCTGCCTCATTACCGATGTGCGGATGCCAGGAATGGATGGATGGGAGTTGCAACGCATCACGGCGCGCAGGTTTCCCGAGCTCCCAGTCATTTTCATCACAGCTCATCAGGACGATATTGGTTATCGGCAGGCTATCGATCTGGGTGCGTTTGGGGTTCTCTACAAGCCATTCGACGGGGAAGAGCTGCTGCTTATGGTCGAAGCCGCATGCAAGGGCTACTCGCAGTCCGGCCAGCTCCCGGATGGTCTGTCTTCACACTGAATCGAGCAATAAACTCGAACGCGGAGTGGCTTTGCAGTTCTGACTCTCTCTCTCGGCTGGCCACTGCCCTCCGATGCCTGGAATTCTCAACTGTGCTCCTGCTACTGCATCAAGGCCTTCTCTGAAACCGATCAAACTGAATATCTCAGAAGCTCTGGCGAGCGGCGGCTCAATTGCAGTCTTCGCTGGTTAGCGGCGCGCAATGTGGGAGACGATCAGATGTCTCACACGGGTCCGACACCATCGATTCGCTGTAACTCCACTTCGATACAAAGAGATAATTGCTGTCCTGCATAAGTATCGCTATCTTCAAACGTGTTGAGGCATTCGCCGAGACGAGAGGAGATTAGCATGACTTCACGGCATGAATTGGAACTACAGCGGATAGCGCCCATTGCTACGCCATCAGAGATTCCGAACAAGTCGGTCAAAGACATCTCTGGAGCCTTAAACGCGCTCCTAGCTGACATATTCGCACTCTATCTGAAGACCAAGAATTTCCATTGGCACATGAGCGGTCCGCATTTTCGCGACTATCACCTACTGCTCGACGAGCAGGGCGCGCAGATCTTCGCCATCACAGACGACATTGCCGAGCGAGTCCGCAAGATCGGCGGAACGACAATCCACTCTATTGGGGAAATCTCACGACTGCAACGCGTTGCCGACAACGATGTCGCTTATGTGTCGCCCGAAGACATGCTCAGCGAACTGCATGAAGACAATAAAGATCTCGTCTTACGTATGCGCTCCGTACACACTCTGACCGGCGAGGAAGGCGACGTAGCCACCACCAGCCTGCTTGAAACCTGGATTGATGAAGCGGAGCGGCGTGCGTGGTTCCTGTTTGAGGCCACGCGAACCCGGTAATCGCTACACACTGCGCCGTTACAGTGCGAATGCGGAGCAATTGCACTTGGCAGCCCTTTCGGAACTGATGAGCGAAGGCGTCGGATTCTCTGCCGGCGGCGTATTTACAAAACACATTCTCCGAGAACTCACACTCCCCAAAGGGAGTGCGGATAAACCAGGGCGCACAGCGGCACACACTGCGGCTGTCTCTCCGAACTCAAAGGAGACAAAAATGAGAAGCACGAATCCTTGGCGGAGCCAAGCCGGGACAAATGATGGCTACGCGGCGGTCGATGACTTTCAAGAGTTGTTTGAGAGCGAAATGCGGGATCTATATCGCCTGGCGTTTCTCATGATTGCAGACGGCCGGAAGGCGGAAGAGTGCCTGATCGCCGCTTTAGACGATTGCATATCTGGCACCTCCGTACCTAAGAAATGGGTCGGATCCTGGGCTCGCCGCGTGGTGATCAGGAATGCAATCCGCATTGTCGCTGGACCTGAAGAGGACCCATCTATCGTAATTTCCGGTTCAGGAACAATTTCAATTGACGGGGAGTCACAGGAGATTCCGGCAGATGCGTTTGCGGAGTTCGCGCCAGTCCTGTCGCTGAAGGCTTTTGAACGAGTCGTATTCGTGCTATGCATCCTTGAACGGTATCGCATTCTTGATTGTGCGTTACTGCTAGGTCGATCGCAGCAAGACGTTCTAGAGGCTCAAAGCCAAGCTGTAGAGCAGGTCGCCGCGCGCAAGCCCTATGCGCCGCGCAATACGATAGTCCACAAAACATCCGCAAGATTGTGTTTCGGAGAGAACGAAGAGCGAGGAGAACCCGATGATTCCTGCGTCACACTTCTTAATTGACCACCCCGTAGGAATGCTGGTTACTTCGATCCTGTGCGGACAGTTGGGTCTGCCAGTACCAGCCGTGCCGTCATTACTGCTGATCGGCTCGCTCGCAAGTATGGGACGCTCAAATCTCACGCTATCAATCTGTGTGATCCTTGCGACGTGCCTTGCCGCCGATACCGTCGCGTACGAAATCGGGCGTTCGCGGGCATCACGACATGCACATACAATGAACCCTGCACGGCGTTCAACTTTTTGGACTCTCCGCATCACGGAACTCTTTGGACGTCATCAAGTCGTGGCGGTGTCGCTCACGAGGTTCCTACCTGGACCAAACATCGTCTCCGCCCTTGCCGGGTTCTCCGGCATGCCGAGAACGCGATTCCTTCTGTTGGACGCCATTACAT
This sequence comes from Terriglobales bacterium, assembly GCA_015654835.1. Taxonomy (GTDB): domain Bacteria; phylum Acidobacteriota; class Terriglobia; order Terriglobales; family Acidobacteriaceae; genus Telmatobacter. Next base: position 7,436 of record JAATGG010000046.1, read on the forward strand.
CGCTGCTCTGGGCAGGCGGATATATCGCAACCGGTTATCTGTTCCGAGCACAACTGGAAGACGTCATTATTTCCGTCTCCAGATGGTCTGGAGTGTGGTCTGCAGTGTTCCTACTGAGCGCGCTCGCAGTCAATGCGGCAGTTCAGCGCCACCGCCGAGGCCTACCCCTACAGCACAGATTCGCGACTCGGGCAACGACAGCAATTCGCTTGGAAGCGTCATTGGTTTGCGCGCAGCCCGTCTCCATCAGCAGAGGCATCCCGAGCGAACAAGCAACCTGCGAAGCCCCTCCCCTTGGCCTGCGCGACGACAGAGCGAGGACCATGCGCCACAGCCTTGGCGTCGTCGAGAACGTACAAAACGCCAAGCTGACACACGGTCAACGAGTCGATGCCCTTTCTACTCTGGTCTGTAAGAGGAGAATAACTGCATCGCCGCCTGGGCATATGCGATGGAGGACCCTCGCATGTCCTTTGCGGCATGCTCGACGGGATTTGCGAGATTAGTCCGAGGCAGTCCTGACGGGACACGGTCATGAGGTTTCAAACCGTGCGCGTCAGACTGATCAATTGTCGTCTACTCTGCTTTGCGCAATCATTTTTGCAAGTCTACGTGGCCGACTGCATAAAAAGGTCGTGTCCTGTCCGAATGACGGGTTCGGTCAGCTTCAGTATGAGTAATTTGGAATTAACCCACGCATTTGAATGCCGCAATCGTCAACTAACAGCAAGATCACTGTTGCTCACAGGGACAGTGCCGTCAAAATGCGTCAGAATCATCCTAACGTCAAGTAGTCTCTATGGCTCTTGGCATCTCTTGAGTTAATGCAAAACGGCTGAATCAGATGACTACCGGCACAAAGACCGGGCACACCATGTTCCGCCTTGAGCAGTTGCGATTCGCTTCACTCTCACAACCGCTGTAATGCCGAATAAGAATTTCTAATGTGATTTCAGCACTGAAAGGTACAACCTGGTGGCTATAAAGTCACGGAGATCATGAGAGAGTAACACGATCAAGATCTAATACAGCCGATCGGCCAACGTTGCGCTAGCTGTGTACTCGATCTAGGGCAAGAGGATTCTCATATGCGCCTTTTCATCTTCTTTGAAGACGCAAGCTAAACCGGAAGGAAAGCGGGTTTATGGAAAATACCAGCACCTATCATCTTCAGGCCGACGAACTCGATGCTCTCTTTGCCCACTTGGAAGAACAATACCTCGTCTATGCACCTGTACGGATACCCTCTGGAGGGCGGTACGCTCAAACGGACTCCGTTCTGTATCGGCCGGTGCATCGTTACGAAGACATCGAGTACCGAGAACGCTCGACCTATCCGATGAAGGAAGTCCTTACTCCCATTACCCAGACGCTTTTTTATTTTACGGAAGATCAATATCAAGAAAGCAAGCCCCCAGCAAAAGATCTCCTGATATTCGGACGTGCCTGCGACATCAATGCCATTCGCATTCAAGATCAGATCTATTTGCTAAACGGCGGTGTTGAAGATCCCTTCTACAAACGCGTCCGGGACCGGGCCAAATTTGTACTGATGGAATGCGCGCAGCAGTTTGAAGGTTGTTTCTGTTGCAGTGTCGGCGCCAATGTGACCGATATGCATGCCATGGCTTTTTCGTTTGGTGAACGGGATGCTCAAATCGAAGTGTCAGACGAAGCGTTCCGAGATTATTTCAGTCAAGCCAAGCCTTCGGATTATTCCATTCGCTTTCCAGAAGAAAACGAACTCAAGGTGAATTATCCGGTGATTGACCGCATGGACATGGCTAACCGCTTAAAAGATCATCCGATGTGGAGAGAGTTCGATGATCGCTGCATCGCCTGCGGCTCCTGCACCGTTGCCTGCAGCACCTGCACATGCTTTGAGAGCACCGACATTGTCTATACTCAGAACGCACATATCGGCGAACGGCGCCGCACCTGCTCCTCCTGCATGGTGGGTGGATTCGATCAGATGGCAGGTGGCCAATGCTTTCGCAACAAAACCTCTGAAAAGTACCGCTACAAAATCCTGCATAAAGTGTATGGGCACGACGCGCGGTTCCACACAGGCCCCATGTGCGTTGGCTGTGGACGCTGCTCGGCCAGATGTCCGGAGCTCATCAGCTATCCGGCCACGCTGAACAAACTCTCCAGGGCCATTGAGGAAATTCAGCCGGAGGAGGTAGCGCATCATGCTTGAAAATCCGATCAAACCGCATGCATGCGAAATTTTGGACATTCTGCCGCAGACGGAAACGGAATGGACGTTTCGGGTGGCGAACGATCGCCCTGTCCGACATGGCCAGTTTATGCAGCTTTCGCTTCCCCGCATTGGAGAAGCACCGATCTCGGCCAGCGGCTTCGGAAGCGGATACGTCGACTTCACCATTCGGAAAGTGGGGAAGGTCACCGACGGCCTTTTCAGCCTCCAGAAGGGGGACTCCATTTTCTTACGCGGCTGCTACGGAAATGGCTGGCCTCTGGAACGGTTCCGCAACAAACATGTCGTCATCATTGCAGGAGGCACCGGCGTTTCCGCGGTGAAAAGTCTGGTCGACATGATGTATAACGACCAGAGCTATGCCAAAGATCTCCATTTAATCTTCGGCTTCAAAAATACATGCAGCGTTTTATTTTCCGATGATCTTCTTCGATGGAAGAATGCCGCCAGCTTTCATGCTACTTACACACTTGACGCTGAAGAAGCAGAAGGCTGGCAAAAAGGGCTGGTGACCGATTTTCTTGGAAGCATCCCGTTCGCTTCCTTTGGGGGTGATTATGAATGCATCGTGGTCGGTCCGCCCATCATGATGAAATTCACGGGCTTGGGGCTTCTGACAAGTGGTGTGCCGGAAGACCACATCTGGATGTCCTTTGAACGAAAAATGTCCTGCGCCATCGGGAAATGCGGCCACTGCCGTATCGACGAAACGTATGTCTGTCTGGACGGCCCGGTTTTCAACTACACAATCGGCAGAAGCTTGGTGGATTAGGAGGCACTCACCGTGGTGGAAGACTGCAATATCAAACAAATGCAGAACAACTGTTACCGTCAATCCAAAGTGCCCGATGAATTCATGCTCCAGTTGCGAGTGCCAGGTGCTTTGATTGATGCAAAGTGGCTGGATGTGATTCAGCATATCTGCCAGACGTGGGGAAACGGTTCGTTTCACCTTGGCACGCGGCAGACCCTGAATGCGCCGGGCATTAAGGCCCAGAACATTCCTTCCGTAAACGACTACATTGAGCCATATCTGAAGGCCGTTGAATGCGATTTGTGCAATGTACAAATGGAAACCAGGAACGGTTATCCCTATATCGCACCGCGCAATATCATGGCTTGCATCGGCAGCGTACATTGCATCAATGCGAATATAAACACACAGAATATCTCCCACAAGCTGGAGAAGGAGATTTATCCCAATCCGTACCATATCAAGATTTCGGTTTCCGGCTGTCCGAACGATTGTGCGAAGGCGCATTTTCAGGATTTAGGCATCGTCGGCTGCACAAGGCCTATCTACGACATGGATCGCTGCATCGGCTGCGGAGCGTGTGTGAGGAAATGCGAGAAAGCGGCCACCCGTGTTCTTTCGCTGAATGACAAGCATAAAGTGAGCAAAGATGCTTGTTGCTGCGTAGGCTGCGGAGAATGCGTGACCGCCTGTCCGACCGGCGCATGGAAACGGCCCAATAGAATCTTCTACCGGATCATTCTGGGAGGACGGACGGGCAAGCAGTGTCCCCGCATGGGGAAGCTGTTCGCCAACTGGCTGACGGAAGATAGTCTGCTCGGCATGATGAGAAACTGGCCGAAATTTTCCGATTGGGTGCTTGGGGGAAAACCTGTCTACATTCACGGCGGCCACTTAATCGACCGCGCGGGCTATCAGCGCTTCAAAGAGTTTATGCTTGACGGTGTTACGCTCAATCCGGAAGCAATCATTGCGGAAAGCGTGAACTGGGCGGAAACGGAATATCGCAGCAATATTCACGTTAAGCCTCTAAGCAAGCATCAGACAGTGAAGTAGGAAAGAAGCCGTCAGATTGAGCGAAGTTATTCACATCGCCAAGATGCTTCCTGGCGTTCCGCCGCTTCAACGTGTTTTCAGCAGATGCGCTTTTTCATACAAATCCAGTCAAGGGGGAGCAGAAGTAATGCTCAATCGTCGCAATTTCGTCCTAGCAGGTGGCGCATCCGTGCTCGCTTCAAGCATGCCGCTCACATCCGAAGTCCATGGACAAGCTGTTTTGCCCGCAACGCAGTCTGACGGGGGATTCTGGCCAGATGGCGCTCGCATGGTCATTTCCATATCCATGCAAATGGAGGCTGGCGCCGAACCGTCCAGTGGAACTGAAAGCCCTATGCCACGGATCGATCCGAAATATCCTGATCTGCCAGCGACCAAATGGTACGACTACGGTTTCAAAGAGGGGATCCCGCGACTTCTCGACATGTTTGATCGCCATCATGTGAAGGTGACATCGCACATGGTCGGTGCCGCTGTTGAAATGCATCCAGAACTGGCCAGGGAAATCGTGCAGCGTGGGCACGAAGCGTCGGGGCACGGTCAAACATGGACACCGCAGTTCTCTATGACACCCGAAGAAGAGCGGAAGGGGTATGAAGAGTCAATCGCTACGATTGAGCGGGTCACCGGGACAAGGCCGGTGGGTTTCAATGCCTTCTGGTTACGAGGCACCCCCCATACCCTGGAGATTCTCCAGGATTTGGGTTTTATCTATCACATTGATGATGTGAGCCGCGATGAACCGTTCCTCGTCAACGTCCGAAATAAGCCATTCGCCGTCGTGCCCTACACGCTGCACATGAATGACATCGTGAATTATGAGAGCCGTTATTTCAGCACCGACGATTACGCCTCTGACCTGAAACGCGAGTTCGACATGCTTTACTCCGAGTCCTCGAAGCGCCGCCGCATGATGTCTGTGAGCGCTCATGACCGCATTGCAGGAAGGCCGTCACGGACGAAGGTGCTTGAGGAGTTCATCGAGTATGCGCAGAGCAAGTCTGGTGTTACTTTTATGAGGAAAGACGCGATCGCCCGGTATGCACTCGACAGTCCACTGACTATACGAGAAGGCATCTGAATCGGCTTACCCATCACAAAACAGCATCTCAACGAAAACAATCAAGAGGGAGTGTAAGAAATGAGTTCGGCTTTGTTCTCTGAAATCAATATCGGTGGGTTACAACTGCCGAATCGAATTGTCGTCTCACCGATGTGCCAGTACAGCGCGAACGACGGATGCGCAACAGACTGGCACCTGATGCACCTTATGCAACTTGCGATATCGGGCGCAGGGCTGATCGTCATGGAGGTCGCAGCTACAGAGCGCGTAGGCCGTGTCACGCATGGCTGTATCGGCCTCTACAATGACGCGAATGAAGTGGCGCTAGCGCGCGTGCTTGCTGCTGCAAAACATGTCCAGGCGAAGGGCACCCGCTGGGGCATTCAGATTGGACATGCCGGCCGGAAAGCGTCCGCGCAGCGTCCGTGGGAAGGCCGTGAGGCTCTCACTCCCGAGGAAGATCCTTGGATCACTGAAGCACCTTCGGCGCTGCCGTTCCGCGAGGGCTGGCCTGTACCTCGGGAGTTGGCAGAGAGTGATTTCGCCCGCATCCGTCAAGGCTTTGTTCAGGCCGCCGAAAGGGCCGTTCGTCTTGGATTCGACGTGGTTGAGGTGCATGCGGCTCATGGCTATCTGTTGCACCAATTCCTCTCGCCAATCTCTAATCAACGCAAAGACCAGTATGGTGGATCATTGGAGAACAGAATGCGGTTTCCTCTGGAGGTCGCCCAGGCTGTAAAGGAGGTTCTACCAGACAACGTCGTCCTTGGAATCAGAATCACGGGCTCCGACTGGCTCGACAACGGCATCGTCATTGAGGAAACTGTGGAGTTAGCCAATAAGCTGAAGAATATCGGCGTTGGTTATGTCTGCGTCAGTTCGGGTGGAATTGCCCCAGCTCGGATCCCGCACAATCTGGATTATCAGATTGTGCTGGCAGAAAAAGTGAAAGCAGCAACCGGTGTACCGACCCGTGCGGTAGGTTTAATTGCTGATGCCAAACAAGCTGAACAGATTATTAGCTCTGGACAGGCCGATTTGGTCGCCATTGCACGCGCCTTTCTCGATGATCCTCGCTGGCCTTGGCATGCGGCGGCGGAACTTGGAGTCCCCGAGAAGATCGACTATCCCGGTCCTTACGAACGCTGCAAACCGGCACTGTGGTCACGCTATCAAGCCGCTCACCCCAGTTCACGATAGACAGCGGCCCAAGCAAGAAAGTTTGAAACCGGCGAGATGCCTGGGGCTCACGTCCCCAGGCGCCTCGTGATAGCTGAGCAGGTACATCCCGCACCTCCCAAGATCGCCAATACTATGCTCACAAGCCCAGCATTGGCGATCTGTTTTTATCTTGAATCGGATCACTCGAAGCGCTAAGGGCCCTACGCCACCTAGAGCCTATTATGAAGTTCATGCGAGTTGTTTAAACATGTTTGCGATCATGAGGCATGCGAAGGCAACGTAATGAAACCCCTTGAGCATTGTGTCGAGCCACTCGTAGTCGCGCACGAAACGGCGGAAAGGAGCAGCCCAGACGAAGCTTCTCTTGACCACCCAACGGTGCGGCAGCAGAACGAAGCCGCGTTTGGTCCGGTGTAGCCCTGATCGACGTAAGCCACCTCGACCTGGGCGCGATCGCCCTGATCAGCCGTGGTCATCGACAGCGCAAGCAGATAACCCAGCGTCCCGACTTCCCCCCGGCTTGCTATCCTTCCAGCCTCTGGATAAGAATGCACGACCAAATGCCGGGACTAAACAGCTAGTGCTCGATATGAGCCTGAGATGATGTCGGTGGCCAGATCCTGTGATGTGGGTCGTCTCATCAGTCTTGGCAGACCGACCTCGCAATCTTTGGGCGTTAGTTGAAGAGGTATCGCAATGTGCACAAGCCTGATGATTATGAGAACCTCTGCGTGAGTTTGCATGCCTTTGCATCCTGGTACTGATCTTTTGTGTAAGGCAAGCGTTAGAAATCTGCCAATCGACGGGTCCCGGCGATTGGCCACCTGGTACCGCGGACCATTCAAGTCGGCTTCACTTCCGGCGGGCGGCAGTGAAGCCTTGACCGGGCACGTAAAGGAGTAGCTTAGCTACTGTGAGCATCCGTAGGAGTGGTGCTCAATATTGGTTAATCTATTGCGTTGTGCACCGCTCTGCAATATATCAAGCCAGTTCAGCACTCTCGTAAATTGCGTCTCGAACCTCGACAGGGAATCTTCCGGATAGTCCCTCAACCGCAGTGTTCGTCAGGCTGACGGCTGCCAGCCTTTGGCTTGGATCAACAAACCAGGAATGCCCGTAGACGCCGCCCCACGTAAACGTACCTGCGGATTGTGGAGTTGAAGCCGCTATTGGCTCCGTAATCACCGACATCCCAAATCCAAACGCTCTTCCCGGCCCGGGGCCCAGTCCGTCTGTCTGATCCGTGGTCATCATCTTGCACAACTCTGCGCCAAGAATCGACTCTCCATCCATACGAAGCATTTCAAGAAAACGCATGAAATCTCGTGCCGTTCCTACCATTCCGCATCCTCCTGAAGCATAGGAATGCGGATTGAGTGCCCTGTTTGGAGAGAACTGTATCGAGCCCAGGCCAAATGGCACAGCATGGAGATCCCCCATACGAACCGGACGCGGAATGCAATCTGCATATGGAACTACCAGTCGCGCAGGATCCTTGACGGTGAATCCCGTGTCCTTTATCGCCAGCGGGTCCGTTACGTATCTGGCGACCGCATCGGGAAGGGGGCAGCAACAAGCGCGGCTGATTACTTCTCCCAGCACATCGCTTGCGATGGAGTACCCCCAGGAACTGCCGGGTTGGTATGACAGGGGAACTGACGATATCCTTTGGAGATTTTCCGCAATCGACAATCCCGGTTGATCGAGGCCATCGGACACATTTGCCATATGGTATGGCCCTTTCTGGTCTTCGAGAAAGGCGTAGCTGAGCCCAGCCGTATGGTTGAGGAGCTGCCGTACGGTAATCTCCGGTGTGGCACCATTGGGCATCTTCGGGCAGAACTCGGGAATCCAGCGTGCAACCGGGTCGTCGATCCTGAGCTTGCCTCGCTCGATTGTAGCGAGTGCGGTCGCCGCTACGATTGGCTTTGACAACGATGAGAGACGAAATATGTCGCCTGCGCGCATTGCGACGCCGGCTTCACGGTCATTCAGTCCCGCACACTTCTCATAAACGACCTTGCCATCATGTGAAACAAGAACGGCTACTCCAACAATTCTCTGCTCAGCAATCACGCGATCGATCACACTGTCGAGATTAGCCCTTAATGTCTTTGCCATGGTCAGCCTATGATCTTCAACCGCACGATGCACTTGTTAGCGCAAGAGATGCCGCCTTCACCAGCGCTCTGCCCTCTGGTTTATGTCTGTTGCCCGCCAATGCCATGTCGGCGTTGGCCGGAGGTCCATCTGCAAGCCAGGGAAGTCGTCCGATCCGCCATCAGGCATTACTCGGCATAAAACTGCGTGATTTGCTCAAAGCGGCTTTGCACCAGCGTTGAATCCATCGGCGAATAGGAGTACAGGACTTCTGCCCCTCTGCGGATCTCAAGATGATACGGCTGTTTCATCTTCTGAGTCAGGTGGTACCAGGTAACCAATTCAGCGAGGTCATCATACCAATTGCTGCTGCCATAGAGCGACACAAAGGGTGTCTTACGCAGAGCATCATAGATGTTCTGCGCTTCGTTCATGTTCCGAATTTTTCCACCGCGATAGTGAATGTCTTCGAGAAGAGCAGTGCGGTATTGAGGAACTGGAGTTGTCCTGTCACTCCAAACACCGCTCGTAAACGGCCCTCCATTCGAACCCGCCGGAATACTATTTGAATCCTTGATCATGCCCAAGCTGCCATCTACGACATGTGTGGCCTCGTGCAGAAGCGCATAAATGATCGCGTCCAGTTTTCCCCCATCGATATAGACATTCATAGCCGAACCCGCAGCATCGAAACAAGTTCTCTCCTTCTGCGTAAGGATTTCAGAGATGTTCTCCTGAAGGATTCCCGCTCTGAATATGATGTCAAACACTTCGTAGGGCTCGCCTGGGTTGACGGTAACTGTGAGCGCTGTATTCGGCATCCCGTCTGCGAAGCTTATCGACCGCAACCGTGTGCTCAACACCCGCCGATGGAGGGGGGTGAGTGCAGAAAACGCAGCCAGGACTTGGCGCCTTTCCTCAGGCGTAAGGTCATGAGCTGTCGGTCGTGGCGCTCCCTCATCCGTGAACATCTTGATGAATCTCGGGGAAGGAGGCCCGATGCGCGACTCCAGAGAAGATGTTGGATCGATGCCGTAGCGCTGTAGCGTCTCGGCACGTTGAAGGGGCATCTGCCCGTGAGAAGTACTCGAAATTGAACAGACAAAAAGAAGAAGAACTACCGAATAGAATCCTGTCTTGAATGCGTTCATCGTTCGTTTCCTTAGCTGCTTTGCTAGTTGTGGACTGCAGAGAACCGGCCTGTGCAATCAACATTGGAAGAAAATAGCCCCCGGAGCGGACATAATTCTCGTTCCGGGGACAAGCCTTATTGTACTTCCGAAAATTTCAGAAGATCGGAGATCTCCATGTTCTTGAGCAGTTTTCTTCGAACTCGGTCTGCCACGCCACTTACAATCTCTGCGCCATCGTCAGCCGGGTCGATATGCGCGTGAAGCGGTCGTGTTCCGGACGGCATGTCGACGACCTTAGGGGGGTCTTTTGTGCAACAGGCAATCGTAATCACGGGTGCTTCGAGCGGCTTCGACGCTCTAGCGGCAAGGGAACTGGCAAAAGCAGGCTATACCGATTATCCGAACGCCAACGGTGATCATGTCAGGCTCGCTTGAGAAAAGGTCTATTAAAAACGGGCAGACAGAGGGGACACGAACCGGTATAAAGGTACTGCTTTTAGGCGCGACAGGGCTTGTTGGGCGAAATGTTCTTCAACTCGCTCTGCGAGACCAACGTGTCTGGCAAATCATTGCGCCAACTCGCCACCGTCTTGGTCCTCACTCGAAACTGTTCAATCCGGTAGCACAGGAGCTAGCCACTTTGGTGGAGGAAGCCGCAGCTCACTCCATCGACTCGATGATATCCGCCGTCGGCGGCAACAATCGGCAAGCCTGGATCCAAGCAAGCCTTTTATCAGGTCGATTACGTGCTTCCGATGATATTTGCCAAAGCCGCGTTTCAGGCAAACGCTCTTGCATGCGCTTTCGTCTCGTCTCCTAGCGCTTCCTTGTCGATTCCGTTGTTCTACTGCCGGACCAAAGGCGAGCTCGAGCGGGACATGCGGAGCACAAGGTTCCGATCGCTCACGATTGTTCGCCCTGAAATGGTCGGGGGCCATCGAGAAGAAGTCCGTCTGGCAGAACGAATTGTATTTCCAATAGCGACATTTCTGCGGCCTGTTTTGCCAAAAGGATTGTGGATCAATCCTGTTTCCAGTATTGCGGGAGCGCTTCTTGATGCCGTCATTGCGCGCGAAGATCGCTTGAGGGTACTGACTTCCAGCAACCCGGTATGAATGGTCGTTGTGTTCTCACAGCTGAGACAGGTCGCCCAATTGGCGGCGAAACGTGAAAACTAAGTGTAGGCAACATCTACCTAACAGCGAGACCACAGGTCCCTACACTCTTTATCCCTCTTAGTCCTGCGATGATCGCTGTGTATTCCTACGACCGCCTGGCAACAAGCGCATTCGACGGCCCGCACAAACAGACACCACAAGGAGGAACGCATGAAATTCTTGTTTGAAGATCCGTCATTTTCTTTCGAGACGCTGAGGGCAATGGGTTTTGCGGTCGACGGCGGAGCCGACCTTGCAGACGTTCTCGTCACTGCATCCGCAATTGGCGAAGGAGACGAAGTTAGTTGGCTTCGCGAATGGAAGAACACAGCTCAAAGGATTCATCGAATCGCTGAAGAGTGCCTCGCGAAGGGACACAGAGTGAGCGCACGGGAAGCCTTTTTGCGTGCCTCAAATTATTACCGGACCGCGGAATTCTATCTCCGAGAAGATCCAAACAATACGCCCGATGTGCTCGCGTTGTCTAGATCTTCCCGCGAGACTTTCCTCAAAGCTACGCAACTAATGGACACCCCCGTCGAAGAGGTGCTGATTCCTTACGAGGGGACGACGCTGCCAGCGTATATTTTTAAGGTCGATGACAGCGGGCAACCGCGTCCAACGGTTATCTATAACAACGGATTCGATTCGACCCGGGAGGAGGCCTATTGCGCGGTTGCTGCTACGTCCTTAAGACGTGGCTACAACGTTCTTGCTTTCGACGGCCCTGGACAGGGTTCAGCTTTGCGCGAGCAAGGCTTGGTATTTCGATCGGATTGGGAGCAGGTCGTCACTCCTGTGCTCGACTACGCCATCTTGCGTCCAGAGGTGGCAAACGACAGAATTATCATGTTCGGCTACAGTCTGGGAGCCTTGCTCATTGCGCGTGCAGCAGCTTTCGATCCTCGTCCGGCAGCGCTGATCTTGGACGATGGCATGATTGACTTCTTTGAGGCGAATGTAACGGGCATGCCGCCTTTCATGGTTGAGTGGCTCACGCAAAAACAGGATGAAGCATTCATTCCGGTTGCCCATATGCTGATGTCCCGATCGACTGCGATTCGGTGGTCATTGCAGAATGGTGTTTGGACATTCGGCTCAGCTTCCGTAGCCGAATACTTGCGGAAGACTTCCGAATACACGTTGAAGGGAATTCTCGAGAGAATCACTACCCCGACGCTCATTCTTGATGCCGCAGATGATTATTATCTGAAAGGCCAGCCACAACAGGTCGCAAGTGGCCTCACGTGCCCCAACACACTAATTACCTTAACGCCAGAGGAAGGCGCCGCGGAACACTGCCATATGGGGGCAATGAGACGCCTTCATCAGGTCATGTTTGATTGGCTCGACAAACTCATGTAGTGAATTGCCCGGGACGAGTGTCGCATTCTGTGATGGGACACTCGTCCTCCGAGGTAAGTATGGATTGCCACGCGAGCATATCGAAGGATTTTGGCCCCAGGGCAGAACAGAGTTCCCAAGAGAGACTTGAGACGTGTTTTGGGAAAGCGTGCTGGTTTTCGACACAAGCCTTCGCTTGAATATTCCATACGCCCAAGTGTCAGTACCCGTTCCCGTTACCTAACAGCAAGATCACTGTTGCTCACCGTGACAGAGCTTTCGATACGCGTCAAGATTGCAGTAATGTCGAATAGTCTCTGTGGACCTTCAGCACCAATATTGATGCGGAGATCTCTTTTGCTCTCACCCATCACAACATGTGACGCGTGAGTTTCGACACAAACCAGGCAACTGGTGTAGAGGCCATGCCACATGACGTGGGTAGAGAGCATGCGCGGCCTTTTCGCCATCAGAGATGGTTGAGATTACAGCGGGCGTTCTTCAACAGATTGAAGGTGTGCCATGAGAAAAATTCTTCACGTACTATCCGTTGGGTCCGCGGATGCAAGTATGTTTGTCCGAGATGCACTCCTTGAGCGACAGAAATGCCGGCTGGCAAGTGCAACCTGCCTTCGAGAACTGTTCTCGATTGCGAAGGAGGAGAAAATTGAGATCGCAGTTCTGCACCAGAACCTCTCTCCCGCCGAGTTTCGTGAAACTGCAGGCTACATTCGCAAGAGGTGGCCCGCGGCAAAGATCCTTGTTGTGTGCTGCATGACAACAGATTTTCTTGAGGACCCACTGTACGATGAGCGGGCCACTCCAGGACTATCGCAGCAATCTCTTCTTTCGAAGATCGAATGTCTAGCGGACACATCCGCATCGATGACGGTGGAAGCAAAGAATTGGCACGGCATTACCGTTAGAGATCGAAAAGGAAACCTGCCGTGAATGCATGGATGCAGGCATTTCAGTTTCGGTCTTTGCGAGGAGGACACGTTGACGTTTACTGGAATGAAAGGCGTAGTAGATTTCGCATCGGCCCCAAAGTCCGTCCCGGCGCATCCCCAGCAGTTAGCTGATCTGTGCGCCTGGACAGAAGATCAATTAGTGGCTTCGGCGCAGAGGGGATGCCGCTCCGCATTCGATGAACTGTTTGTGCGGTATAAGCGCGTCGTGTACGGAGCTGCGCGCCGCTATGCGGACTCCTGCGACGAAGCAGAAGACTTGGTACAAGAAACCATGTTGCGCGCGTTTCGGAATATAGAGAAATTCCGTGGCCAAGCGCGGTTCTCCTCCTGGCTGGTCGCGATTGCCGTCAATGCCGGCATCTCGGCAAAACGCAAGGCTGGGCGTGCGAAATGGGTATATCTGGACGACCCACGAAAAGCGAAGGACAACGGCGTCGCTTTCGTTCTGGCTGACCGCCGAGCGACACCGGAACAAGTGTGCATTCGAAGGGAGCACAAAAAATTGTTGGCAGACAAGATTCGCCAGCTTCACCCCAAATATCGCGTTGTTCTGCAGGGGATGGACCTGGCGGGATCATCGATTCACATCACGGCGTCTTCCTTGGGAATCACGGATGGCGCGGCAAAATCGCGCCTCTATCGTGCACGCCATATGCTCACAGATGCCCTGCAAACGTACACAACTAAGAAGTTTGTACGGAAGGATGCCGCTCATCCACTGGAGTCCCCTCATCGGCAGAGTAGATTTCTATGAATGGAGTCTCAGCACCACACCAAATACCTGACGAAAGGTATTCGTGCGACAATCTGCGCGCACCACTGATCCCACACGAAGCGGCCTTCTCCGCCGCCGAGCGTGCCACGGTAACGATCCTTTTTGGCGGTCTTACCTGGAAGCACGAGCGGCTCATTGAAGGTCTCCTTGCCGGAGCAGGCTATCTGTGCCAGAAGCTACCGGAGACCGATCGGGCAGCACATGAACTGGGCAAGGAATTCTGCGCCAGCGGCCTCTGCAATCCTGTTTACTTCACCGTCGGCAATCTCATCCGTTTCCTCGAAGAGAAGCACAAGGCAGGCCTTCCCCGCGAAGAAATCGTTTGCCGCTTCGTCTACTTCACGGCGGCCTGTGGTGGCCCTTGCCGCTTCGGCATGTACGAATCAGAGTTCCGCGTGGCCCTGAATGCTGCCGGCTACGTGGGCTTCCGCGTGCTCTCTTTCTCGCAGGACCACGGCATCCGTGCCTCCACTGGCCATAGCGGCCTCCAGTTCTCCGTCGACTTCGGTATGAACGCGCTGCACTCGTTCATCCTGGGCGATCTCCTGAACTCCACTCAGCACCGGCTCAGACCGTACGAAGTCAGAGCCGGCGCGACCGATCAGGCTATCGCACGTATGACCGAAATGATCGCGCAGCACTTCGCAGCGCACAGTGCGTTCGAGCTTCGCGGGCACGTGCCGGCCTTTCTGCTGCCTCGCGACACCTCTCGGGCCTACCGCATCCCCAACACCCTCGGGAAAGTCTGGTCGCATTTGTACGGCCACGCGCTCACCGGTGTTCTACCCGCGGCAGCCAACGAACTCCTGACCGTTGAGGTGGACTGGCTGCGCGTGCGCCCGGTAGTCAAGGTCATCGGAGAGTTCTGGGCACAGATGACCGAGAGCGATGGCAATTTTCGCATGCTTGAGTTCCTTGAAAAGGAAGGCACGGAGGCGTCGATCGAACCCGTCAGCACCTGGCTGCTCTACATGCTGCATCAGCGCAAAGCGCGCGTCGCCTTTAGCCAGCAAATGGCTGCTTACGCAGCACCATGGACTTCTCCTGTCAAAGCCCTCGCCGTACGCGCTGCGGCATGGGCCAAGCAGACGGGCCTTTCCCTCGGCACCGGGATTTACCGCCGTCATTTCCGCCGTCTGGCCCGTCTGCTCGGATTACCCGAACAATTGTTGGTATCGCAGAAGACACTCTCAACATTGGCGGCACCCTATTACAGTACCTTCCTGCGCGGCGGTGAAGGGCACCTGGAAGTGGGCAAAACCCTCTATTACACGCAGCACAAAGTATGCCATCTGGTTCTGGCGTTAAAGCCCTTCGGCTGCCTGCCCTCCGTGCAATCGGACGCTGTGCAGGCATCGCTCGTCGAGCGGTTTCCCGAGGTCAGCTTCCTCTCCATCGAAACCTCTGCTGACGGCGAGATTCACGCCTACAGTCGTGTACAGATGGCGCTGTCAGAAGCCCGAGCGAAGGCCACGACGGAGTTCGCGCAAGCTCTCCACAAGGCCCGGCACTCACTCGATGAAATTCGAGAGTTTGTCGCAGCGCATGCGGAACTGCGCCACCCACTCTTCCCGATTCCACGCCACGCGGGCGTGGTTTCTACTGCCGCCAACTTCTTGTTGTATACGGACCAACTCATGTCTGCCCACCTTACGAACGGTGCTGTGCTGCATTCCCGGCGAGATCCTCGGCTTCAGGAGGCAGTAATACAGCATGTTCATCCCACACAGGAGACTGAATCTTGAGCGATCTACCCAGGCTGTCCACCGAATCCGGCTCCGCTTATCGCATCAATGACGCCATCAATGACGAGTTGATGAGCGGTAGCCGGTCGCAAGTTCCGCCTCCACCCGGCGGAGTGCGGCAAACCCTGCCTGAGCCGGTCTTTCCGCAAAAGCCCAACTTGTACACGGCCCACGACGAATCCTACTTACCCAAGAATGGCAAGCGCCACTGGACCGTTCCGCAGATCTACCACGCGATGCGGGGCTGGATGTTTCCCTATTTTCACTCGCGTCTTCAGAGCGGAGAATTCCATCCCATCATCACCTACCTCTTTAACGAGTGGAAATGCAACCTCGATTGCAACTACTGCTGGGCCTACGATAACCGCGTCAATGGCATGACCGAGGACATTGCCAAGCGTTCCATCGATTGGTTGCACTCGACAACCTGCCGTGTGCTTGCGCTCATGGGTGGCGAAGTGTTGCTGCGTCCCCAGTTCGCGCACAAGGTCATCTACTACGCGGCCAAGCGAGGCTTCTGGGTTTATTTGCCTACAAACGGCCGCCTCATGAAACCAGATATCATCGATCGCATTGCCGATGCCGGCGTTGCCACCGTGAACCTGGCCGTCGATGCCTGGGACATAAAGCCAGGGCTACCCAAGGCAATGGTTCCCATTCGCCAGGGCTTCAATCACCTCGTGCGCAAGCAGTACAAATACGGCTACTCCGTGTTCCTCAACATCAATATTTGCCGCAACAACCTGAAGGACGTGCGCATGTTGACCGAGCTCGCACATGACAACGGAATCGCCACCGACTACCACATCTGCGAGTCGCCCATGTTGGAACATGGCGACTTCAGGCATCTGGAGGACAACCCGGTCTTCATCCGCCCCGAGGATCATGCGGCTATCGGCGAACTCATCGACTGGTTGATCGAAAAGCAGAACTCCGGCTGGCAGATGGTCAACTCCGTCCAGCGCCTCGCCGAGATGAAGAAGTTCATGAACAAGGAACTAGAAGAGTGGGGCTGCCGCGCCGGTCAGAACAGCATCATCATCCGCACGGACGGAACGCTCGCGCCATGCTTTCCCATGTATTCCACAAATCATGACTGGGGAACCATTGAAGCACCGCGGATGGAGCCGAATCAGCTGAAGGCCATGAAATATGCTTGCGAGGCAAACTGTTTCTCCACGCTCAACCACATTCTCGCCTTCTGCTACAACGACACCCGCGTCATTCATTGGTTGTTCAAGCAGGCGCTGCACGGCTTCCAGGGAGTACGCGGCAACATGGAGTAGGCATTGAATCGCCGAGGATCTGCATATGAAGAAGGGCTACCAGTATCTTCTCTCTCAACTGCTGGATCTTCCCGGCACTCGCTTCGTAGCCGGACAACTACACAGAATGATTCGAGCACTCATACACGGCTGCTTGACAATAATCTATCTGGCATGCTTTTTGATACTGCATTTTTCTCTGCTGAATCTAACCAGATCGCACATACGACGCTTGCGGGAGTGATGGCATCGGTGTGGGCTTAGCATCAGTTCGAATAGCTCAAAGATGTTTATATGCGCGGAATCGCCTGAGGAGGAAGGAAATCATGCAGCAGTTCTTTGCGGGACTCGACGTTGGTTCAACGACTGTGAAAACCGTTGTGTGTTCCGCGAATGACAGAAGAATCCTCTTTCACAAATACGTGCGCCACGAAAGTCATCAGGCGGAGACAGTCTTTGATTCCGTTCGGGAGATAAAGCGGGAACTCAGTATTTCAGACGAGAATCTGTGCGTGTTTATGACTGGAAGCGGAGGCCATCGTCTTGCCGAACCACTTGGGGCACGTTTCGTCCAGGAAGTAGCCGCAGTCAGTTCTGCGGTCGAAACCGGTTTTCCCGATGTACGCTCCGTCATCGAACTCGGCGGACAGGACGCCAAGATGATCTTCTTCCAGGAGAGCGGCGATGGCAGCCGCATGAAGAAGATTGCCACCATGAACGACAAGTGCGCCGGAGGAACCGGTGTTGTGATCGAGAAGATCGCCGCCAAACTGCATATTTCCTCCCATGACCTGCACACGCAGAGCTATGACTATGTGCAGGTGTACCCCATTGCCGGCAAGTGTGGTGTATTTGCCGAAACCGACATTACCGGTCTGCAAAAACAGGGGGTTCCACCCGACCAGTTGATGGCCTCGCTGTTCCAGGCGGTCGTGCTACAGAACCTGAGCGTACTCACACGCGGCCACACGCTGCGGCCCAAAGTGTTTCTGCTCGGCGGTCCGAATGCTTTCTTCCCTGGCCTGCAAGCCGCGTGGCGAAAAGGTCTGCTCGATCTGTGGACGCGAAAGAATATTGCCATCCCCTCCGCAATTCCTCCAGAGGAACTCGTCGTCATCCCGCCAATGGCGGAGTACTTTGCCGCAGTAGGCGCGATTCAATTCGGCGCTGCGGAGCAAGACAATACCGTCCAGTACAAAGGCACCTATGCACTGGAAGAGTACATTCGCAGGCAGGATCTTTCGGCCAGGTGCCCGGAGGAACCGGGCAGCCTGCGCGGAAGCCTGGATGAGTTCGAGCACTTTCGCAAGACCTATTCCCTGCCCTCTCCTGTGCTCCCGCGGTCGTGCTCCAACAGTGGTGTTTTTATAGGTTTGGATGGCGGCTCGACTTCCACCAAAGCCGTCGCACTCTCCGAGGATGGCGAAGTCATCGCCAGCTCCTACAGGCTCTCCCAGACCGATCCGATCTCGGATGCAGTCGCCGTTCTGCGCGAACTCAGAGATGAGCTATTGCAGGCCGGCTTATCGACTCAGGTTCTGGGACTCGGAACTACTGGATACTCCAAGGGCTTGCTTGCCAAGGCGCTCTCCGCGGATGTGGCCCTGGTGGAAACCGTGGCTCACGCGCAGTCATCCCTTCGCGTCTTTCCCGATGCGGACGCCATCATCGATGTCGGCGGCCAGGACATCAAGATCATCGTACTGCGAGACGGAACGGTCAAAGACTTCAAACTGAACACGCAGTGTTCGGCGGGCAATGGATACTTTCTGCAGGCTGCCGCCGAGTCCATTGGCATTCCCGTTGAGGATTTTGCCGATGCAGCCTTTCGCGCACACCGGATGCCCGAGTTCAGCTATGGCTGCGCTGTCTTTCTGCAGTCGGACATCGTAAACTTTCAGCGGCAGGGATGGAAGCCCGAAGAGATCCTTGCCGGACTGGCCGCCGTGCTGCCCAAGAATATCTTTCTCTATGTCGCCGGAGTATCCAACGTAGCGGCGCTGGGCCGGCGCTTCGTGTTGCAGGGCGGAACGCAAAGAAACCTCGCCGTCGTAAAAGCCGAACTGGACTTCATCCGGAAGCACTACCATGGCGACGGAGAGCCCGAGGTGTTCGTGCACCCTCACTGCTGCGAGGCCGGCGCGATCGGCGCAGCACTGGAAGCGATCGATCTCTGGAAGTCCGGCCACTCAACCGTCTTCCGTGGTTTTCAGGCACTCGATGTCCTTCGCTATGCTGCCCGCCGCGACGAAACTACGCGCTGCCATTTCTGCGCCAACCGCTGTCTGCGAACCTTCGTCGAACTGACGTCGGAGACCGCTGCTGCCGATATTCCCAGGCGTATCATCGTCGCCACGTGTGAGCGTGGCGAGGCCGAAGATGCAAGCACGGCCAAAACAATCAGCACGGTCTGGGCTGGCCTGCGGCAGAGTTCCCCCAACTACGTGCAATTGGCCGCGGAACAAGCGTGGCAATCGATGTCGCCAGAGTCCACGCACACCGCCGCGCCGCGCCGCGCGCTCCTACCTTTCTTGAAGAACGGCCTGCTCGAAAGGCAGGACCAACGCAGCCGTATGCACATCGGCATTCCACGCGCGCTCAATCTCTTCACTTACGCGCCGCTCTTCTCCGCCTATTTCGAAAGCCTCGGCGTGCCGTCCACAAACCTGCACTACTCGCACTTCACGAATCCCGGGCGCTACCAGGAAGCTGCCGGTTTTTCTGCCGTCGATCCGTGCTTCCCCTCCAAAGTCTCCACAGCCCACGTCTTCGATCTGCTGCAACAGTCTAAACAGTGCCACCTTGACGCCATCTTCTTCCCCATGTTTGACGTGCTGGCGACGCAGCTCGACAACTGCTCTGGATCGAGCGCATGTCCCTCCGGATCGGCCACACCGGAAGCAGTCAAGGCGAACTTCTCTCGCGCCGTGGACTGGTTCCGCGAAGCACACGTGCGGTACCTGAACCCGATACTTGATCTTGCGGACCGCGACTTATTCACCTATCAGATGTTCGCCTGCTGGAAAGACCTGCTGCATCTCGACTGGGCAGAACATACACGCGCCGTCGGCATCGCCTTCAGCCTTTGGGAGACCTTCGAGGCCCGCTTCCGCCAGCGTGCCAGCCTCACGCTCAACGAACTGGAGCACAGCGGAAACATCGGACTTGTGATGCTTGGCCGCCCGTATCATCACGATCCCGGATTGAACCAGGGAATCCTTGAAGAATTAAACCGCCTTGGCTACCCGATCTTCTCGCAGAATCTACTTCCACTCGGCGCAGACCTGCTTGCGCGCCTGTTCGGCGCCGAGGTCGACGCGGGCGTCATCCGCTCGCCCCTCGATATATCCGACGTATGGAAGAGCACCTTTTCCGCCAGTTCCAACCAAAAGATCTGGGCGGCCAAGTTCGTGGCGCGTCATCCGAACCTCATTTCGGTGGAGCTGTCAAACTTCAAGTGCGGTCATGACGCTTTCATCAGCCGCGTGATCGAACAGGTCATCGAGCAATCCGGCAAGCCGCATTTTTCCTTCCGCGATTTGGACGAAAACCGTCCACTGGCCTCGATCCGCATTCGCATCGAAACCATGCATTACTTTCTTCGCCACTATCGTGAACGATTACAGGCGTTTACATCCGCTCGGCTCAGTATCGGCCGTACGGAACTGTCGGCAACACGTTGCAGTGCGGTATCAACGCAACAGAACACCAATTGCTCTCATCGAATGGAAATAGCGCGACCGATGTGTCGGAGTTGTATTGAGAAACAGCGACCGGCATGACGACTTCGATTAGGCACCGTCAACAGCTCCAAGTACAGGTCTCTGAAAGAGAAAAGGTGAATGAATATGGCATGATCGAAAGATTCTGCAGCAGTGCTGAAGAGCGTTCCAGGTGCGGAAGATCTAGTCGAATTGGCACTGGATATGCGGTGGTCCTGGAGCCATGCTTCCGACAAGTTGTGGGGGCAAATTGATCCGGAGCTGTGGGAGATTACGCATAACCCATGGGTCGTTTTCCAGACAGCCTCTCCCGCCAAGCTCAATCAGTTGCTCAGCGAGAAGGGCTTCCGCAAGGAAGTAAATCGCCTTCGGACCAATCAAGCAAGAGAAAGCAATCCTGTAGCGGGAAGCGACACTGAAGCTTGGTTTCAGAAGTCCCATCCAGATTCCAAGCTGAAAACTGTAGCGTACTTCAGCATGGAATTTGGCTTGAGCGAAGCTTTGCCAATCTACTCAGGTGGGCTCGGCAATGTAGCAGGCGATCAACTAAAATCGGCCAGCGACCTTGGGGTCCCAGTCGTTGGTGTCGGACTCCTCTATCAGCAGGGGTACTTCCGCCAGGTCATCGGAGCAGACGGTTCGCAGAGGGCAGTCTATCCGTATAACGATCCCTCGCAGTTGCCGATCCTTCCGCTCCGGGACAGTGCAGGTGAATGGCTCCGTGTTCGGGTCCAACTGCCGGGATACGCGGTGTGGGTGCGTACCTGGGAAGTCAAGGTAGGGCGGGTCCGCCTTTTGCTTCTGGACAGCAACGATCCGGCCAATCCTCCCGTACATCGCGGCATTACGAGCGAGCTGTACGGCGGTGGAACGGAAATGCGCCTTCAACAGGAAATTATTCTTGGCATCATCGGTTACCGCATGCTCCACCTGCTTGGCATCGCACCGGATGTATGCCATCTGAACGAAGGCCACGCCGGATTCGCTGTTTGGGAACGGGCGCGCGTTTTCATGGAAAAGACAGGGCTTCCCTTCGATGTGGCTCTCCTCGCAACCCGCGCCGGCAACCTCTTCACCACACACACACCAGTCGATGCAGGAATCGATCGATTCCCGGCACCCATGATTGAACATTATCTTCGCTGGTATGCCACGCAAATCCTTCACATTGATGTCAATGACCTGCTGGCGATGGGAAAACTGAATCCAGCCGATCCAAATGAGCCGTTCAATATGGCTTATCTGGGTATCCGGGGATGCGGAGCGGTAAACGGCGTCAGCCAGTTGCATGCTCAGGTGAGCCGAAAGATGTTCAGCAACCTGTTCCCGCGGTGGCCGCTCGAAGAGGTCCCCGTATCATGCGTCACCAATGGCGTACATGTTCCAAGCTGGGATTCAGGCGAGTCGGATGCCCTTTGGCATAAAGCTTGTGGCTCGGATCGATGGAGACAGGACCTCGATGAAATCGAATCGCAAATCCGCACTGCCTCAGATAATGACCTCTGGAAAATGCGCTGTGCCAACCGGAGTCATCTGGTCGACTCGGTGAGAATCAGGAACAAGAGGCAGGAAAGTTCCATAGGAACCTGGGTGGCCACTGAAGATAAAGAGAAGCATCTTTTCGATCCAAACGTGTTGACGCTGGGCTTTGCCCGCCGTTTCGCAACTTACAAGCGCCCCAATCTCCTGCTTCACGACCCGGAACGGCTGATCCGGATACTGACAAACGCCAGCCAGCCAGTGCAGTTGGTCGTCGCCGGCAAAGCCCATCCGCAAGATCACGACGGCCAGGCCATGATTCAACAATGGGTTCAGTTCTCCCGCCGAAAGGAAGTCAACGGCCGGGTAGTATTCCTGAGCGACTACGATATGAGCCTGGCGGAAGAGCTCGTGCAAGGTGTCGACGTTTGGATCAATACTCCGCGTCGCCCTTGGGAAGCGTGTGGCACAAGTGGAATGAAGGTTCTCGTGAATGGTGGACTCAACCTTTCCTCTCTCGATGGCTGGTGGGCGGAAGCCTACGACCCGGCCCTTGGTTGGGCGGTAGGAGATCACCAGGGCAGCGCCGATGAAGCCGCGCAGGATGCCGCGGAAGCAAACCAACTGTATTCCTTGCTGGAAAACACAGTTATTCCTCTCTACTATCGTCGCGAGAGCAATGGGATACCGGTTTCCTGGGTGGCCATGATGCGCGAAAGCATGGCTCGGCTCACCGGTCAATACTCGGCGAACCGAAGCGTGCGTGAGTATACGGAGAGCTATTATCTCCCCGCCGCAGAGGCATACGACAAACGAACAGGCAATAATGGTGATTTCGCCGTTCAACTTCACGCAAAACAAACCGCCTTGCGAACACACTGGCAGGAGATTCATTTTCGCGAATTCGCCACGAGCAGCGACGAACATGGAACCTCCTTTCGAGCTCACATTTATCTCGGAGCTGTCCGTCCTGAGCATATTAGGGTTGAACTATTCGCCGACAATCCTGGCAGCGCGCCGTTCATTGCGGAAATGTGCAGGACCAGCGAGCTAGTTGGCATTGCGGGTGGTTTTGTCTTTGAAGCAAGGGTGTCCACAGGTAGACCGCCGAGCGACTATACTGCCCGCATCGTCCCTGCTCTCGAAACATTGGCGGTACCACTGGAGGAAACTCAAATACGATGGCAGAGATGAACTTGAGTTGATGCGCCGATCGACGACAAAGGGTGGAGGCGACGACTCAGATGAAATGGCCGTGGCGGTTACGGCTGCATATGCGGCTGCTGGTGGCGGGACTGTCCGTTGCAACCGGGGCGTTGGCGCAATCACCTGCGCCAACGCCCGATCTCAATCGTATTGTGACTCGCATGGAACATGCGGGAATGCGCCCAGCAAAGGTTATTTCACAATACCGCTCGCGTCGTCATTACACAGTCGAATACCGTGGCTTACGTCGTCAGGCCTTCATTGAAAGCGCAGTATCAGCTTGACCATCCGAAAGCCCGCCTGCAATCCTAAAACAGCTTGCCAAGCGTAAAGAATATCTTCCGCCGTCCTGCATCGCCTGCCGATCCAGCGAAAGTGATCACCCCAAAGGGCGTCGAGGCAACGATACCGCCCACCATGTCTTGTCGCATAAACGTCCTCTGTTCTGGAGACCATATTTCACCCGCTTCATACGCGCTTGCAATATAAAGCCCTTGGCCGAGCCCGGATGGGAGAGTAGCAACTTTGCGCAGATAGCCTCCCCTAACATACACATCATCTGTTCCACGATACTCGTCCACGGATGATGCAGACAGCGCCAGCGGCCCACCAAGCGTAAACCGATATGGTTGAGCGACATTTCTTCTGAAATATGTATCCGCCAATACCCGGAATCCAAACACATTATTCTGGCCTGCCTGGAGAGATCTCGACACGTTGAGCCTAAATATGGGAGCGCTTTCGTCTTGGACACCATGGAAGAGACGCCCCGCTGAGACATCCAGACGCCCTCCCCGTGGTGAGACCGCTCCGGTCACTGCGCTATCATACGCAAAATGGATGATTCCACTCCGTGCAGTTCCTGATAGATTCTGAGTTTGATCTGAGCCGGACACCAGTTCCCAGCGGGTGGCTTCTGTCTTCCACTGGGCGCTCAACTGTGCGTACCGGTTAAATGTGCAGCCAAAGTCCAGCGTTCCACCCGCCTCTTGCTGAAAACGCTCGGATATTCGTTTCTGGTCCTGCCACATATAAACAGGCTGTCTTGTGATGGCGATGCCGGGTTGAACGAACAGGCACGGGAGAGGCATTCGCCGATAATACTCAATGGCGCCGTGCGATAGAAATCCGGCGCGTATATCTGCACGTAACTCCGAACCATACCCTCCGAAATCCTGCTGTACATACCTGAAGTCGATCGTGCTCCTGGTTATATTTGAGGTCACGGCCATCACGTCACCCCCGACAAGTAGGAATGGCGGTCCATTTCTTGGCTTCGATAGATGGACGATTACGCCGTCTGCGGGAACGGTCGGATCAGACCCAACACCTTCAACAGCATTGTCGGCCGTGTGGAATGTCTCGAACCAGGCGGTGTGACTGCCGTTTCCCTGCACGCGATTCAACGCGCGCTCGATTTGTTGTGGTTTGATCGGCTTGTCCATCAGCCCGGAAAGATTCCGCTCAACATCTGAACGAACAGGCTCTGTGCCACCTTCGATTCGCGCATTTAAGAGGGCCTCCGGTGCTGCGGCAATTCGCTCCCTCCGCGCCTCAAGATGCTTCTTCCAATCAATCTCCGATAGTCTGTATCGAAGCAACCCGTTTCTCACCTGTTCCGCCGAACTGTATCCAATAGCAATGAGTTCAGCTGCTCTCGAATAGTCCGCTGGAGTGAACTTAGCAGTTTCGGCCGTCACCACAACATCGGCGTTCGCCATTCCAGCGTGCTCTGATTTAGCGATCGCTGCGGAAAATGCGCGGGAGAGCACTCCCAAAATTGAGTTGAGGTCGGCATCGCTTAGTTTGGCGCCCTCCAGGTGGACAGCGATAACCACATCGGCCCCAAGATCGTTTCTTGCAACACCGGTGGGCAGGTTATCCAGAATGCCGCCGTCGACTAAATAATGATCGTGGTCTTGAACTGGAGAGAATATACCCGGAATCGAAATCGATGCGCGAATTGCTCTCGACATCGGGCCGTTTTTAAAGACAACTGGCTCAAGCGTATTCAGATCGGTCGCAACGCATCTGAAAGGAATTGGCAGCTGGTCGTAGTCGTCCTCACTATCTGCGTAGTTCTTGAATGTCTCGGTAAGTAGGCCATTCAGAGCTGTATCGGAAAGCAGCGCGTTTCGGGCACTAATACCGCCCTTTAATCCGAGGGTCACGGCCTGCGGAAGATCATGCCTGTCCTGTCGTCTCCTGTAGCTGAGTTGACTATAGGACGTTTGTAGTGTAAACACTTCAGGGAAATTGGCTTGGAGTACCAACGACTTGATTTGAGCTGGGGACATGCCGGAGGCATAGAGACCACCGATCAAAGCTCCCATACTGGTTCCTGCAACCCTGTCGACAGGAATATGGTTTTCTTCGAGCCACAACAATACGCCTATATGGGCCAGACCGAGCGCACCGCCACCTTCCAGTACAAGGCCCACAACGGGTCGCCCTTCGGGCGTGATCTTCGGAAAGCGGTCCGATACGGTTGAAGCGGTTTCTATGACCGCAGATCCATTCCGACGCTCAATATCCCGCGGGGTCGAGGCTCTTACCTGTGAGTACACAGTGTGAGTTGCAACGAGAGCACAGATGGCCATTGCCACATGCTTTGAGTTGCGCCTCCAGAAGGAAGTGAGAAGGGACATCAAATACCTCGCAATTCACAGAGCGCTACAGCTTTCTGTACAGTGGACCATCGACCGTTGGAATTGTGTATATGATTTTCATTGATACACGAAGCAGGAATCGCGTGCTTCGTGTTGTCGGTAACCACGACAGGCTGGGTCTTCAGATGAGGAACAATCGCAACGTGTCCAGAGGCTTCTCCGGTTGTTCTTCTGGGACATAATGCCCACAATCGTCGAAAATAGCGACGCGCAAATCATCAGCTACGCGTTGAATTTCATTTTCCATTAAGTAGCCAAGTCCGCTCGCGCCGCCGATTACTAGTACAGGTAGCATAGCCGATCCATGCGCCAATATCGTGTCCAACGAATTGACAGTCGGTAGCGTTGAGCGTATCAAGAACAGCCTTCACATGCATGGCGACGGATGCCACACCATAACCACGAGACGGTTCCTCGCCTGCTCCAAGTCCAGGCAGATCCACCGCAATGACATAGTGCCACCTTCCACAACATGGGCTGTGGAGCCTTGCGCATCTACAATCCGGTGCTGGAAGATCTCTTTCAGGCCAAATGTGTCAAGCGACATCGTCATCTCTCCATGAGCAGCCATATCCTCATTTCCTTCGACTATTCATGCCCTACCCTGCGCATCTGTCTTCATTTTGTTGCACACCGCCGTGTATCCCCATATCCCGGTCAGGATGCACAGCACAACAAGCATTGTCAGATGCGGATAGAGTGAAGATGCAGGAGCTCCTACCAGAGCGGATTTTCGGATCAGGCAATTCATGTGGAATAGCGGTGTCAGAAATGCAATTCGCTGGATGGCTACGGGCGCCGCATAATAGGGCCACGTAAACCCGGACAACGTGAACATGACGACGGACATAAACATGTGAATCTGTGTACAGAGAACAGCCGACTTGCATAGATATGCGTATATGTACGCAATAAAAATCTGGCTGACGACAAACACTGTAAGGGCAACGAGGAGAACAAAGACGTTCCCGCGATAGGGGGCGCCAAACAGTATAAACGGCAACGCGATGGCACAATAGGCAACAGGCAATGCCAACGCTGCCGTCGCGGCAACTTTCGAAGCGAATACCATCGCATTGCTTAAACGTATTCCTGGGAATGCTCGGCTCAGTTGATCTGCGCTGTCGAGCTCAAGCGCAACACCGCAGCCCATGCGGGTCACCGACTGGATCGCGATGCAGACAAGCCCCATAAGGATAAAGAAGCTGTAGTTCGACGTAGGGTTGAAGAGCAGGCGTATGGCCGGCTGAAGGGGCATCGCAGAGATGCCTGCCGCCTCAACGGGCATTCCTGAAGTCTCTAACCCAATCCTATCGATACCGACTTGGTAAGTAGCTAGCACTGAGCGAACGCCATTCGCTACCGATCCTGCGATCAGGATATTGCTCGCGTCCGACACGACTCCAATGCGTGGCTGCTTTCCGGCGAGCATATCGCGTTCGAACTGAGGCGGAAAGAAGATACACGCATACGCGATTTCGCGGCGGACCAAAGGCAACAGATCGTCCGTGGAATTTACCCAACCGACGATTTTCACGTTCTCGGACGCATTGAGCGCGGTCGTAAGATCGCGTGACAGGTGAGAATGATCCTGGTCCACAATAACGATTGGCACTTGCTTCGTCCGGCCATTCCAATACACGCCGCCAAACAGAACGGCATAAAAGAATGGCCCGCCAAGCAGCAACACAACGATTCGGCGATCCCCAAGGATTCGCTTCAATTCGCGGAGACAGAGACGAAACCACAGGTTAGGCATCGGTCACCGTTCCTTCGGTGCCGGCTTTCAGGATTTGTCTTGTTCCCCGCCATGCGAGCACGAAGGCCAGAATGCTCCATGCGGTGAGTCCGGCCAACTGATTTCCGCAATCGGCAAGCGTTCCCCCCATGAGCGTGATCTTCCTCAGCATAAATGCGCCAGAGTTCATAGGCAGGCCATAAGCCAGTATCCGCATAGCTTTCGGCATTGCAAAAATCGGCCACGTATAGCCGGACGCGAGAAAGTTGGGCAGCGTAAGGATGGCGCAGATCTCTGTTGCATAAAGAGAATCCCGGATGAGGCACGACAGGCCGAACCCCAGGGTGACTAGCATACCGACAAACCATGCCAGAACCAGCCAGAAGGACAGATCGTTATCTGCGAGCGGAGCTCCGAAGAACCAATGCGGCAAATGTACGACAGTGACCGATACCAGAAAGGCGATGCAAAAATACGGCAGCAACTTTCCGAGCAATGCAGCCCATGCGCTTTTCGTCACCTCGTGGAGATACGGAGCGCGTGAGCCGGAGTATTCCGATTCGCCGGCACGGATGGCAACCAGAAGCCCCGCTAGTTGCACAGCGACATAGGCGAGGCCTGCCACCATAAAATTCAGGTAGTTTGCATTGAACGCCGGATTGAACCACATGCGGGTTCCGATGTCGAAGGGCACAGCTCTGGGCAATGCGGAATCCTTTGGAACTCCGTTGACTGCTTCAATCACATGCAGTTCCGCTCCAACAGAGAATGTTGCAAGGATCGCACTGGCAGAGCCGGCCTCGGCGCTACCGGCAAGATAGTTCGAATTGTCTATCAGAACCTGCACACGTGCAGACTGCCTGGACATGAGCGTGCGCTCCAGTCCTTTCGGGAAAACGAAAAAGACGTGAGCGCGGTCGTTGGCTACCCAGGCTGGGAACTCCTCTGCCGACCCGGCATAACCACCAAACGAGTAGGTCTCGCTCGCTAGTATTCCCCTGGTTAGTTCGCGTGATAGCCGGGAGTGATCCTGGTCTACGATCGCTATAGGAACGTGGAGCACTTTCTTCGGCGAATACATGGTGCCGAGCGCAATCACAAATAGAATCGGCGCAACGATGACAAGCACGATGTACTTTGGCTCAAGGCGAAGCCATTGCCATTCCCGCTCTGCCACGTTCAAGATCGAGCGGATCAATTCTCACCCTCGGGGAGCATAACGCGGGCCGTCATCCCATTACGAAAGCGGCTATCGTCGTTGAGTTTGATGACAAGCTGGATGCCGCGCACGTCGTAAGATCCCTGCTCATTTGTCGCGCGCTTCGTCGCAAAGTCCGCCGACTGGGAAATGCGAATCAGTCTTCCTGAGATCTCCTGATTGGCAAGAGCCGGAATGATGACCTTGATCTCGTGCCCCAGTTGAAGACGCCCGAATTTCGATTCGTCGACATAGACCTTCACTTTAAAATCATTGGCGCGGACGATGGTCAGCATGGGGAACCCAGGTGCAACCATCTCTCCCCCATTGGAAATTTTCTCCGACACATAGCCATACACGGGCGAGACGATCTGCGTTTCCGCTTGCAAGGCCACTGCTTCGTTCATCTGGCCGTGCGCAGCCTGAGCCTGCTGCGCGACTGCAGATTGCTCCTGCTGGCGCAAGTTCACCTGAAGGGATGCGTCCTTTGCCAACTGGAGAGCCGATCCGGCAGCCTTCACGCTCTCCTTTGCCTGTTGGAGTTTGGATTCGGCAGCTCCGAGTTGGGCTTTTGCTGCAAGGTAACGATATTCGTAATCCTGTTCGGTTTGCTCGGGGATCACTCCATCCGCAAACAGACCTTTGAAGCGCCTGTAGGTGTCGGATTGCGTCTTGAAATTCGCCTTGGCCTGATTCAGTCCTTCCTCGGCTTGACGAATGTCTTCCTGGTGCGCGTTGTATTGTGATTGCACTTCCTTGAGTTGGTCGGTATAGGTGAGCTGCTGCAGTTTCAGGGCGATTCCAGCCTGCGAGACGCGGGACAGGGTCGACTGATATGCAGCCGTCGACTGCTCTACTTTCGCGTCGATCTCACGGGATTCCAGGATCGCAAGCGAATCACCGGGCTTAACCGGCATGCCTTCGTCCACCAAAAGCTTTTGAATGCGCCCTGGGACCTTCGAGGAAATACTGATCTCGTCACATTCTATGGTGCCGTCAACAATGGCCTGCGCAGGTCTATGAGTGGCATGGCGAATAATGACGACAGCTACGATGACGATAAGAAGTGCAATGGCAGCCGTTGCAATCCACTTTTTCTTCATTTCTGAATCCTCGCGGCAACCTCAGCGATGTCGCCCTGGTAACGGTGCATGCTGAGATAAGACAGGTTCATCTCATAGAGGGCCTGCTGAATGTTGATTTGTGACGCGGTGAGAGAGACGTTCGCATCGAGCACTTCGAGACTGGTGCCAGTGCCGACCTCAAAGCGCTTCCCGGCCAGACGGAGACTTTCAGCGGCGAGTTGTGCTGCCTTTTGGGCTGACGCCAGTTCGCTTCGTTGCGACTGTAGCTCCAGATAACAACTTCGTACTGCAAGCCGTATCTGTTCCTCCGAATGGTGATATTCAAATTCCGAGCTATGAAGCTGCGAACGCGCTTCCTGGACACGCGCCCGTCGCTCCCCACCGTCAAATAGTTCAAGCGTTACCCGAGCGCCTGCGAACCACGTCGGGTCCGTTTGAGCGAGCTTGTTCGTCACGAGTTCACGGCCGGCTACCGCGGTTACCTGGGGGAGGTAATCTGCCTCTTGCACGCGTATTGCACTGCGATCCGCCACGAGTTTTTGGTTGAGCGCCTTGAGGATCGGACTTGACTGAACCGCTGCGTTCATGGCCTGATTCAGGTCCACCGCATCGGTAATTTCAAAGAGATGGCCGTTGATCTCTACCGGTACGGAATCCTCGAGAGCCAGAGACGTGCGGAGAGCGGCTCCAGCGAGCTCACTCTGGTTGGTTGCCTCTGTTAGGCGCTTCTCCTGCTCCGCAACGGCGGTCTCTGCGCGGATCACGTCGTATTTTGCCGCGGTGCCCTGACGGAAAGCGGACTGAGCGTGCTCCAGGTGTTCCTTATAAGCCTGAAGCGCGCTCTCGTTCAGCTTCACTACTTCCCGGGTCAACAGCACAGACAGATAGCTCCGCTCGGCCGTCAACACGACATCATTGTCCGTGTCGTCGGCTACAGCAACAGCAGCTTTTGCCCCTGCGTTCGCTTCCCGGATCGCGTTCGTAATCTTGCCACCCGTGAATAGTGGAACTCCACCGGCCAGATCTACATGCAGATTGTCCTGCGGAGCCACGGGAGTTGTCAGCGAACTCAGCCCCAGAACCGGCACGAGATTGGACGGAATCGGAGAATGAATTTCGATCGGATCATTAAAGCGGAGGTACTGACTCTGAAAGTCAATCCGTCCCCAGCGCATGCTCGCTGTCTTTTTTGCCACTGCGGCGGCCGTCTTTGCATCCTGATGCGCTTCTTTAGAAGTCCAATTACGGCTCATTGCCAAAGTCGCTACAGAGGACATGTCGAGATTCATCGCCGGCTGCGCAAGGCCTCCGGAAGCAGAGACCGCGAGCAGAATCCACCCGAATAGTCCCGCCATACGGAATGACTTTGCTGTCTGCATCCGGTTGCAGTGTGACGTGGGGAGCCATTTCGCAAATAGATACGGACCGCTGCTGGTCGGATGATTGGCGAGGCAATCTATTGCGTGAGCGTGGTGGCGCTTTAATTTGCCGGTTTTCGGTGTCAACAAGGCAACCTCTTTGTGTGGGGACTGAACAAAAGATTTCATCGTCAGTTCCAATGCAGCAAATCGGAACAGTTTAAAGACTGCTCGTCCTCACATCGACTCGCTGTTCTGTTTCAGGAACTACGTTAAGAGCAAGATCGAGCTTAAGAAATGCAGGATCAAGCAATCGTTCAGCCGTCTTGGGGCTTGTTCGAAGAGCGTTCCGCAAAGTTCTTTGCTGCCCTTGAGACCGCGTCACAAATCGTTTCTCTATCAAACGGGACCGGCAATATGTCAAAGCCTCCTGCTTCGAGAACTCCGGACCACAGCTCAAAACTGTCAGTCTCGGTGTAAACAAGGATCGATGGGCGATGGCTGAAGAAAGAGAGTTCTCTCCATACCGTCCACCAGTTGTTGGCCGGCAATTCGGCCGGAATCAGTGCTACGTGAAACACGTCCAGATCCCCCACCCCACTCGACAATTTGCCTGCGCTATCAACAAACCTTAGCGAGACGCCTAAAGGCGCCAAATCGCTTTCAAGAGCCTCTTTCATCTGCTCGGGCACCAACGCAAGTATGTTGATTTTTTCCCGCTTCTGCATCGCATCTTCACCAGACACAATTGTCCCGCAAATGTCGCCACATGTAACGGTGATCAACTGTTAGATGACTGTTACGTGCTGCATACGCGCCGCGTTTCTGGACGTAAACTATCGTTAGTACTGGTTTTTCGCGGCGCGCGATGGCCGCGGCGACGTCAACGGACGACACGTATGGAAAGGCTCGCTCAACTGTGATTCCCTCAAAGACTGCGATTCGGAAGGAGCTTAAGAAACTGCTGGATAGTCCTCTGTTTGGACAGTCGGAACGCCTTGCCCGGTTCCTTAATTTCACAGTTGACCACGCTGTCAATGAGAGTAAAGACGTCCTCAAAGAATTCCTTATTGGAACCGAAGTCTATGATCGCAGACCCCCCTATCACCCAAGCCGCGACTCGATTGTGCGCACTGAAGCGCGGCGACTCAGAAGCAAACTGAAGGAATATTACGAGACCGAAGGAAAGAATGATCCGGTTCTCATTTATTATCGTCCCGGAAGCTATGTCCCGGTGTTTCGATCAAACACTTGCGACGATCGAAAGAAAGCTCTGGCAACTGCTCGCCCCCCCGATCGAGTGATCACCGTTGCTGTCCTTCCATTTCAGGATGGATCAGGTACGGAGATCTCTGCAACGTTTGCACTCGGAATTACGGATGAGGTCCAGCACAAAGTGATGCATACACCAGGCTTTCGCGTTGTCGCGGCTAGTTCCATAACGCAACTCGGACCACAATCCACGGATCTGCCTACCTTGGTCAGCAGATTTGACATCGAATGGACAATCGATGGAACCGTCCGGGTTTCAGACAAGCAAATCCGTGTGACAGCGAGGCTCGTTTCAGCGGAAGGCATCGAAGTCTCCTCGCAGAGGTTCCAGGCTGAAGCACGTATGGAGGATTTGTTCGACATCCAGGAGAAGATCGCATCGGCTCTGGTAAGCCGAATCTCTCCTCAGCGATCGAATGTGACGAGGTACTGGCCGTCACCGACGGCATCCAACCCGGGACATGACATCGCCACGTACTACGCCGGGTTGATGTCAGCAGAGGCGCTGCTTGATCAGGGGATATCGTCGCAACTTCCTGCCGCCCTCGAGAAGTTTAAAACCATGGTGAAGCAATTCCCTGAATGTGCTCGCACGCAATGCGGAATCGCTCAATGCTATTTACGAATGTCTCAACGCGGAATACCGAACTCTGCGATGTTGGTCTCGGAAGCCCGGACTGCGGCCATGAAGGCTGTCCAACTCGCTCCTCAAATGATGGGGGGGCACTCTGCGCTGGCGACCGCGCTCGCGATGGAATTGAAATGGGATGAGTCCGAGCACACTTTTCGCCAGGCAGTTGCACTCGGCGTTCATCATGGAACTTATCGCCAATTTGGACTATTTTTGACGGCGACAGGGCGATTCGATGAGGGAGGAGAATATCTTGCGCAAGCCAATGAGATCGATCCATTCTCCTATATACAAAAGATATCGATGGCGCGGTATTTCTACCACAGCAGACGCTATCAAGAAGGCCTGGAGTATCTGTCAACACCTTGTGTTTACGGCCCTTCTCCCATCGAGTCCTCTGCATTCCTTGCGTTTATTTATGCCGCTTCAGGAAACACGGACGCAGCGCACGAACTCGCTCAAAGTTTGCAGCGTAGCGCAACCCTCACTCCTCTGTTGATCAGCGCGGTCGCGGAACTTTATGCGCTATGCGGAGATACGGCCGGGGCGCAGATACTTATCGATGAGTATGAGTTGTTCAATCCCTCAGTGCCGCTTAGCAACGTCCGCAGGGCATGTGTTGCTTTAGCCCTTAATGACTCGGCGTCGGTTCTGTGCTATCTGCAGAGAGCACTTCAGGAACACGAGGCTGAATTGGTGTGGTTCGTTACGGATCCGCGTTTTGATAGGCTCGCGTCCCACGGTCAAATCCAGGAACTCTTGAACGTCGTCTCGGGAAATGCCGAAGTTCTCAATAGATTAAGTTCGCAAAAGGTTCTTTCTCTGGAGTCAAATTCGCTCCACTCGCAGAAGCAATAGACATAGGGCCGCAACAACTATCAACGGCTTTGGATATGGCGATTTCACATCATGCCATCTTCGTATCCAATTGTTGTCGGAGGACGCAGCTGACTACACTTCCTACTTTGCCTGGGGAGATATGGACGACTCTACTTCAATTCAGTGAGATTCACATCGTTTGCGGACGTAACTCCGATCGTCGCGAATATCTTCCGGAGGAACCTGAAGGGCGCGGCGAATAGCCGGTTGGATGAGAAGAAGGCGTTCTGCCGTGCAAGACATTTGGTTGTTCCTCTTTCATTGGATCCGCTGGCAGGAATTGTGCGACTCTCAGTCCGCGAATCCCTAACCTTCATACGCAGGCTTTAACCAGATTCAACCTTTCCAAGATTCATCCTGAAACGCAGATTACCGTTTATGTGCCGATCACACCGCCACGCGCGGTGACAACCCCGAAATGACCAACCGTGAAAGAGAGTAAAGCCATGTTTGCATTCCGTGATCTTCCCATTGCCCGTAAACTGATGTTGGCATTCGGACTCGTATGCGTCTTCTGCATCGGACTGGGAATCTATACGTTCGTTACGTTCCATAAGATCCGGACACGTAATCTTATGGTCAGCAAACACTCCGTTCCTGCTGTGATCGACCTGGCAAACATTCGAGAAGGGATCGATCTTACTCGCAGGTGGGATATTTCCCTGATGCTGTGCCGGACGCCTGCATGCGTGGCGAAACGCATTGACGAGCGCCAGAATGCGATCTCCAGTTATCAGGCAGCTTTGCGACTATATGAGCCGTTAATCCGTGATTCCGAAGAGCGTGACAACTATGAGAAGTTCACAGGGGAGTTTAATCAATATCTCGAGATCAGCAACCGCGCCAGCGCATTGTTCCTTGGCGGCAAGATTGCGGATGCGCTGGATCTGATCACAGCGGGCTCCACCCTTGCTTTGGTCAACAATGCATTCGAGATAATAGAAGCAGACTTCGAGCGCAACTCAAAAAGCAACCTCGACAGCGCCCAAATTGCTACAGACACCAGTAGCAGAGCTATCTGGATTAATGCAGCAGTCACGATCATGCTCGTCGCGCTTTGCGTGCTCACCGGATACAAGCTGACGCAGATGATTGCTCCGCCGCTGCAGGCCGCCACAGCCGCTTTGGAACGTGTAGCCCAAAAAGACCTCACCGTACATGTCGATGAGGCGGGAAGCGATGAGATAGGCCGTTTGTCGGCAGCGCTGAACAGTAGCGTTGCCTCCATCCGAAGCGTGCTCCAATCGGTCGTCCAAGGCATGGACTCGTTATCCACCACGACCACCGAGATCAGTTCGCTCTCGGTGCAGACAGCGGGCAATGCGAATATGCAATCCAGCCAAACCAACCAGATTGCCGCCGCCGCAGAGGAGATGAATGCAACCATAGGGGAGATCAGCCACAACGCAGAAAGTGCCACCAAGGCCAGCCGTAATTCGGCGGAAAGAGCCGATCAAGGAAATGCAGTGATGCGGGCTGCGGCCGAGACGATGGAGGCAATTGTCACCGCTACGAGTTCCGTCTCGGAAAAGATGACTTCGCTCGCCTATCGTACCGAAGAGATCGGCAAAGTGGTGAGCGTAATTCAAGAAATCAGCGAGCAGACCAATCTGCTGGCTCTCAATGCTGCCATCGAGGCCGCTCGCGCAGGTGAACACGGCCGCGGCTTTGCCGTCGTAGCTGGCGAGGTTCGCCGCCTGGCTGAGCGCACCAAGGGAGCTACCGAGGAGATTGCAGGCACCATCCGCAGTATCCAGGAAGAGACACGGGCGACCCTTCATATGATGGAACAGAGTCAGACGGCGGTGGAGGCAGGCAGAAGCGAAACCCTGCATGCTCGCCAAAGTCTGGAGGCCATCATCAAGTCTTCGAAGGAAGTGGAACAGCAGGTCAATCTGATCGCGACGGCAGCGACCGAGCAATCCGCCGCGGCTGGCGAAGTCTCTGAGTCGGCTAACCACATCTCACAGTTAGCTGGCGAGAACCGGCGGAGCGCAGAGGAAGCCGTTGGATCTCTCAAGAATCTCGCTGCTCTGGCGAGCGACTTGGACGGTGTCATCCGGCAATTCAATCTGGGGGATGAGCAACATCCTTCCACTGCCTTGACCTCAGGACACCGGTCGGCATTCCAGAGCATGCTGCGCACGGCATGACACAGAGTGCTTCAACGCGCTCAAGGAATAGAAATCCACCTTCAACGCTCCAGAAGATCGGAGCGCTGGAGTAAACTTCAGGGGGGAGAGCCTCAGTGCTAAGGTGCGTAGCGTGGATTCTTGCATTTGTCATGTTTTCTGGAGCTTCCGCTCAAATGACTTTCGCGTCCTCCGTCGAACAGGACGCCCAGCGGGCGACCAAAGTGAAATTGCAGCTCGATAGTTTTGTTCCAGGCACGGTGATCAAAGTCAAACTCAAGGACCACCGGAAGATCGAAGGAGAGTTGGTGGCTCGTTCCGAAGAGAGTTTTCAACTCAACGCGCCGGAGTTTACAGAGGTGAGCTACACCGAAGTCAAGTCCATTGCCGAACCGGACGGGCAAGTCGGCACAGGTGGAACTTCTAACCACCCAGCGAGGCATCACGGTCATTTCGTCCGAAACGCTGTAATTGCCTTTGCGGTAGTGTTTGGTTTGACAGTTCTGCTTGTGGCCACCAATAAATCGTGATGGCCGTGACATAAGAGCGCGGCACTCAGCGGAGCGGCACCAGATCACCACCACTGACAAGTAGTGCTATCGGTGCACTGCTAAGATAGGGACTATTTCTCTTGAGGAAGAGATCTCCGGTTTCTGGTCGCAACACCCCGACCACTCCCGGGTTCCGTTTCGTTGACGCCTATGGCAGTGTGCATCATCCGTAGGGCAGCTTACAAAATTGCATCTTCTGCTTGTAGCATCGCACGGGCGACAGCGAGAATCTTCGACATATTGCCGATGCACGCCGCAACAGGCCGATGTTCCGCCGTTCCGCACAGCTCGAAATAAAGTATGCTGCCTCCAGTAAACGGCGTGTGACTACAGGAAGCCTTGACTTCCACGCATCCCTGCTAGCCATAAGCCATTTCAGAACAGGGCTATGCCAGCAGCTCAAGTGCGCGAAAGCCCACAGGGGTACGCTCTACGGTAAAGTTCACCGCCCCCCCCCAGGTTTGCGGAGCCCCTGCCCCTCTGCAAAACGTGAATACTCCCAGAATTAGGTCCATGTAAGGTGGCTGAAAAATGATGCCTCGCTCCTGCATGGTCCTCGTGGCGGTCACTTCGACGCTTTTTGGACTCCAAGGATTCAGTTTGCTGGCGTAGGCAAAGCGACCGCCGCCGCGGGCTGTCCCACTCCTATCGACCTTGAGAATATCCAGATCAGCAGTGCTCGCGACGAAACAAATGGAACTGCGGTCTATCTAGGGCATCCGGGTTTGCAACTTGATTCTTCTTCCATCAACGACGAACTCTCCGTAGCCGTGATGGTGGATCGTCTTCGGATTCTTCTGTGTCG
The DNA here is from genome assembly GCA_015654835.1 of Terriglobales bacterium. GTDB lineage: Bacteria > Acidobacteriota > Terriglobia > Terriglobales > Acidobacteriaceae > Telmatobacter. The sequence continues at coordinate 44,927 of JAATGG010000046.1, forward strand.
CATCAACCCAGGCTTTGACTACTTCGAGAATGAAAAGATTGTATTGGTTGACAAGCCGTGTATTGGCGATTTTGCATTCGAGATTCGCAAAACACTCGGCGACGAGAGGCGCTGCAACACATTTGGCTGGAACTGCCATCAATCCGAATCGCTTGAACTTGTCTACGTCCTGGCCGGAGCAACTGCCAATACTCACAACCTTACGCGCCAGTTTGCGCGACGGAATGGCGATGACACACTCTTTGGTAGATCGCAATGCGGCAAAGCTGTAGTCGACGTTGCTGACAATGCAAGCAACCAGCGGAGGCGTGAACTCAACCATCATGTGCCAGGACATTGCCATGACGTTGGCGCGGCCTTTGATCGCCGTAGTCAAAAGAACCACCGGTCCGGGTTCAAGCAGTTGGTAGACCTTCGATAGCGGTAAGTCTCTCATGCAGCCTGACGCTCCTCGACCTGGAGAATCAATAAGAAATCAACGTAGTCCATTGTAGTCGCCCCACGGAAATGCTGGTCGGAATTTTCAAAGCCTGGTTTTCGTAATAGAGTGACCGGGGCTGGCGGCCAACGAGGCTGCATCATTGGCGAATATCTGCGCACCCTGCAACGCTCGCGAAACCGAGACGTAAACGAAGCGATCATTTTCGGCACCGCCCAGCATGCTCCTTAATCTGGAGCGGGGCACGGGCCAGATGAGCGACACCGCTGCGCAACTCTGGCACCGCGACTCGTTGCACGACTCGCCAGCTTTCTTAGGAAGGCGTCACCAGCGCATAGTAATTACATTACGAGCGGGTGTGGAACAACATAAAGAAGAGCAGCGAAAAATGAGCGGCGCTCGGCGGCTGTGTCCAGAGCGGATCTGCTTGCATCCAGGCTGAAATAGCCCACGGCGACATCGTTCGTCCACGGCATGACGAACGGTGTTCTTGACGAACACTGTTCGTTATGCCGTGGTATGTACATGAAGAAAGAAAGCGCTCGCCCCATCATCAGCCGGCGAAGCCGTCCTGCGAAGACTCCTCTCAGCCGAGACGTCATCGTGTCGTCGGCATTGGAGATTCTGGATCGGGACGGTCTGGCCGGATTGAGCCTCCGCCGCGTGGCTGCTGCCTTGGATACCGGCGCGGCGTCGCTTTACGTCTACCTGACCAACCTGGACGAGTTGCACGCGCTCATGCTCGATGAGGCATTGGCAACAGTTCAATTGCCTAAAAGCCGCAGGCTTTCGTGGCGCGACCGGTTGAAGGCATTCCTGCTCTCGTATCTTCATGTCCTCTATAATCGGCGCGGACTTGCGCAACTCGCGTTGTCGACGATCTCCTCAGGCCCCCGCACACTGCTTATCTGGGAACGATTGCTTGGCTTGCTAAAAGAGGGCGACGTCGAGGATGCCAAGGCCGCGTGGGGTGTGGATCTGCTGACGTTGTATGTTACGGCCATCGCAGCAGAGAAGAGCAATTGGCGCGAAAGCGGCGAGGGACCGGGGCGGGTGAAAGACGCACTGCTCTCCGCCTCCGTCGAAGAATTCCCGCTCGTAGTCGCCTTCAGGGAAGCATTGCTGTCTGGCGACGCCGAAGCTCGCCTCGACTGGGCACTGGACATCATCATCGACGGCATTGTCGGCGGACGGCTCCCGGCAGCTTCCTCCGCAGTGCCCCGTCCGACCCAAAGGCGTGGTACTCGGAGCAAACCATGACACCGCCTAAGTGGGTGGGGAGGGTCGAAGTTCGTTGCGCAAAATAAGACACCGAACCGCAGATCTTTCGACTACGTTTGCCGTGAAATGCGCGTCAAACTTCGCTTACGATGACAGAGCTTTTCGTTCATCGAATAAACAACTCAGGACGCTCGGACAGCACAAGTCTTTCAAAGTTTCACACACAAAGGATAATTTCTCATGTCGAATACACAGTTGCCCATGCAAGACGAAAAATCAGCGCAGGCTGGCTTTTCGAAAATTTACGCTGAATCCAACCCTCCCTGGGATATCGGTAAACCCCAGCCACCCTTCATCGCGGTTGCCGACCAGGTTGTAGGTCCCATACTCGATTCCGGGTGTGGCACGGGCGGCACGTCTCTGTACTTTGCCGCTCGCGGCGAACAGGTCATAGGAATCGATTTTGTCGAAGAAGCGATCCGGCGGGCTCGCGTCAAAGCCGATGAGCGCGATCTGCATGTAGAGTTCCTGGTCAAGGATGCCATGACATTGGGCACCTGAGACAAGCGCTTTGCCAGTGTGATCGACAGCGGCCTGTTTCATATCTACAAGGGAAACGAACAGAGACGGTATGTGCAAGGACTGGCGCACGTCCTCAAGCCGGGCGGACGGCTCTTCCTGTTCAGTTTCAACGATGACCCATCGTGGCCCGGCGGTGGTGTATCCAAGCAGGCATTGTACGACGCTTTCGCCGATGGTTGGGAGATTGAATCGCTGGAATTAACAGGGGCGAGGTCAACCCTGCATACGAGGCAGAGTTTCCGGGGAAACTCACAAACATGAAAATGTGGTTCGCGGTCATTCGCAGGAAAGAATAAGTCATTGCAGTTTTTCCCCACGCTGTTCACTTGCTAGAGCCAGAGATAGACACTGGACAGCATGCAAAATGCACATCGTATCTCCTGTTGATCCAGTTCTGCTATGGCTTTGGAAATCTTCAGCCCTGAGACATCTGCGAGAGATGACTGAGTGAAAAAACTCAGTCGTATCAAATGGTCTTGCGGGTCACTCTCGAAGTACCACTGTCGACCGAATTTGATATCAAGATCGAGGGTGACGGACGCTGGTCCGATCCGCCGCAGAACGGAAACGAAGCCCAGACATGGCATGATGCGCCGTGCGTAGGAGTGACTGGCCGAGAGCGTTCTTGACCCCTGGTCGCTTGGATTACGGCAATACACAGCATCATGAGCCAGACTATGGCTGCAAGTTTTCCCCTTGATTTTCCCCTTGATTTAGTTGGCTCTGCAATAAAGGGGAAACACTCTGCTGGCTACTGTATTTCAATGGTGCTCTCTGAATTTCGCACTCGACTGAACCCTCTACCTCAAATCAGTGAACGCCGAGGACGTTGCAAGGCGCCCCTTGAGCGAGTTCGTAAACAGTGCTCCATAGCCTCGCGATATGGAGGCTTCGTTGATGAAGACCAATCACCAGGAGGTCTGCTTTCTCCTTGCGCAGGAAGTCGATGATCGCCCCGACCTCGCCGCCTTCGACAATGTGGCTGGTGATTTCGATGCCCTGACTTTGGGCGACAGCGCGGGCTTTTTCCCGTAAACACGCATATGATTTTTCGCGGTCATCCATCAGAACTCGCGAGAATTCCGGATCGGCAGCTCCTGCATAGGCTGTATAGGCAGGAAGGTCCGCAACAACCGTGATCGTCTTCAGTTCCGCGCCAAGGTGTTTGGCAAGTCGAATAGCAGCAGTGAGCGCTCGTTCAGCCTCTGGAGACTCGTTGTAGGCTACGGCAATCTTTCTGAACATAAAAGTCCTATCTGCGAGGTGCGTGACGGTAAGTTTGCTAAGGGCTTCAGAGACATTCGGGAATGGCGTCGCTGAGTCCTCAACCCTGATCATGCAGGCAACTGAGGCTCTCTCCAGCCGTCATTATTCTTGTCATCTAAACTCGCACACACTAGGTTCGCAGGTTTTCTCGAAAAACACAGCGTAGGTAACTGTTAGATGACTGTCATCAAAGGTTTGAGAGCGCATGGAAGCATGATGTTCAGGTAATGATTGAAGGTCCCGGCCACGTTCCCATGCAGTTGATCCAGGAAAGCATGGATCAGGAACTTCGTCATTGCTTTGAAACGCCATTTTTTTACACTGAAGCCACTGGTTACCGACACGATGTCGGCCAAGCATTGCACGCCGGCGATCGGGTTTTGGCTTCAGGCAATTTCCTGATTCGAAATCAGGCATAGTCACAAGGCTATCGGAGGTTCGAATCTCCCCTCTCCGCCATCCTTCAGGGCATTGATCTTAAAAATATCTTATTTTGAAATCTATGCTATCCTGAGCAAATTCCAGGCAGCGGAAAGTGCCCCCCCCCCAAGCCGACAAAGAGTCCTCGGCCTCCAGGCTGGCTATCCCCAGAAAATAAAAGTCGTTATCTAGCCCGTGCCCCACTCCGATTTATGGACTCTTTCTCACGTTGAGGCGGCAGTGCGTTAAGATCCAGTTCCCGCAAACACTACGCCAACCGTCCGCAAGATGATCTTCAAATCCAGCCAGATGCTCCAGTTTTCGATGTACGTCACGTCCAGAGAAATGTAGCTGTCGAACGACGGATCTCGTCGCCCCTGAACCTGCCACAAACCGGTAATCCCGGGCGTCACATCGAGACGGCGCAGGTGGCTCAGCTTATATTGCTTCACTTCGCTCGCGATGGGCGGACGAGGCCCAACCACGCTCATATCGCCACGCAGGACATTGAAGAACTGAGGCAGCTCATCCAGCGAATACTTGCGCAGGATCCGGCCCACCCTGGTGATGCGCGGATCATTCGTGATCTTGAACAGGACGCCTTCCCGCTCATTCATGTGCATGATGTCCGCGCGCCGTTTCTCCGCGTCACGAACCATCGTGCGGAATTTAATGCAGCGGAACACCCGCCCTTTTTTCCCGATCCGCTCCGAGGAGTAGAACACCGGCCCATGGGAATCCAGCTTGACCGCAATAGCGATCACCAACAACACCGGGGAAAGGAGCAGCAACGCAAGACTTGAAAATGTGATGTCCAGGACGCGCTTCAGGACCAAACCGACCTCCGGCACATGACCGCGATGCAAAGGAATCGTCGGAAACTGCCCAACGTACTCGATCTGGCTGTTCCAGGCGAGTCCATCATACATGTCGGGGACCATGCGCAGGTCGACACTGTGCGTGCGTGCCTTCTCCAGCACGTCCTGGATCACTCCGCGCTCACAGGGAGTCGTAAAGAATATCTCGTCTACGAATTGTTTGCGGGCATTCTGGAAAAGCGTATCCAGGTTGCCGACCACATCTCCCGAAGAAGCGGTAAAGCTCGAACCGCCTCCAGGGAAATCGATAAACCCCTTAAAGGTATAGCCGAGGTGCTTGATGCTCTCCAGATGATGACGGAGCGCGTGCGCCTCCGGGCCAGTACCCACAATCAGTACATTGCGCGTGCCTAGGCCCCGGTCGAACCGGCGATAGAGCGAAATTCGATATAAAAAGCGGCGCACGCTCAACAGGATGGCGACAGCGCCCACCGTAATCAGCACGATGCTGCGGGGAATATCTTCAGCGTGAATCAGGTAGAGAGCCCCCGTCAGCAAAAGGCCTGACGTAAAGCAAGCCTGCAAACTCAGTCTCTGTTCGTTGAGAAAGCTGGTCAGCCGCGTAGGCGTATAGAGGTGCAGCCGCCGGCTGGTGACGATGAGCGTGACAGTGAAGCCACACAACAAAGCCAACAGAATTTCCATGGAGCGGCCATAAATCAGGGTGCCATGCCAAAACCCTCTGGCCCCCGCCACAGGCCCCGTATGCAATTCAAAAAGAGTAGCAAATCCCGCAACCAGAAGAATCGTTAGAGCATCCACAGCCATCCAAAGTTTGGCTGCACCTCGCGAGCTACGCGGAGAGCCGCCCGTCGCCCCTCCTACCCATTCGGGAGAGGACGATACGGACGCAGAGACTCTTTGCCAGAATTCTGATGTCGCCATATATATTTCGCAGACCTCAAACGTACCAGGCACAGAAAGCAGAGGGGATCTTTCGACGAAAAAATCTGCGTCAGCAGAAAGAACCTGCTCTCAGTCCCTGCCTAGTATGAAGCTCGCTGATGATCGCGAGTTGCATATCAACATGCAATCCGCCTTCTCGTTGCAAGAGCGGTGCCTATGGTTCCTATCTTGGCCCGCCTCATATTCTTTCACGGTCTTCTACTACCGTAACCAGGCAACAAGTGCTAAATACAAGTAATCAATGGCTCGTAGCAAATCTTCGGGCCGGGGGGATTCGAGTTATAGGCAAATCGCAGACAGTCTTTTCACTCTCATGGGCCAACCGTCTGCGCGTTCGATAACTCCACGCAAGAAAGTGATGAGATGCCAGCGATTATACCTCGCGGGCCCCAAATCCTCTAGAGTCTGTCTCTTCGCTCTCGTCCGTATTTCCTTCCAATGATGCCTTCCAGGCAAGCAGAGTAACCTAAGCATCACTCGCCGTCCCGAAACGCAACCATCATTCTAGCGCGCTGGTGTTACTAGTTGATAAGGGTTTATCGCAATGGCAATCGATACGCATCCAGGGTAAGAAATTGCTGGATATGCGGATCGGCGGACGCCACAAACTCGCTCAATGGCCCGAAGAATCGTGCCCGTCCCTGATCGAGAAACAGTACCAGATCGGCCAACCGCTCGGCAAAGCGCATATCGTGCGTGACCACAATGCTGGTAAATCCCAACTGCCGTTTGAGCCTCTGAATAATCCCGCCCAGACGCCGGGCGATAATCGGGTCCACCATGGTAGTCGGCTCGTCGTAGAGCACGACCTCCGGCTGCGCCGCCAAGGCCCGGGCAATGGCCACGGCGCGCCGGCGACCTGTCGACAAGCTAGCCGGCAGGTTATCGGCAACATCTTCGGCTCCCACCAGGCCGATCAACTGGTTCACGATTTGCTGCACCTGATCCTCGGCCAAGCCGCCCCGTTCCCGCAATGGGAATGCGATATTTTCGCGCACACTCAGCGAGTCGAACAGCGCGCCGTTCTGAAAAACCATCGTGATGCGCTTGCGGATCTCCTGCATACCGTCTTCGTTGAGACCGGTGATTTCCCTGCCTTCGACACAGATCGATCCGGAGTCCGCATGAAGAAAGCCCATCAGCAGACGTAACGACACCGATTTGCCGACCCCGCTGCGGCCAAGAATGCAGAGAGTTTGCCCACGATTCACCGAGAAGCTCACGTCCTCCAAAACCGGCCGGCCGTCGAAGGAAATATACACATGGCTGAACACGATAATGGGCTCGGGAACAGCCTGCGGTACGGTCTCCGGCGGCTCATGTTCGCCGCTTGAATTGCCGGTCAGCGTCTCGGACAGTTCCGGACTGAGAGGCTCGGAAACCTCCGGCGTAAGGTCTTCGGGAAGCTCGGGAGTGTGAGAGGAATCAGCCATCACCGTGCAACCAGCTTACGCGATGAAGCCCGATAAAATGTCTCGGCGCGGCGAAGTTCATCCGGCGCGTTGACGTTCATGAACCAGCAGACCGCCGGCAAACCGGCTGGGTCGGCTATTTTGCCCGATTGAACCAACGACTCGACCGGCAAAATGCTCAGGGGCTTCCCCAAACTCATGGCCGCTGTCTGAAATGCGGAGAGGCAGCGCAAATGCCCAGCTTGCAGTTCCTCATCGAGCAGCGGCGCCGCAGCCCGGTCGATCACTACCGGGAACGTCTGCGGAAACCCGTTCACTGAGACGAGAGTCGCAGCCGCTTCCGTGATCCCCGCGTGCCACAGCAAATAGCCAATCAACGAAGACGGCAGCAACGGCAGATCGACCGGCAAAAAGACCGCCCGGCGCGCAGAACTTGCCCCCATCGCCGCACAAATCCCGCTGAGCGGCCCACGGGGATCTGAATCTTCGATCACCGGGGCAAAGCTTTCAAGCGCCGACCGCGCCCCGGCAATCGCCACCGATAACCCCGCGCCCCACAGCACTTCGAGAGCGTGGACAATGAGTGGCTCGCCCGCAAACGGCGTCAATGCTTTGTCCTGCCCCATGCGGCTGGAAAGGCCGCCGGCCAAGACAAAACCGGCAGCCTCCAAATCGCTTTGCGGCAACCTCAACGAGCCGCCTCCTCCAAAAAGAGGATGAGCGATTCGATGCCCAGCTCGAAGTTCTTCAAATGGAATTTCTCGTTCGGCGCGTGCAGGTTATCGTCCGGCAAGCCAAAGCCCATCATCACGCTGGGAATGCCCAGGTGCTGCGCAAAGTCGCCGACAATCGGGATCGAGCCGCCCGACCGGATGAACACCGTATCCTTCTTCCATACCTCGTGAAGAGCTCTCGTGGCTGCCTGAATATAGGGATTGTTGACAGGAATCAGGCAGGGATCTCCCGAGTGAATCAGCCGGACCTCTACGTCCACTCCCGGCGGCACGATCTTTTCGACATAGCTCTTGTATTGGGCAAAGGCCTTGGCCGGCGTCATGCCGGGAACCAGGCGCATCGAGACTTTGGCCTGCGCCTTGGCTGGAATCACCGTCTTCGCTCCGGCTCCCGTAAAACCGCCGGGGATGCCGTGCACATCCAGCGTCGGCCGCGCCCAGGTGCGCTCCAGCACGCTGAAGCCCGCCTCACCCACCAGTTGCCGAGCGCCCACCTCGCTGATGCGATAGTGCTCTTCATCGAAGGGCAGGCTGTGCCACGCCTGCAGTTCTTCCGGGCTGGGTGGAATGATGTCCTCATAGAAGCCGGGGATCAGAATATGGCCGTGTTCGTCCTTGAGCCGCGCCAGAATCTGCGCCAGCGCGAAAAATGGGTTGGGCGCCGCTCCGCCATACATTCCGGAGTGCAGGTCGGTATGGGCCCCGCGCACCTCGATCTCGGTATAGATCATCCCCCGCAGCCCCACGCACAACGTCGGCAAGCCCGGGGCAAACATCTCGGTGTCGGAAATCAGCGCAAAGTCAGCCTTGAGTTCGGGTGGCTTCGAAGCAACAAAGCCCGCGATTCCCTCCCCTCCGATCTCCTCTTCGCCTTCCAGCAGAACCCGCACGTTCAAAGGCAGCGAGCCCCGGGTCATCAATAGCGACTCCAGGGCCTTTACATGCATGTAAACCTGGCCCTTGTCGTCCACGGCGCCGCGGGCATACAGGTTACCGTCCCGCTCTACGGGCTCGAAAGGCGGCGTGTGCCACTCGTCCACTGGGTCGGGCGGCTGCACGTCGTAGTGTCCATAGGTCAGCACCGTGGGCTTGCCCTCGGCGTGCAGCCAGTCGGCATACACCAGGGGGTGCCCCGCGGTCTCGATCAGTCGCACATTTTCCATGCCGATCCGCGAAAGTTCGGCAGCCAGCACCTCGGCGGCAAAATGACAGTCTCCCGCGTGCTCGGGCAGTGTAGAAACCGAGGGAATACGCAACAAAGCCTTCAGTTCTTCCAAAAAGCGAGGGTGATTCTGGCGTGCAAATGCAATGGCGGACAAAGACGACATCGAAGCGCTCCCGTAGAATTTTGATTTTCGCAGTCCAAACAAAAGTATAGGTGTTCAGGCGCAGTTCAGTCCGCGAGTAAGAAAGGGCCAACTTTGTCGAAATGTAAGAATCGGTTCCTGGCGCGCATTTTCCGTCTTCTCAGCCTTTTTGCCGTTCCATTCCTTACCCTGGGCGCAACCACCGCCCTGTCCCAGGTCCGCGCCCTTCCGGAGAATCCCTCCTACAGCCGGCTCAATACCTTCGGAATCTTTACGGCATACTCGAACGATTCCAGCCATATCCTGCTGGGCGATGCTGAGAAGCGCAGGCTGCTGCAGATTGGCGTCTCCTACAGCCGCCGTCTGTTCCTCAACCGTGTTGTGAATTGGCAGTACGATGGCGAACTGATTCCGGTGGCGCTCGAAAGCGACCCGCTGGGCCGCGCTGTGGTCACCGAGACGGCTCCGGATGCGGCGACCACTTCGTTCGGGTACACTTCCCCGATCTTCTGCGCACCTTACACGGTGCCGTATAGCTACACAGGTCTCGGCGGCGTTACGTATAGCGGAACAGAAACCAGCTTCTGCAAGGGGCGCCGTTGGACCGTCGGCGAAGCCATGTCGCCGGCCGGCTTGCAGGGTAACTTTCTTCCTCGCCGCAAATTGCAGCCATTTCTCGTCGGCCACGGCGGGTATATCTATTCCACCCATCCCATTCTCGTGGACGATGCCGGCTCTTTCAATTTCACCTTCGATTTTGGGGCAGGTCTGGAGATTTATCGGGCGAAAACCCGATCCGTTCGCCTCCAATACCGCTACCACCACATCTCGAATCGCGACACGGCCAAAACGAATCCCGGCATCGACAACGGACTCTTTTCAGGTTACCTACGCCTTCGGCCGCTAAGAGCGATTCGCTCTAATAGCGGGCGACCGCGTTATCTACCTCCGCCGACCACGCGTCGATGCCGCCGCGCAGTGACTGCGCCTGCTCGAAGCCCTGGTTGCGTAGCCATACCGTTACATTCAGCGACCGCATTCCGTGGTGGCACAGCACCACCAGCCGCTCTTCGGGGTCCAGTTCCTGGTGGGCGCGCGCGGGAACATCGCCCATCGGGATCAACACACTGTTGTCAATGTGCGCCGTTTCAAACTCCCAGGGTTCGCGTACATCGATCAGGCGGGCTTTGTTGTCGTGAAGAAGAGCTGCGGCTTCCGTCGGGGAAATCTCGTAGTCCAGCATATTTTCAGTCTACGGCCTTTCCCCTCATCGTTGGAACGCCCCCGGGCCGCCTCAGCGCACCGGATGCCCGAACACAGTAATCTGGAAGAGATGCCACCGATTCTGAATGTACAATCCGTCAGCAAAACTTTTGGTGCGACTCCCCTTTTCCGCGATATTTCGCTCACCGTCGACGAAGGCGACCGCATCGGCCTCATCGGTCCCAATGGCGCCGGCAAATCCACGCTGCTGGCGGTGCTGGCCGGCCAGGTCGAACCGGATACAGGCGAACTGGCAGTCCGCAAACGAGCCCGCGCCGCCTATGTTCCCCAGGACTCCCGTTTCACCGCCGGCCTTTCCATCCGCCAGGTGCTGGAGCAGGCCCTGGCCGCTGCCCACGTCAACGAGTCCGAGCGCGAAGGCCGTCTGCGTGAGCTGGCCGGCCGCGCTGGATTCGCCAGCCTGGACGCCGAGGCCGCAGCGCTCTCGGGCGGCTGGCGCAAGCGGCTGGCCATTACCGAAGCCCTGGTCGGCGAGCCCGACGTTCTGCTGCTCGACGAACCCACGAACCATCTCGACCTGGCTGGCATTGAATGGCTTGAGGAGCTGCTCGCCTCCTCGCCGTTCGCGGCTGTCACCGTGAGCCACGACCGCTATTTTCTGGAGTCCACGTCCAGCGAGATCATCGAGCTCAACCGCATCTATGCGGAGGGCCTGCTCCGCGTGAAAGGCAACTTCAGCCGTTTCCTCGAAGAGCGACAAGCTCACCTGGAGTCGCAAAGCCGCCAGCAGGAGAGCCTGCGCAACCAGGTCCGCACCGAGATCGAGTGGCTGCGCCGCGGTCCCAAGGCCCGCACCACCAAGTCCAAAGCCCGCATCGACAGCGCCAACGCCATGATCGGCCAGCTTGCGGCCATGGACACCCGCACCACCGTCAACTCCGCCGGCATCGACTTTGCCGCCAGCCAGCGCAAGACCAAGCGCCTGGTGGAATTCGAAGGCGTGGCCTGCGACGTCCCGGGCGGCGAGGTGCCGGACGAGCCCGGCAAATTCCTCCCCGAGCGGCGGCTGTTTGCCGATCTCAACTTCATTCTGACCGCGGGCATGAAAGTGGGACTCGTCGGCCCCAACGGCAGCGGCAAAACCACCCTGCTCCGTATGCTTCGCGGAGAACTCGCGCCGGCCGAAGGCAGCATCCGCCGCGCCGAAGCCCTGCGGCTGGTCTACTTCAGCCAGATGCGCGAGCTCGACGAAAGCCTGACCTTGCGCCGCGCCCTCGCCCCCGAAGGCGATGCCGTCATTCACGAGGGACGCACCGTGCACGTGGCCAGTTGGGCTGCGCGCTTCCTGTTCACCGGCGAGCAGTTGAACCAGCCGGTCAAAAATCTCAGCGGTGGCGAGCGCGCCCGCGTCCTCATTGCCCGCCTCATGCTGGAGCCGGCAGACGTTCTGCTGCTCGACGAGCCGACCAACGATCTCGACATTCCCACGCTCGAAATCCTCGAAGAAAATCTTCTGGAATTTCCCGGCGCGCTGATCCTGGTGACACACGACCGTTATCTGCTCAACCGCGTTTCGACCATTGTGCTTGGACTCGACGGCCAAGGCAAGATCGGCCAATTCGCCGATTATGCGCAGTGGGAAACATGGCTTGAAGAGCAGCAAAATCCCGCGCCCGCCAAGCAAAATCCCAAGAGCGGCGCAAAATCCGGTGCGGCAGAGACCGGCACAGGTTCGAAGAAAAAGCTCTCGTACCTTGAAGCCCGCGAGTTCGCCACCATCGAGCACCGCGTCGAGGAGTCCGACGCCCGCCTTGCCACGGCGCGCGATCATGTCGAGAGCCCCGCGGTAGCAACCGATGCAACCGCTCTGCAAGCGGCATTACAAGAGCTTGACGCGGCACAGGAAGAAAACGATACCCTCTATGCCCGCTGGGCCGAGTTGACCGAAAAGGCCGGCTGAT
>JAATGG010000108.1 GCA_015654835.1 Terriglobales bacterium
AATAACTGGACGATGGATGAGCTATGTCGGTCGTTGCTGTCCGATGAATTCTATCGGCGTGATATAGACCGTGGTGAGCGGCCATGCGAAGAGACCTAATGAGTGGGGAAATAGTTAGTAGGGCAGCGAAGACTTCGCCCATTGTATTCTCTGTTTGGATTGAACCTATTTTTAAAGCAAAGAAAAAGTCCCTGTTCCTTCAATTCATGGAAATCGCATGGAGACAATATCTGGCCCAAGATATTCACTGGGCGCGGAATCTAGATGGGCTTATCAGGTCAGTAGTGAGAATACACATGGGGAAAGTAAGTTGGAGAGTTGGCATACATCAAGTTCTGCTACTTCAGCTTTACCGTTTCCGTAGCAAACAGTCCAGCCCGTATAGAAAACCACAATGTCAGTGTGAGGTTTCTATGCGGGCTGAGACCTTTCACTTTGAAGATTAATGCAGGCGGAAGTCTACATCGATTACGATTTGTACCGATACTGGATGGCCCTGATACATTGCCGGCCTGAACTTATATTGCCTCACGGCTTCAATAGCTTTTTCGTCCAATCCCATACCGAGATGGCGAGATACACGTATGTCTTGGGGGTTACCTTGTGTATCGACGATCAGTTGGATCGCGACGTTTCCCTGATAATTTTCCCGGCGAGCATCTTCTGTGAACTCGGGCTGAACGGAGTGGATCACTTGGGGAGCACTCACGCCGCCACCGACGCTCATAAGGCCGCCGCCATAACCGCCGCCGCTGCCTGGACCTGCTCCGCTGCCATGGCCCATACCGATGCCACCGCCCAGGCCTTGGCCAAATCCTGAGCCGCCGCCTCTTCCTTGCGAGGCAAGCTTGATTTGCGGAGACTGCGTCATGCCCAGATTCGGCAGATTATTGCTCTCTGGAATCTTCACCTGCACCGTGGGTTCAACTGCCAGCCTGGGCTGGTCAAGCTTGGCGAGCTGCGGTGGGGTGAACTGGACCTTTGCGACTGCAGGCGGGTGCCCCTTGCTAGGCTCCACCACTTCATGTGCACCTCCACCACCACCTCCTCCCATCGCTTTCGCGACCGGCATTCTTATCGGTGGAGGAGGCGCGTAGAGCTTGAAGTCTACCGGAGTGGCAGTCGTTACGGGCACCATCATGATGCTTGAATGAGCACGCAGGGTTAGCCAGAGCACCAGGCTAATAACACCGGCGTGGATAACAAATGAAACCGTGCTTGAAGTACGATCGCCCTTGAAGGCCAACGGGTCGGAAGTAAACAAAGGGCGTGAGCTTAGATCGAACGCCGGCAGTTGCTGCGGGAAAAATGCGTCAGGCAGGTTTGAGGTTCCTGATTGCCACGTAGAAGTGCCTGCCTCATTCAGCAAGGAGTTGGAACTATTAGTTGATAGTCTATTGCCTGAGATCGGATTGGGAGTCGTCGATACCAGATGATCCATAGCTTTTTTGCCGGAATGGTGAAGTCTCGGCATCTCCTCTCTTGGTTGACCATAGATTGATAAGCAACGAGCGCAATCATGCTGTTGGGCTTTCCACTTCAGATGGTCAATGCGCGAACATCCGCTACCAAATACCCTTGTCGCTACCGGTAAGTTTCTGTCCGACCACGGCCGCCGTTGCGAGCCAGGGGAGCAAACTGAGACGAGCGCCGCTCTGCAGTTCTCGCCTGCGCAGAAGGCCGGCCAGTTGCGATCCGTAAAGTTTTGCGGATTGGGGCATGATTGGAACACGCAGAAAGCTTCGGCTGTAATAGATTGCGTCTCCGCCAAATCGTGCCGAGGCGATCACTGATTGCGGCAGATCGATGCCTATGCCTCGGTACTGCTTCATGTAATCAGACACAATGGCAAGATAAGTCGCGACTCCCTCCCAGATACCGGCACGAGTCGCCGCAGACCGCAGATCGTCATAGTTAATCCTGCCTGTCTCGGCTAACTGGGCGCTGTCGAGAATGTCGCATAGCCGAAAATAAAAGTGACGGTACATTCTCTGCAACGTGGAGATCATGATGCGATCAGAAGAAGAAGGAACCCGGAAAGTATGTCCCCCAATGGTTTCGAGATGGCTACGCTGCGCGAGGCGCGAAGCGATTGCAACCTGCTCTCCGGTCTGACCCAGCCGGCCCATGTGAATCTCAACTGCTTCGGGTAAGCCGGGAATGAGGAAATTCCACTTGTGTGCCAGGCGGTCTCCCCAGCTTTGCGGCGCAATCTGCGCTTCGAAGCGCTTCTTCATCAATTTGGCTATGTCTCGCGAACTGGCATTTGTATACAGATCGAGGTCGCTGCCGAGATCCGGCCAGTGATCGAGAGATTTGATGACGGCAACGTCATATCCTTCGTTTTCAAATGTTGTGCAGATGTCACTTAGGAACGCAAGGGCGGTGACAATGCGTGCGCGCTCGGCGGCAAGCGCTGTTTCAGCCCATTCGGCGCGAATAGGGTCTTGTGCTTCGTGTGCGATATTGAGAATCACTTCCAGCCCGCGCACGATCACATGATTTGTATTAGCTAAGGCAAGTAAGTCATCAAACTCATGTCGGCTGAGATTCTGTACTTCTAACGGCAAATCACCCACCCGCGACAGCGAGGAGGAATCGCAAGTTTGTGCCGACAAGAGCAGGCGAGAAAGAAGAGTCATCGATTTGTGTGAAGGAGACAGAATGGCTGATGTGGTCATGTTTATTGGCTCTTTCTTGGATTACTCGTGTTGCTGCGGCACAGAGGAGAACGGTACCGTGGAGGGTGCGTCTGGAGTTGGCTACTTTTCCGGGGGCACCTCGGACGTTCCCTCCGGCGTGTTATTGCGAGGTGTCAATTCAATCGGGCCACTTTCTCGGCGGCGTTGCTGGCTATATTTATCAAGCTCACCGTCGACCTTCTGATTACTGTCCGTTGCAACTTCAGAAAGATTCTTTCCTTCGGCTGCATGTTGGGTCGCCAGTCCTACGCGGGCATTTGAGTCGCCAGCCTTCCGAGCCTTGTCATAGAAGAACTGAGCCGTTTCAAGATCGCCATCCTTCTCCGCTACATACCCACGGTTGTTAAGGGAGAATGCGCTGTCGGGAGCGAGCGAATATGCCTCAAGAAAATCCTGTCGTGCCGTGGTCCAGTCATTTTGATTGACCGCAGAAACTCCATGCATCGTGCGGGTGACGGCCCGTGCTTCTGCAGGGCCCATCTTCTGAATCCGTTCCCGCAGGCCTTTAGCACTTGCCGCGGACATCTCACTTAGGGGCTTTCCTCGCCATGAGCGATTAAGGGTAACGACAACCGGTTCGGCTGAATGTAATTCGGCCGCGGCTTCGTAGTATCTCAGTGCATTCTCGAAATCTCCGATCGCTTCATTAGCTACTCCGAGATTATTGAGAGTGAAAGGATTCTGCTTGTCCAGAGCGAAAGCTCTTTGCAGAAGGGTCACGGCCTCAAAACCTCTGCCCTCCGAAAGAAGAGACATCGCATCCACATTCATGCGATTGACCCGCATGGGAATATCCTGAAGGCTCTCAAATGCGGATCTCATCGGCTTGCCTTCAAGATGCTTGGCGTTGCTCAAGTCTATGTCGGCGTTGGAACCTTGCTCAGAGGCGAGTTCGTAGAACTTATGGGCACGCTCCAGTTGTCCTTGTAGCTCGGAAATATAACCCAGATTATTCAAAGTGAAGGGATCAGCGGGGTCGTAGAGATATGCTTTGTAGAAGAATCCTTCCGCTTTTTCGTACCGATGTTTTCGTACAGCGTCAACGCCTTCTCGATTGAGGCGCTGCACAGGCGTCAATTCACTGTGCCGCGGAAGAGTAATTGTCAGATCTCGTCCCCAGGCATCGTGACATCCCAAGGTTGCGAGAACTGCAACGACTGCATAAAACCTGTGTGCTGTCCCAGACATTGTGTTCACTTTGCTTTCTTGTCCAATGCTGTGAAGTAATCAAATTACCTGGACATAGTTATTCGATGCGGAACGGTGAGCCGGGTTTGCTGGCCCATATAGCAATTTCATACAGACAATGGCAATTCCAGACCACCGGGAACCACTTGGCATCATCAAAATAGATTGTCGAACAAACTCACTGTATTGATAGAGGCGTATCCATGGATCGTGTTCTTGCAGCAATTGTGCTCGTGTGTGCGGCGAGTTTTCAGGGGGCTACGGCAATTGCCCAGTCGCATCAGGACGTAGGTGTACAGTCAGCGCTAAAGGCCGAGGACACCTCGGGTGGTCTGCCTGCCTTGCCAACTGCGCCACGGGGAAAGAGCACGGTGATCGGCGGATCGATCCGCGCTGTGGACCCTGTCCGGGATCAATTCACACTGAAGGTGTTTGGTGGAAAAACCATGAAGGTATTGTTTGACGAACGTACCCAAGTTTATCGCGATGGGGTCAAGATCCCTTTGCGCGATTTACATTCGGAAGATCACGCCTCGATCCAGACCGTACTAGATGGAACCGACATATTTGCTCTAAGTATCCACATGCTATCGCAATCGCCCGCGGGGGATGCTCAAGGCCAGGTGCTGAGCTACACCCCTTCCACTGGTGAGTTGATGGTAAGTTCTGCGCTATCGAGTGACCCCATCAAGTTGCTTGTCTCATCAGAAACGTCCGTCAAGCGCGAGGGACAGGGTACATTCGCCTCTGCACAGTCCGGACTGACCGATCTTGTCAAAGGTTCTCTTGTTGCGGTCAAGTTCGTACCTGATCAGCGAGGCAGAGGCATTGCAAGCCAGATCACAATCTTTGCCGTTCCTGGATCTGCATTTATCTTTAGTGGGAATGTTTCTTCTGTCGATCTGCACTCCGGATCACTGGTTCTAATCGATCCTCGTGACGATAAAAGCTACCAAGTATTCTTTGATTCATCCCGCCTGCCGATGAGTCACGCTCTCCATCAGGGAGATCGCATCACGGTGAACGCAAACTTTGATGGCTCCCGGTATGTGGCCAGCGCGGTCACAGCTAATTAGATGTTTTTCGACCTGAGTGCGTCTAGCGTTTTAGGCAGCACTGAAGTCCTTCCTCGGCTGCCCGTGTCTTCCATATCCCGATAAACAAGTATTGTGATTGCCCTCGCCTACCGGCTATGATCTAGATAATCTCTGAAAAGGCCGGTCATGCCAGGATAGGCTTGAGGTTGCATCAGGCTCTTGTGGCGACAATGTGTTTTTAATGTTGCGTGCGCCGGTCAGTCAATTCGGAACTGGGGATTCAAGCTTAGGCAGCACTGTTCGAGGTGGAATGGATTCAACGAGTCGACGTAAATTTATCAAGCTATGCATGACATCAGTACCAGCCTTAATTCTCGCAGAGCAGGCGAAAGCTGGCGGAACAGAGGGCAATCCACCCGTTTCTTCCGCATATCGCACTCCTAACTCTCTGCAGAGATATATCGATCCGCTTCCGATTCCAAAACGTTTGGCACCGTATGCGCAGCATAAGGATGAGACTCTCTTCCATGTGCGAATGCTGGAATTTAAGCAGCAGCTACATTCGCAACTTCCGCCTACGCGACTATGGGGATATGAGGGCCATTATCCTGGTCCCACAATTGAGGCGTTCCGTGGCCGGGCAATTGAAGTCCAGTGGGAAAATCATCTTCCCTCACAGCATATCTTCTCGATCGATCCGCATATCCACGGGGCAATGCCTCCAACTCCGGCGGTCCGCGTAGTGCCGCATCTTCACGGTTCACGTACTGCGTCGGAGAGCGATGGTTTGCCTGAGAAATGGTTCGCGACGGGGCAGATGGCACACTATCGCTATCCTAACGATCAGGTGGCGGCAACGCTTTGGTATCACGATCACGCATTGGGCATCACGCGTTTGAATGTTTATGCAGGCTTGTCTGGGTTCTTTCTTCTGCGCGATAACACAGAGGCTGCTCTTAATCTTCCTTCAGGCGATTACGAAATCCCGCTGCTTTTGCAGGACCGCACACTTGACGACCTGGGACAACTTGTCTATTCACCTACGCACGAGGATGGCCTGAAGCTTCCCCAAGGAACCTGGGGGCCGGAGTTCTTTGGTGATCTGCCTGTCGTGAATGGCGCTATCTATCCTTACCTTGAGGTGGAACCGCGTCCCTATCGCCTCCGTATCTTGAATGGCGCAAACTCAAGGTTTTTCAATGTTTTTTTCAATCTCGCGAAAGGGCCTACGGATATTCCTTCGCTTGTTCCTTTTCATCAGATCGGAACCGACGGCGGTCTTCTTCCACGCGCTGTCGCATTGAACGGGGTATTGCTTGGGCCTGCCGAACGCGCCGATCTGATTGTCGATTTCTCCGGGCTGTCAGGCAAGAGCGTCACACTATCCAATAATGCCGCGGCACCATATCCGGGATGGGAAATGGCCAATATGCACCATGAGAGATTGTACGAGTTGATGCAGTTTCATGTAACGCGTCCACTCTCTGGCAAGACTCAAGTTTTTGACATGGCGACGCAGTCTTTCTTTGAGAAATTGCATGAAGCCGATTCCGTCGCCACTAGAGATTTCGTGCTGGCTGAGCAGTTGGACGATCAGGGACATTCATTGGGTGTTCGAATCAACGGTAAGGACTACGATGAAGCAGTTACTGAACTTGTGAAGCTTGGAAGTGTGGAGAAATGGCGGTTCATTAATACTACGGACGATGCTCACCCGATGCACCTGCACCTAGTACAGTTTCAAATCCTTCAACGTCAAGGATTCAATCCCACGACCTTTCGTAACGGCAGTTTAGAACTTGTGGGTAGCCCCCGCCCGCCCGCTGCAAACGAGGCGGGGTGGAAGGATACGGCGATTGTCAATCCAAGAGATGTGCTTACAATTATTGTGCGATTCGACGGATTCGCTGGCAGGTATGTTTTTCATTGCCATATGTTGGAACATGAAGACAACGACATGATGCGGCCATACGAAGTTATCGCTTAGCAATTGACATTGGGTCGTCTGCTTGAAAATAAAACTGCAATATGCCTGCGGATCAAATGCCAACAAAATTGGCACTTGACCCGCAGGCACGGCGGAAGCACTTATGGTCACCCAATGAACCAATAGGGTTGGATGTTTGATTTGAGGAAGGGGACCTTACGGTCCCACGTTGGTTGGCGTACAGGGATCATAGCCGAGTGATTCAGCCGTGACCGGACTGGGCGGAGTTGGTGGCGTAGCCCATGGAATCGTGTTGAAGTCGAAGAATTCCAAGAGGTCTGGCTGTGCGGCATCGCGTGCGGTCAGGTGTGCCGAGCCACCCTTACCGATAAACCGGCTTTCGACAAACTTGATCACGGCTGTGTGGTCCATTGGTGTATGCGACACATAATGCCGCTTGCTGAATGGCGAGATGATCATGTTCGGCAATCTGAAGCCAAGCTGGGCGCCAAAACCTTGAACGGCCGCAGCATCGCCTGGAGTAGCACCGGGGTCTCTTGATGCCAGATCGCAATGGAGCGTGGGTGTGCCGTCCGTGGGCACGCATGGATTGTAATTGTCGGGGCTCACGGCAATCGGCGAGATATCCGGAATCGTTCCAAGGGATGCGTCGGTTTTGTCGTTTGAGTGGCCTGGCACCGGCGGCACATGGTCATAAGGCCCGCCACCTTCGTCATAACTGAGGAAGAAAATGGAATCCTTCCACGCCGGGCTCGCCATGAACGAATTCACGATATTGGATACCTGTGCCTGACCTTCCAGGATCGACTGACCCGATCCAGGGTGCTCGTCATTGTTACCATATCCAGCCTCGATGAATGCAAAGCTTGGAAGTGTGCCGCTGCTTAGGTCGCTAAAGTAAGTGGACAGAGGCGCGATATGGTTCGTATCGATACAGAATGAGTTGGAGGCGTCCCCGACTACGCTGGACGGTTGTGTCGGTGGCGTGCACGCTGCCCCATATTGGTTTTCGTATAAATACTGATACGAATAAGTCAGGTTGGAGAAATCCGTAGCCGGATAAGTTGCGCTTCCGGTGCCTTGGCAGTCATCTTCTTCGAGGCAAAATCCTTGAGTTACCGTGTAATAGATCTTCCACGAGATGCTTGCCTGATCAAGCTCTTGGAAGATATTCGGTATGTCGAGTTGTGTAAGATGGTCGTCACCACCCGGATCTTTCACGAGGCCCTGGGTCGTGCCACCAGTGAAGGTCGCAATGCGATTGTCGATGCTCTTGCTAGCTACCGGCGAGAACCAGCGGTCAGACAAGGCGAATTGCGAAGCCATGTAGTAGTAATAATTCAGAAATCCCTGGTCGTAGTAGCCCATGGAACTCTTGCCTGCAAGGTCGGTGAAATTGCCGGCACAGCTACCGCCTGCCCCAGGAGCGGCACAACTTTTTGCGTAGCCCTCGGCATTGTGAACAAAGCCATCCATCAAAATGGGGCGAGTGGTTGTGAAGTCGTAGCGGTTCACATCGCCGAAACTGGCGAGCCAATCGGAGCTTTCGTCGTCGATGCAGGTGCTGGTGAACTTGAAGAGAGGATAGCTGGTGTTCTCATCGTTTACGTTTGTGATCGTGCTTAGCTTGTCGTCAATACCATCGACCTCGTAGTCTGTTCCATCGTCTCCGATGTTCCACCCGGTCGCTTTGCGGTACGGATTCAACATGCCGAAATAGTTATCGAAGGTGTGATTCTCTTGCAGCATGAAGATAACGTGATCGACGGATTGAAGGCCGCTTTGAGGAGTTACAGCTACCGTGGTACTTGCCGAAATAGATCCTCCTGTGCCCGTTGCATTCGCTGTGTAAGTGGCCGTGTTTGCCGGGATAACCGTCTGCGTCCCGCCTGAAGATGGCAACGTATACGTACTGCCGTCTGTCCCGGTTACCGTCACCTGGGTGGCGTTGAACGCAGTTACAGTCAGGGTAGATGAATTTCCTGAGATGACGGTGGTCGGATTCGCCGTGATGCTGACGGAAGGAACTGGATTCGATGTGACGGTTATAGTCGCAGTGGCTGAAGCTGTGCCTCCATTTCCTGTGGCTGCCACCGTATAAGTTGTGGTTACAGTGGGACTGACCGTTTGTGTTCCGCCGCTGGATTGCAGCGTATAGGTGCTGCCGTCCGTTCCAGTTATGGTCACCTGCTTAGCATTGATGGCTGTTATCGACAAAGTGGAGGTGCTTCCCGGAGCGATAGAAGCCGGGGTAGCTGCGATAGCAACGGTAGGTGGGGGATTGGGTGTGACCGTGACGGTTGCGCTGGCCGAGGCCTTTAGACCGGATCCGGCCGCAGTTGCAGTATAAGTGGTCGTCGCCGCTGGAGTAACTGCCTGTGTTCCACCGCTCGCCTGCAGTGTATAGGTGCTGCCGTCGCTTCCAGTTATGACTACCTGGGTGGCACTGCTGGCCGTCACCGCTAAAATGGAAGAACTACCCGCACTGATCGATGCAGGCTTGGCGGTAATACTAACTGTTGGTGCCGGATTTGCCGCCAAGACGGCCACTGTCACGTTTGCTGAGGCATTTCCTCCAGAACCAGTTGCAGTGGCCGTGTATGTGGTTGTCACGGCCGGGCTGACTAACTGAGTTCCTCCGTTTGCCTGCAGCGTGTAGGTGCTGCCATCGCTTCCCGCTACGGTCACCTGAGTGGCGTTGGCCGCCGCCACTGTTAAGGTGGAAGAGCCACTCGCGCCAATTGAAGAAGGTGCGGCTGTGATCGTGACTGTGGGTACAGGATTTGTGCCGACAGTTACAGTAATGGCTGCCGAATTCTTGCCTTCCACTCCGCTTACAGTTGCGGTATAAGTGGTCGTCGCAGTCGGATTGACCGCTTGAGTTCCACCACTGCCTTGCAGAGTATAGCTACTGCCATCTGTTCCCGCTATAGTCACCTGAGTGGCGTTGGTGGCAATTACGGTTAAAGTAGAGGAACCTCCGGCGGCGATCGCAGTAGGACTGGCGGTGAGAGTCACCGTTGGTGGCGCCAATGTTCCACCTGAGCCGACAGTATAGCTTCCACATCCGACGAAAAGTACCGGCAGCAACAGGCCGGAAAAAACAAAGGAGAGAAATTGGCAGAGACATCTGGAAACGCGCACCGTAGTCAAGGTGTTCTCCTTGTTATCTCTTGTTAAGGGAGCACGCGAGTCCAAGAAGCTCCGTGGACAGATGAACCATAACCAAGCAAGTACCTGTCACCGTTAGTTCCTTACTCTGTTGTATTGATCGAGATAATTATTAGATCCAATACCCATTGCGTTTGCGACGATTCATTACGAATGTCGACGGTTCAGCAGACCCCATCCACTTCGATATCCTTTTATTTAGATGACACATATCCTCAGCAGAGATGCTTATGGGCAACTGCATCGGTCAAGAAGATTTCTCTCCTTGCTTATACGGCGCAATAGTCAGTCTTCGTTGCGCCTAAGATGATTGTGAGAAGCGCTCGATGAATTCCACTCCAACATCTCTTTAGGAATGCGGGTAGGTTTGTGGTTGGTTGTGGCGTCAGCGTGGTGAAGGGGATTCACATTCCATGAAGGGGAGAGTTGTCTCGTGCGCAGAGCACGGAGCCAGAGTGGACGGTTCTCAGGAAAATTCCCAGCGTTGCATATCGTTCTCTTACACCGATTGAGTTCGAACCAGCGGAGATAGTTTCTTATAACGCTGCTCATGGTCATCCGCATCCCGGCGGCGAAGTTATGCTCTGCCATTTGCCGCTGCATCTCTGGAGACTGAAGAATGGTAATAAGTTGTTCGGCAAGATCGTTCGAATCGCCTACTTTATAGAAGCGAATGGCCATATCTTCATCCATAGCCATTCCTCTGAAGTCTGGGATATCGGCGCACACAATCGGGACTCCATACTCACATGCCTGATGGGCCGGTCCGCTCGATCCAGTTGCGGAATCATAGGGCATCACTACGACGGAAGTCGTTTGAAAGAGCTCAGGAATAGCATCTTCAGGAACATATCCCCGGAATTCTATGGGCAGCGCCGATGGCTGCGCCTCACGTATGGCTTCCCAATATCCGGCCTTTGTGTGGTGATTGGCTCCTGCAACGATCAACCTGGCGTTTGGAATTTTCTCAAGCACAGCAGGGAAGGCCTTCATCAGTGTCTCAAGGCGCTTATAGGTCCCCCAGTGGCCAATCGCCAAGATACGCAGGTCCGGTTTGCCGCGTTTTGTGAAATCAGGAGGGGTAGGAGCAGATGCGAATGTTCCGTGCGTGCCGAGCAAGACATTTCGGGCAGAGTATTTTGTAATCAGGGTTTCGCGGTAGCCGGGCAGTAAAACGGTAACCGAGTTAGCCTTAAGCAATGCCCTAGTGGCTAAATCGGTCCCGATGCGAAATAGCTTTTCGCGCTGTACTCCTGCGGCGGCAAAATCAACATGCTCGATGATGTGGTGCAAGGTGATATGCGTGTAGAAGCCGGCAGCGCGTGTCAGCGCAGGGATAGAAAGCCCGGCGAATGCTGCAAAAGGGTTCTCCGGAGTCGCAAAGCTAGAGAAGACAAGGTTGAACCATACGATATCGGGGTTCAACTTCTTGATCGTGTTGAATAGGCTCACTGGAGTCGACAGGCTTCCGAATTTCCAGCAGCGAATTACATTAAAGCCTGGCAGTTCGGGTTGTTCCCGAACTTCGAGCGCGTGACCATTTTCGTCGGTCGCAAATGCATAGTTGGTTAACTCGTCCGCAAGAACAATCAATTCCACATCGGGATTAGTCTGCAATTCCTGTGCAATATGAAATGCATACTCGTTCAACTGGCGTCCACTGGGGGGGAAGGTGGCAACTAAACAAATTTTCATGGTCGGACTCCGGCTTCAAAATAGGCTGATTCGTACGTAAGGTCTGAACTGTTGACTTTGACTGCCTGTGAAGTTGAAGAAAGTTTCCTCTTGCAAGCCGGCAGAGAAGCGTATGGGGTACTGCAGCATAACTTCGCCAGAATCGTCGTTGAATTTGCGGCGAAACGGCCGCGCATAGGAGACGGAAACACTATTTTGAACCGCATCGTACACATGAAAACTTCTAGTGCTTGAGTATGCGGAAGAGAACTGGATATTCCAGCTATGACTGGGGGCAAAGTCTACGGTTTCGGCTGGACGAAGATTCTGCGCAATTCCGGAGTTTGCGCCAACCACGCGCCATGCACGCAAATCCTCAATCATTGCTTTGATATTCAATTTCTCCGAGAAACGCCGTTCGATACCCACATACGAAGAGGTGTAGTAGTCTTCGTAATTCACGGGCGAGAATTGCTGATCGTTCATTCCCCAACCAGTGAGGAGGGCGGTCTTTCCCCAGGGGGCCCCGACCCTGAAGTTGATTGAGCCACTCAAAGCCGTCGAATGCAGATCGCTTTCGGTAAAGGGGCCCGTTTCCCGGATGAAATAGCCATTGACCGAGAGTACATTGAAAAATGAGCTCGTTGATAAGTATGTAAATACGCGGAAGAGGTTCTGGTTCAGTTGAACAGGAGTTAGAGAGTCGCGGCGGACTGTTTCCTGGATTCCGCCGTTGAAAGTTAATACGTTGTTGCCAAGGCGTACGGTCGGATCCAATCCAAAATTGAAGGCGTAGTCCGTGGTATCGCGGTTCTGAATTGAGTTGGTACTGGGCACAGATATTTGTCCCCGCGCGTTGCGTACCTGGAAAAATCCGCTCGCGGTGGGAAGATCGTTGAGATGAAGATGATAGGCCCCAGTCCATTGTGTTTGAATCGACGAACGTGGCGGGGGAAGAAGGAATACGTCTGAAGCTGGTACGGCAAAGGGTGCGTCCAGTTTGGCGTCAAGGACGTAAACCGTCGTATCTTCAAAGATAGGCGCTACTGAAAAGTCAGACAGCAGGCTTATCGCAGGCGTGATGCGCAGACCTTCGTCGGCACCTGCCTCCAGCAGAGCTTGTTCGGCAGTTTGATCTTCGCCTTCCGCATTCGAAGCTTGCGCAAACGAGGTGAGCGCCTGGGCGCTGTGATGTTGCTGACGGTAGACATTAGCCTCCGCCAACAGATATTGATATCCCGGCACATCATCCGAAGCTGCTTTAACTGCAGAAAGCTCGGCCTGAGCCCTCACCGTATCTCCCAGCGCTAAGTAGTTGTTGGCCAGGCCTATTCTTACTTCGGCGTCGGGTGCTCCTGCAGCCTTGGCGTGTTGAAGATAGGTATCTGAAAGTTGGTAGTCGTGCATTAAGCGAAATACGTCGGCTGCTGCGATGAACTGGCTGCCGGTAGGAGGTTCGGCCTCGCCTCCTTCAGATTCCATCATGGCCAGTGCAATCTGCCTTTCCGCGTCTTGCTGATGATCTTGTTGAGACATGAGTTGCGCAATGGCCAGGCGCACGGCTACGCGATCGCTGCCCGGTGCCGCAAGGGCCTTCTGGAAACGCTCCATGGCCGCCTTCTGATCTCCAATGGTGCTCAGGGCTTCTCCAATGGAGACCCATATTTCACTCAGGCTCGATGCCGATCTGTTGGACGAGAGGGGCGCTGACAGGACATGCTCCTCTGCAAGTTGCACGTAGTGCAGTGTCTGATCCCGGTCATCCAGGTTTGCGTAAGTGCGAGCAAGCGACGCATAGATACCTGGATTTTCTGGTGAGAGTTTCTCTGCAATTACAAGCTCGCCGATCGCATCGTGACAACGTCTCTCGGCAAAGAATATATTTCCCAGCCCGAGATGGAGTGCTCCATCATTAGGCGTGAATTTCAACGCCGCTTTATATTCAGTGGCGGCCTTCGTCAGCATGTCTTCCCGGCTGTAAGCGGTGGCGCGGATCAGGTGAATGTCTCGCGAGTCGCCCAGTGCATGCTCTGCAAATTCCGTCTGCCGTAGAGCCGCCTGGGGCTTATGCAAATCAAGGTCCGCATAAGCGAGCCCCAGATGTGCCTCTCCGTTGTCAGGCTCTCGCTTGATGGCTTCTTCAAAATCAGGTGCTGCTTTCTGGGGCTTGTGTAGATCGTTCAGCACGTATCCACGATTCACGTAGGCAGTAACGACTTCGGGGTTTCTCCTCAGGGCTTCGGTAAAGTCTTGGCTTGCTTCGTCAAGCGCGCCGTTGTGCTTATGTACATAGCCCTGTAGGAGGGGAATATCAGCTTCTTTCGGAAACACGCCGCTGTACTGAGAAGTAAGAGCGAGTAACTCATCATACCTGGCAAGATGAAGAAGATCGTATCCGAAATACACAACCACGTCTCTATCGTGAGGCAGAACCTTGATGGCCTGTTGTGCAACATCGGCAGACTGTTGATATTGTCCTTCAAAGCTCAGATAGCGCTCCTTCTCCCGTAGAATCTGAGGCTCCTGCGCCATCTCGTCTGTGGCGCGTCCGAGCCAAATTGCAGCCAGATTCAAATCGTGTGCTTCGATCGCAGCGTTCATTCCGCCGGCTACAATCAAGGGCTTTGCTGGCGCTAATTCATATCCTTTGCTATAGGAGGCCTGTGCTTTTGTAAAGTCGCGACGAGTTGTATAAAGATCGCCAAGTGCGAGATAAGGCACGTAGAGCGAAGGATTCGTCTGTTCCAAGCGAAGAAAATAGTTTTCCGCTTCCAGATCGCGTCCCGCTGCGCGTGATGCATAACCAAGCGAAATAAGTGCGAACCGGTTGGTGGCATCAATCGCGAGGATTTGCCTATATGTGGCAATGGCCTCATCGATACGGCCTTGCTTCATTAAGATATCGCCATTTAGCTGCAGATTGTCACTGTCGTGGCTGTTTGTTGCGAGAGCCTCTTTGATGTCGCTCAGCGCACCGCTCAGATCGCCCGCATTCATCTTGACGAGAGATCTCAGGCGCAGAAATTGGGGTCTATTCGACGGCCCGTCGCCCAATCCGCTAATTTCGGTTTGTGCGATTGCAAGTTGCTCGTGAGCAGAACTCGTATCAGAGATGTTCTGATAGAGCGCCATCAGATCCATGTGCAATTGGATACGATATAGAGGCCCCTCCGCGGGACTCTCAGGCAGCTTAGCCAAGGCTGCGCTGTATTCCTGAATAGCTTCATTATCATGATCTCGAAATTGCGCGATCTCTGCGCGAATTGCATGCAGCCGATAAGAGCTGGCGTCGATGGCGGCCGCCCGCGAAAGAAATCCATCAGCCTCTTTGATCGAATCAGCAGCCACCTTTGCCTGTGCTGCTGAAAGCTGCAGCCCCAGGTCCCGCGGCATTGCATTTGCGGCTTGTGCGTATAACTTCGCAGAATCACTCAACTGCCCGTTGAGCTGATAGGTGTATGCCAGTTCTGCGGTTACATCCGGCCTTGGATTGTGGATTGCTTTGAGCGCGGCGATGGCTTCTGCGTAGCTTCCGTTCTCTCGGTAGTATCCAGCCAATGTGCGTTGAACATCGGGATTGTCGGGGTCGCGTCGCTTTGCCATATCCAGATATCTATTTGCAAGATCCATTTGCTTCAGATGCTGATAGGAAATGGCCATCAATAATTCCGAGCGGGCGCCAGGGTGGATCCGCTCTGCTCTGCCTAACCACTCAATAGCGCCAGCGTAGTCTGCCGAGCGCATGTAAAGATCGCCGAGCAGGAGTGCATCGTCTTTTCGCTTAGGGTCTGCTGTGATTACCTGCTTCAGCAGTCGCTCCGACTCGTCAGTTCGACCCATAGCACTATAGCTTTGTGCTAGACCAGAAAGTCCGTCCAGTGAGGAAGGGGTAAGCCGGAGGCCGCGATTATAGGCATCGATCGACTGTTGGAACTTTCCGCTGAGTCGAGCTGCGTAGCCAAGTAGAAACCATAGCTGAGGATCACTAGGTGCTGCTTGCGCTGCACGCTGTGCATAATCGAGTGCGAGCGCATGGTCCCCGTGCTGCAGTGCCAGTTGTGCCGCCCGGGCGAGACGAGCGTTCTGAATGTTCGATCCCCAACCCAGTGGCTGGCCCCAAGAGGGAGCCTGGCTGGTGGAAACCTGTGGAGTCTTGGAAGCGTCAGGTCCCACTTGATAGGTTTGTGCGTTGACGACGCAAGCAACCGCGACGGATGCGAATACGCAGGCAAATTTCAGAATACCAAGTCTAGCAATCAAGAGGTCACCAGGTGGAGCTTCATGTTGAAAGATTTGATTCGCAAACCACATTTAATGTTGGCTCTATCAATACTTTTAGAAATATCGCGCATTTGGAGCTTATGAAAAAGGATGCCTGGGCCGATAAGCAACCGCACTGCAAATTCGGGAATCCTACGTAGTTCGTAGGGGGAAAACATGCAGAGAGCCGAGTCGATTGAATCATCACCCCGGCCCATACCTCTTAGCCTTATTTTGTTAGCGGCGGTGGTCGTTCATCTGCCGCTCTTGCTGATGAAGTTGCCGCTGAAATCGTACGATACGAATTTTCACATTCTGTTTGCTTCACACTATGTCCATCACTGGTTTACTCCATGGAATTCGAAATGGTATGCGGGATTCTCGCAGACCACCTATCCGCCACTCCCACAGCAATGGGTTGCATTGATATCGAGGATCGTCGGTCTCGATATGGCGTACATGGCTGTGCAGTTTGCAGCCATCTTGCTTTTGGCACTGGGTGTCTACCGATTTTCTCTGTTGTGGGTCAACGTGCGTGCTGCATCGATTGCAGCTTTAGCCAGCGTCTTTCTTGGTTCGGAAAGCTTCCTGGTTTACTCTGCCGGGCAGTTAGGAACAACTTCTGCTGCGCCAATCTATTTGAACGCATTGCCCTATTTGTTCGAATGGATTCGCCACGGTAAATGGCAGTCATTCCTAAAAGCGAGTGTATTGTTTACTGCTGCTGCGGCCGCTCACCACGCCACTCTCCTCTTTGGATCGTTCTTCTTTGCTTTGCCCATTCTCGCATTGGTCCTTCTTGATCGCGAAGATGGTGAGACAGTCTCGATGCCCGCCTTTTTCGCCCGCACCGCAATCATTGCGGCGGTGGTAGGCGTAGCGATTGCGGTCGTACTTCTACCGTTTTGGATCGCACTTATCCATTATCCGGTTACACAAACTCCCATTCCCCATCCCAGCCGGGCAAATTACATCCTAAGTCCCCAGTGGGGCATCAACTACTTCATCGTCCCCTATGGCGCACTGATTCTAGCTCTGCCCTTCATCTTCGTGCGGGGCGCTGCGGTTACTCGGCTTCGTCCATTGCTGCTTGGTTTCTGGGTAGCATTTCTTGTGGGGCTCGGAGGGACAACTCCAGTAGGTCGCCTACTATTGGGACGCGCTTTTGAAGTGCTCACGATGGAACGCTTCAGTTATTGGGCGACACTGCTTGCGCTGCCATTCGTTGGGCTTTTAGCGTCGGAGTTGGTCGATCGTTTTAGGATGCGAGCGGTTGCGGTTTTGACAGTCTTAGCGGCTTTCAGTTGTGCGCTCGCCGTCGGCTGGGCTACGTATAGGCCTGCTGATGCTCAAGACTTCAAAGTTGATTCGGTAGCTTCATGGCTTAATCGCGATGGCCACGACAAGTACCGATATATCACACTTGGATTCGGAAACAAGATTGCACGCCTGGCGACCATGACGGACGCCAGCAGCGTGGACGGAGAATGGAATTCCGGGCGCATGTTACCGGAACTGACTCGCTATGGAGCAGGTGCGCTCACGAGTTCAAAGTATTTTGGTAAGCCTGGTCTCGACGCTCTCCGTGCGATGTTGCTTCACGCGGACGATTACGGACTTAAGTGGGTCTTTGTTAGAGACCCATATTACGATCCTCTCCTTTCGTTTGCTGGATGGCGGAGAGTCGACGATCTTGAAGACAAGACAATTGAGGTGTGGAGCAAAGATGGTGTTCCACCGGCTATGGCTGCGAATGCGCCACAGATGCCGCCGCATTGGCAAGGGATCTTGTGGGGGACTCTTCCGTTCGGCAGCAGCGTACTGGCAATTTTTGTCGTACTGATCCCAACCAAACAACGGGTCGAGATCCGTGAGGAGCGTTCTTTCGCTACCGATAAAAATCTCGTCCCCGGAAGGCTGGTCTCGTGAGCAAAGGCGGAGGTTTATTCGCTGCACTTCTTGGTGCCATTACAGCGACGCTGATTGTGATTGGAACCGTATCGCCCGTGTCGTCTGCGTCTGCCTATGCAGGGAGTGAAACACTGCTGGGTTCGTCATCGACTCCGGAAGAGGCAGTGCAGGGCTTGGGAGATGAAATCCGTCTGCAAGCCTGGGACAGGGCGTATGCCAGTCTGAGTAACAAGACTCAATTTACTGAGTCAGAATTTATTCATGACATTACGGGATACTACCCGAGTCTACGTACTTATGCGACCTTGGATAGCTTTGAAGTAATACCACACCATGCCTCTAGCCGTGAGGCAGATGTTGAGCTCAAGTTACATTGGTCAACTGTTGTTGGAATATCGACAAGCACACGGGATTTGCGAGTAGTGAGAGATGGCGATCATTGGAAGCCGGAATGGCCGATAGTCAAGGAGCCCACCGTGCCGCCGCAGGTCATCCCTGTGAACTACCTCCGCTGGGATGTGATCTATCGCGGTGCAGGGGACGATTGGGGAGCACAGGACGTGGAGGCACCCCACGTACGTATTGTGGACATGCATCCTATTGAGCGTGCTGAAGGGCTAGTGATTCTCGGTGAACTTCTCAATGAAGATGTAGTGCCTGCCTACGTAACTGTCGCTGCTACTCTGCAGTCGAAAAGCGGAGCTTCCATTGCAACCGAAGGGAGTTTCGACAAGATATCTCACCTTTTGTTGCCGAAGCAAGTTACACCCTTTCTTATCAAGTTCCCGGATATCGGCCTATCTCAAGTCGGCAGTGTGCGCATGGCGCCTCTATCCAGCCTGGTGGCAGCATCTGCAGATCCGGTAATCGAAATCCAGGATCAGCAGTTGACTCCAGCCCCAGATGCTTCGTTGAGAGGGAAACTTGTCAATCAGAGCGGCCAGGTGGTGAATGTTGCGCACGTGCTTGGGACCTTCTACGACAAAGGTGGACAGGTGGTCTGGGTTGCGGATCAGTACATCGACCACGCTCTGTTACCTCAGACGCCAGTTCCATTTGAAATTCATATTCCCGAAGATCTTGCCCGAAAGGTCAGTAGCCAGCGCACTGTTATCGCGACTTATAGTTCTGGAGGGTCTCAATGACCTTTAGGAAAGCAGCTCTTTTAGCCAGCCTTGCCGTAGTGGCAACGCATCTCGTTTTGGCTCAAGGAACGGGTATTGAAGTACCGAAGACCGTTGAAGCAGGCAAGTCTTTCTCGATTCAATGTAGTGGCAACGGAAGGGCGATTCTATACATCATAGGTCCAGGGCAGGTGGTGAGACGAGATGTGCAGTTGGGGCAGCCTGCTTTATTTTCTTCTGGATCGCTCTACAATGCCGGTTACTATCTGGCCGTTCTGGCAGGAGGCTCTTCTCGGCAGCAAAAAACATTCGATGTTATAGCTGCGAGTCAGCCTGCAGAACTAAGTTTTCTCGCGAAGCCATCCCGTCTTCCGGTTGGATTGCATGATGGTATCACTGGTGCGGTATATGTTTTCGATGCCTATCACAATCTGGTTACGGTACCAATGAGAGTCTCGTTTGAGTTGGCCAACCCGGTGGGCGCTGTGCAGACAAGAACGATGATTACGCACGAAGGCGCGGCTTGGACAACGATTGATTCCACCGCGCAGCAGGGCAACGATAGGTTTGTTGTTCGACTGGGTGGAATTTCAAATTTACGCGTAATCGGGCAGGTACCTGGCGATCCTTGTGGACTCAAGATGAATGCGAGCCAATCGGGATCGCATGTTCATCTGGTGACGGATCCAGTGCGGGATTGCAGTGGAAACGCTGTCCCCGATGGAACAGTCGTTACCTTCACAGAGACTTACAATGGCACTCAGTCTACTGTAGACGTGCCCCTCAAACGCGGAATTGCCGAGGTGGAAATGCCTGCCTACAGCGGGGCAAGAATCTCCATTGCGAGCGGAGTGGTGTTGGGAAATGAAATTCGCTGGGAAGGGAAGTGAGTATGTTGAGACGCTTCTTGATTCTCTGCTCCGTCATCACGGCCACTTCGAGCTTTGTGGCCGCTCAGGCCAAGGTACACGTGCAACCCGCAAACTTGCAGGGCCCGCGTGCTTTGCAGGACCAGACGGCAGCGGCAGTGATTCGTGACTATCTGCAGTCTTGGAAGACACTAGGAATCGCCATGGAGCAGAACCGTACAGATCTGCTCGATCGGGATTTTGTCGGATCCGCTAAAGATAAACTTGCCGCGACAATCGGACAACAGTCCGCAGTTGGTATTCGTACCCGGTATCAGGATCGCGCGCACGATGTTCATATCGTCTTTTACTCACCGGAAGGACTATCCATCGAACTAATTGACAATGTCGAATATGAATTGCAAATCCTAGATCACGACAAGGTTCAAACCACTCAGCAAATGCACGCCCGTTATGTTGTCATCCTGACCCCAGCCGAAGTGCGATGGAGGGTCCGCGTCTTTCAGGCAGATTCGGAGTAAGCACGCATCTCTCAATTTCTCTCTCGTACGATACATTCTTAGTAATGATGAACAGTCGGAGAAGAAGAAATCAGGAAAAATTTCTAGGAGTGGACACTATGATCTCGGTGGTCGTACCCATTTATAACGAAGAGGAACTAATTTTGCAGTTCCATGAGGCTGTGGCCAGCTCCTTGCAGAGCACAGGCACACAATGGGAAGTTGTCTACGTAAACGATGGCTCCATCGATTCTTCTCTGGAGTTGCTCAGAGGATTGCAGACCGTGGATTCCCACGTCGTCGTGATAGAACTATCTCGCAACTGGGGACATATGGGCGCGATTTCGGCTGGTCTTCAGACTGCGCGCGGTCAGGCTGTCATCCTGATGGATGGCGACTTTCAGGATCCGCCAGAGGTGCTGCCGCAATTGATCGATGCATGGCGCGATGGTGCTGAGATTGTTGTTGCCGTAAGAAGAAGCAGACAGGAACGCCGTAAGATTTTAGCTAAACTCTTTCCTCTTTTCTATAAAGTGCTAGGCGCTCTCTCTGACTATCCAATTCCCTTGAATGCTGGAATCTTCGGTCTTATGGATCGAAAGGCCGTAGACTCGGTCAATGCTTTGGGAGAGAGGAACAGATATCTGCCTGGCTTGCGGGCATGGGTGGGATATAAGAATAGTGTCGTGCTCTATGACCGCCAAGATCGAGCGGCCGGGGACGGTAAGCTTTCATTCATAAGCCGCATCAAGTATGCAATGGATGCAATCACAAGCTTCAGCTATAAACCTCTTCGGCTCAGCTTTGCGCTATTTTGTTTTTCGAGTTGTATGGCCGTGCTTCTGGCACTCTCGATGCTTTTGTCAAAGAGTGCAGTTGCCTGCGCAGGTTTCGGGATCGCATCTGCGGTGTTCTTTATGGGTGGGTTGCTCCTTCTATGCCTCGGGGTGTTGGGTGAATATCTGGGGCGGGTATATGACGAAGTTCGTGGCAGACCCATCTCCATCATCAGTAAGGTGCATCGCTCTGCGGTAATGATCGGGACTCAAGTTGGAGGCGGACAGAATGAAGAAGAGGTCAGAGCCGCCAGAACGATTCTTCGCTCTGAAGCTGCATAGGGTCAAGAGTATCCTCCAGTGAGAGAACTGGAGGATGTATGCTTTCTGCCTCTTAAGGTATATGTTGATGCATTTGAGCCAGAATGCTGCTCTATCCAGTGATCTTGGGTAAATGGTCTATGTTGTACTGTGTCGAAAAAGTTTGCGCGCATTTGAGAGTGAAAAAGCGCAGGGATCTTTCATCTTCCCTGTGTTTATCTAACTTGCTCTAAACATCTCATAGCGGCACTTTGAGCGAGACGCTTCTGCACTTACTTGAAAAAATTAGTGAGCGCCGAATAATTGTCCCGACAAAATTCTATTTTGCCGGGGGAGATACCGAGACCTGATTCTGATCTCCTGCTTTGCAAGATGGAAGACCATCCTCAATTGCTGTACCTTCCTCGTGATCATTCCATGTTTCAATCATTAGAAATGGCGGAACATTGTCCGACGCAAAGTATCTATGCCAGAAATTGAAGGTGTCGGTATAGGTTTGACCGCATCGCGAAGCGATATGACGGTTGAGTCCCCACGAGGCCTTACTATCATTGAAGCTTGCCCATGCGCCGCCAACGATGATCTTGTCGGAATACTTTGATTGCATGGTTTGATAAAATTCACTTAGATATTCTTCCCCCCAATTACTGCCATCGGGAGCCCATCCCTTACTCCCAGGGCTCACCCAGGCATAAAACCCATCAAACGCGTCTGCATACGGTCCCGGAAGATTTTCATAGATGAGGAACGGTGGTACGGGCCACTTATTCACCAACGTGCGAACCTTGCTCCAATCCGTATGGCCGCCTTTGGGAAAAACGAAGATTACGGGCTTACCCTGGTATGTGAGATACGCTTGATTTCCTGGTGACTTCGACGATAGATAGGTGTCATGGAACATGGTGAAATCCGCAAGAGTCTCGTCAGTAGCGCCGTCCTCCTGATCCGTCTCGTCATACATCATCGCGAGGTGGAACTTCTTGCTGGCTGCTGTTGCCTGCATAATGGCATAGCTGCGATCGATGAAGGGTTCCCGATCCCCGTACCAGTCCACTACAAATGCGGAAATCCCCATGGCTTGTGCTTCATGAATCTGTTTGGCTATCACTGTAGGGTCTTGGGTAGAATAGCCGGTGGAGATATGCTTTGGATGTCCGAACCATGCCTCATAGAGAGCCACAACCTCTGGAACAGGACCAACGGCCTTATATCTCAAATTTACCTTAGGAGATGGCCCCGGATCGCTACATCCATGAGGCAGTAAAAGAAGGAAAAGGAATGCAGTGCTTGCATAATTGAACATAGGCTAGCTACTTAGAAGCGCAACAAGCCTGTTCTGGTTGTAAATCCTGCAATCTTACACCGCCTGATTTATCGGCTCACCGATTGTGAGCAGCCGGAATGGCTATTTCCGCATCCCACAAAGTGTTGCCAAAATACCAGAACCGATGCGGATTTCTAGCGTGGGAAACGGAGCGTCGAGAGCGTGGCGAATGGCTTGACTCAAAATACGAAATCACTACAGGCCCGCATCGTCTCCGGAAGCGTGATACTTCTTTCAGGATCAGGGTTGGCAACAGCAGTAAATCTTGCCTATAACATCGTGGTCGCCCGCTTCCTTGGCCCGAAGGGCTTCGGACACGCTACAGTTGTCTATACGCTTCTTACTCTTATTTCAGCGGTGACACTCTCCTTTCAGATCATCTCGGCAAAGGTGGTGGCACTACAGAGCAGTCCCGAGAGAAAGTCTGCCGTCTATCGTTGCTTCCATCACGGAGCCTGGGTATGCGGAGTGATCGCTGCCTTAGCTCTGCTCTTGTTTCGGGAACCTATTGCGAATTATTTAAATTTGCCTAGTTCGATTCTCGTTTCACTCCTTGCGGTAGGTGCGGCCTTCTATGTCCCACTTGGATGCCGCCGAGGTTATATTCAGGGCACCTACGGATTTCGCGGATTTGCTTTCAACCTTGTTCTTGAG
Source organism: Terriglobales bacterium (assembly GCA_015654835.1). Classification (GTDB taxonomy): domain Bacteria; phylum Acidobacteriota; class Terriglobia; order Terriglobales; family Acidobacteriaceae; genus Telmatobacter. The sequence goes on from JAATGG010000108.1 coordinate 23,460, forward strand.
GGCGTGCTTCGGCTTGGTGGATCTCTACTACTGATCCTGACGGGCTTCGGAGTGCGCGGAGTGATCGCGGCAAACGCGGCCGCGGTAGCCATCGCCTATTTTGCTATCGCGCCTAAGTTGACAGGGCATAGCTCGAATCCACTGCGGTTCTCATATGCATTCCGTGAAACATCCCAGGCAATGGTGTTCTTTGCCGGTCAAGTGCTCATCAATAACTGTGACATCGTGCTCGTCAAGCATTTCTTTCCGGCAACGGCTGCGGGATCGTATGCTGCTGTGGCGATGGTGGGACGCGTGATTTATGCGTTTTCCTCGGCGGTGGTTAATAGCATGTTTCCGTTGGTGGCAGGTACTCGGGACGAGGAACGAAGGGATCTCAAGGTCATTGCAACTTCGCTGATGTTGGTGTTGGGCATTGGGTCCGTTCTAACCATAGGCTTGCGCATTGCCCCTGTTGGCATCTGGACAACTTTTTTTGGATCGGGGTTCGCTATAGGTGGAAAGTATGATCTTCCCTATCTTCTTGCGCTCTATGCAGCCACCACTGTCATCTATTCCCTTAGTGTAGTTATTATTACTTTCGAGATGTCCTATAAGATCGCCAATACAAGCTGGGTTCAACTGGCATTCAGTGGATTGTTAGTTGCAGCGATTTGCCGCTTCCATTCCTCGCTGCGCGAAGTTATTTTGGTGCAGCTTATTTTGATGGTCGTTCTTCTGGTGTTAGTGGCACTCCCATTTCTTCTCGACTCTCTTAGTAACCCGAATGATCTGGTAAGGGTTGGTAGCCATCGCCCGATACGGATTAGTCGGCGCGTGTCCGAAGACGAGGTCATTGCGGAGTTTCTAAAGAGCGATTTCCGCAATTCAGCATTTCGGGAGTACCAGGGAAGCTTACGTGAGATTGTGGTAAATCCGAATCTCCAAGATGCTGCAGAAAATTCAAAGCGGCGTGCGCTGCTATTCCTTCGACACCTTTCTCTATGGAAAGAGATCCCAGCCGGAACAGAGTGGTTTGAAGTCAAAGTTCAGAATGCAGATCTTGATCAAATTCGTGTTTTTCCGCGCGCACAGTGGCGAAAGCTGGCCCGCGGTAACTTCTCAATCACGGGAGTGGTCAAACGCATGCGCACTCACCAACATCTGGTAGATGCTCCATTCCTTTCTAAAATTGCGGCAATTCGAGACTACCTTAGCGAGGAGGATAGTGGATTTGGCGCTGTGCTTCTAATTGGGGTAAACAGCAGGCAACCTTTAACTGTTTTGGATGGAAACCATCGGCTTGTCGCAGCGATGTTGGCGTCTCCGAGTAGAGTGCAGAAGCTGCGGTTCTTTTGTGGATTGTCGCCTCGCATGGCGGAATGTTGCTGGTATAACACGAATTTCATGACTCTTTTTCGATACGGCAGGAATGTGCTGATGCACGCTGTGCGCGATCCGGAAGCAGAGCTTGCACGTCTTTTACAAAGCCCCGGATAACTAAAAGCTGCGTAGCCTTAAAGAAAATTATCTGCTTTTTGCAGAACCATTGTGCAGTTATCACGGATGGCGCGATGTCAGAATCAAAGGTGGAGATAGGATATGACAGATCGAGTACGCACTGTGACGGTAAAACAAGTGCCAGAAACAGCGGACAGAAAACGAACCAAAATCTTCTTTCAAGAACTAGAGAGTTACATGAACATCGACCGCCCGGGAGTCGTGCTCGATTGCTCTAAGATACGTCAAATGGACCGATCGACAATTCACTTGCTACTCTGCTGCTTGGAGGAAGCCATGAAGCGGAACGGCGATGTCAAGCTTGCGGCTGTCCCATCTGGATCGAAGGCTATCTTGGAACTGGCTCGTATAGATCGCTTATATGAGATCTATGATACGACAGCAGAGGCTGCGGCCAGCTTTCATCAAGTTCCTTCATATAGGACGCCGGATGTTTTGATGCCCAGTCACGCAGGTACAGAGCAAACTTCTGAGAATGCTGCATAAACACCCTTGGTGATCATTTCAAGGCGAGCTAAGTATTACGCGGGATCGAGGAAGCCATGAGAATCTGGGAAATTTTGCCAAAAAGACAAGTTGTATGCTATCTGATAATCTCGCTCATCGCACCACTGGCTGCGGAGGCGGCAACGCCCTTCTCGCAACAGACAGGGCCGAAGCAGCAACAAAGTGCGGTGGCTCCTCAGGGCTCGGCGCAAGATCGAAAAAGTGAAGCGGCGACGGTAACTGATGATGAGGCAATGCCGGTGCTGTCGTATCCTGATAGCCCCGATGCCGTGCGCTCTCAAGCTATCGATCAGGCGGTTTCAGCCCGCAGTCTACAACCTGCTCCAGAATCCCAGCAGACTAGTGATTTCCAGAAGCCTGTAGGCACTGCCGCTGCTCCTTATGAGAAGACTTCCGGCGTTGCCGCATCGCGGCCTGCAGGCGCGGTGATTGCGCCTGCGAAGCAACGGCGTACCCGGTCGATCCTCATCAAGGTTGGTGTGATCGTGGCAGCCGGCGCGGCTCTTGGAACTGTGGTGGCACTTTCCGAAGGGAGTTCCAGCCGACCTCATTGACAGCAGGTCAACAGGATTTTCAGAGATACTGTGGAGCATAGCGATGCGCACACTGAGAGACAATAGTAGTGCCAAATTTGTAAGTTTCTCCGGGATTGACGGTGCAGGGAAGAGCACTCAGATCGATAGCCTTCGTAAGAGCCTGCAAGATGAAGGTCGACAAGTCTCGGTGATCACTTTTTGGGATAACATTGCGAGACTGGTTGGCTTTCGGGAGACGGCTGGACATCGCATCTTTAAAGGCGAAAAAGGAATTGGGACTCCTGCGGCGCCGGTTAATCGGAGAGACAAGAACGTCCAGTCATGGTTCATGACCTTAGTGCGGCTATGCCTTTATTTGATGGACGCCATATCGACTAGGCATGTGGTAAAGAAAATCCTACATTCCGGTGCCGATCTTGTAATTTTCGACCGCTATATCTATGACGAACTCGCCAATTTGCCCTTACATAACCCGGCCATTAAGGCGTATGTCCGTCTTCTCATGAAGCTGATTCCAAGACCGCATGTGAGCTATTTGTTAGATGCAGATCCGATTCAGGCTCGCGCACGAAAGCCAGAGTACCCGCTCGAATTTCTCTATATAAACCGTCGCTCTTATCTTGATTTGGCTGCGTTGGTCGGAGGCATTACCCTTATTGCCCCGAAGCCGATCAATGAGGTTAAACGGGATGTTCTAGCACGCGCGCTCCGAGAATTTTCATCTCTTCAAATAGCGGATGGCAAAGATATTGCGTCGCGATCGAATGGTCCTGAATCGATACTGCTGGACGGGCCCCAGACCCGTCCAGCAGTATTGTGATTCTATAGATAAGTATATGTAAGAGACCAGCAGGATTCCAGCTTCTGTTGGTTGCTGCACACGAAGCCTTGCTCTACCAATAAGTCAGGCTGAAGTTATCAAGATAAGTTGTATTTGCAGATTGCTTGTAATCTCCATCCATCTGGTAGTTGACTGTTACTCCCCACCAACTCGTCGGAACGGAAAATGGAGCATAGGTCTTATTAAGATTGGCGGTTGTACCGTTCAGTGTGATCGACTGGTAAAGAAGGGTGTTATCCGATTGCCGCTGGGCTTGAATGGTGACGTGGTTCCAGGCGTTGTTGATGAGATTACATCCGACTCCCGTAGAAACCCATTTCGAGTTTACGTTGTCCCAGATATCCCATACCTTTCCACCCAGGTTATTGCATTGATTTCCCCAAATCATTCCGGTGCCATTCATGTACATGCTGATGTCGAATTCTATGACCTGCGTGACTGCCGCATTGGTTACATAGAAATAGGCATCATAAGTGAAGTTATGCAGAGAGGGAAGGAGCGTGTGGCCTGTATCGGGAAGATTTTGTGTCGTGTTTTGACCAATTACCGGGTTCGACCAGAGAATATCGGAATAGGGAGTGGTGCCACCAATATTGAATTGAGTTGCATTTCCACTGAGGGACGGAGAACTCATATGCTGCGCCATCGACCAAGTGACCCCGGAGCACGATGAGGTGCAAATATCGTAAAGAGGAGCGAACTCACCCCAGCTATTCCATCCACTGCTGGCCTGCAGGTTAGACAATACACTGCCAGAGGAAGTGGCACCCCGAACCGTAACATCGACCGGGGTATAGGAGGCTCCACCGCAATAGTCCCATTCTTCCACTACCGTGTGCTGTTTACCGGCGCCGAGATTGATCTGGGTGTTCAGCTTTGCGCCATTCTGGACTTGCACGAGTTGGTTATTTACATAGACTCCCATGGACGCTACGCCCTTGGGGCAACTGGTCGTGGCCGTCGCTACATAATTGGCTGTAGAACTCACAGTGCTATTGTTTGCCGGCGAGTTTACAGAAACACCCGACTGGTTGTTAACGGTAATTCCCATGGAAATGAAGGTAGCACCGCCACAGTAGTCCCACTCTTCAACGACCGTGTTGTGATTGCCCGGGTCCACAGAGAGGCTCGTATTTAGAGTGGTTCCATTTACCACGTAGAGCAGCTTGTAATCCACGTAGATGCCCATTGATGCTACGCCTCTCGAACAGGTAGTTGTCGTTGAAGTTGCAGTGTATTGCACGGTTGTGCCAACGGTCTCGCCGTTCCATGGGCTGCTCACCACAACGGTTGCGAAAGCTGGGGCGACAAAAAACAAGAGAAGGAGTATAGCGTAAGAGAGTTTCTTCATCAGTGTGCCTCTGAGGTAAGTTAGGGCCTGTGGGGCCAAAAATGTCCGTAAGAACCCGTCCGCCGCGCTTTAGCAGCAGAAGAGCCAAGTACGTTTGTTCAGATAAACGGGCTGGTCTGAGCGACACGGCACGACACACCGGAAGAACTCAGCAACCTCTTTAGTCATAGTCCGGTAGCTACCGCGGCATAGGACACCGCAGGTTTGCCAACCGAAATTCGGCTTGAGTCGAAGAGCACGAGTAGAAGTCGGCGATACGGTTGTCTAAAAAATAAGTTCATAAATTACGATCTAGAATTCCGTAGCCGCTCAGCTTCTCTACTCAACTCTTCCCCTCTTACCTCCCAGGCAACACATTAGGAAATTTCTGAGGTAATAATACACAGTCTCGCCGGGGTTATAACCGATGTGTTGGCGAAAATGAAAGAAAAGTAGAACGATTGGACATCCTTTTTGCAGGGAGTGAAAATTATCTTCATGTCCGGAAAAAGTTGCTTCCCCTTGCGAAAAAATAGCTGATTGAGCAGGAAATGATGCACGACTTACTTGTCGGCGTTCGTCCGATTATTTGGTAAATATTTCATCTGCAGATAGATGTATCTCAAAGCCGGTGACGCGTTCATTTTCGAGGTGATAATGCGGAGGGGAAGAAGAACTAGAATAATAAGAATCCCGGAAAACCAATCTGCATTTGACAAAAGGTTGTCTCAATGCGGCCCAGAGGAGTGTCTTCCAATCTTTTAGGCGTGAATGAGAAAGTGCCTGCGGAAGATATGGCGGGGGAAGGAAAGATGGTCTGAGCCATTCGCAAAGATACAAAGGCTCTGGTCCTCAAATTTAATCCTGGATCTACTGTGGGCCGTTCTGCTGCTGCTGCTCGTGCATGTGTTGCAGCCGTTGCATATTCTGCTGAACGCGACGGTTGTCGTCCTCGGAGGAATCTTGCGCCGGAGCCGGCACAATAGCGCCCGGACCCAGTGGAACTAGAGTAGAAGGACTTGTTTCTGTTGCCGGCTGGTCGTCTTCGTCGTCGCTGGAAACACTCGCATGTGGATTGATAACGGGCAGTGCAAGCGCCTGGCCGTTTCGCGGAGTTAACAATAATTGCCGTGGCGTGCCGCTGCCGGCATTGCCTACCATGATGTAGTTATAGCCTGAATCGATAAGCAGAGCGCTTAGTACATCACGCGAGTTGCCCGGACCATAGACGCCGAAAACTCGGGGGCCGTTGTTCAGGCCATCAATCGCCATGCCACTAATGGTGGCTAGTTCTTTCAGGATTTGGCTGAGGTCGGAGTCGTTTGCTCGCACCGTCAACTCTCCGTCTTTCAAGGTCACCACAGCCGGCCGCATAGCCGGCTCGGAAGCGATTGACTGTTCTGCAGGTTTATCGTTATGCCCGTTGACACGGGGGAGGCGCGTCTGCGTTGAAGTGACCGGTCGTTTCCTATGTCTAACTACCTTTGTAGGTAGATCCTGGGATGATGGAGCAGGGGACTGCGCAGCCTGAGCGTGGCAGCCAACCGTGAAGCAGAGCCAAACTACAGACAGACAGCAGGTTGCAACGGCCCCATTTGGCATCCTTTTCTTTACGCCGCATAACCTCAGGCTCTGTAACATTGAAAATCCTCACGGGCGGCATCGGGACGAATGTCCCTCTATTTGCATCATAACTAATATATCGGCGATGCATTTGTTCCTCCCACCGAGCTCTCGTTCCGAAAGGCTGCAAGCATGTTTGTGATACCCGTGAAGAGGCAATCTGTTCTCCTGCTATTTCTGGTTTATGCAGGTGCGCTGCTGCTCCCGAATGCCGAAGCCGCTTCTTGCAAGACCCAGTCACAAATGACACCTGCACAGCGGGATGCTTTATCGAGTACGGCTCGCACTTTGCTGGGAAATGCACAGCGTGGCGATGTGGGGGCGATGCGCACCAATACGATTCCCGCGGTGGCAGCTTCTTTCGACGGGATTGCCTCCTCCATCAATACCTTGAAGCCGCTGGTACAAGGGGCTGTGTTTACGGTTGATCATCTTTACGCGCTGGACGCTTCGGCTGAACCGGTCGGTTCCCCGCGAACAGACTTCTATTGCGGAACGCCGGTCGTGGTGTTGAACTTCACCGATCTTCCACCCGGCTCCTACGCATTGGCGATTCTCCATGCGACAGGCGTTCCACAACCCCAGCAAGTTTCTCTGATCTTGTCCCAGACCACGGAGAACCACTGGATGCTGGCGGGATTTTTCACCAAGCCGATGGTAGAGGCGGCCCACGACGGAGTCTGGTATTGGACATCAGCACGTAGCTACGCAGCGAAGAACATGAATTGGAATGCCTGGTTTTATTATCGCTTGGCTACCTATCTATTGAACCCGGTTGAATTCCTCTCCAGCTCCAATTTGGAAAAGCTGCAGCGCGAGATGGACAAGGTTCGCCCTGAAGGCCTTCCAAACGCGAAGCCGCTCGCTCTCGACGCGCATGGTTCGGCTTTTCAGATAACCACGATTGATACCACGACCGAACTTGGTCCGCTTGACCTCGAAGTCCATTACACTCCTGACTCCGCACAGACTGCACAGTTGCGCGATCCACCGGCTGCTCGTAAGCAGGTGACCGAACTGATGAGCGCGCTGCTCCAACTCCATCCCGAATTGCGCGCAGCCTTCCATGGAATCTGGGTACATGCAGATGATGGAAATGCTTCAGTCTTTGCATTGGAGTTGCCGATGGAACAGATTACAACCGAGACACAGTCCGCGGCTGTAACGACGTCCATGATCCGTTAATGTCCTGTATTCGGAAGAAGGAGCGCGTTGAGGCTAGATGCAGCAGCTATCTTTTTTCATGCTCCTCGGTCAGCAGCCGAAGATAAATGGGGTGGCCTTTCTCCCCAATGGGGATTGTTATCGCTCTCTTGACAGGGGAATGTAGCGAGATACAACATGCCTGGAGTTTCTCGCTACTTATGCAGAATTTTTCTGAGCAATGAATAACATGAAAGGGAAGTCGTGACTGTTCGAAACTTACGCATTGCTGCGTTACCGCACAAGTAGTTAGAAGACGAAACAGCATCGAGCTTCAATTGGAATATTAGTTTTTGATGCGAACTATATGGTTGAATGAGCCCTACAAAAGCGATTTATTCTTCAATAAAGAATGCTTTCGCTTTTTCTCGGGGCAACATCCCATCCAAAAAGTGAGAATCGATTGATCCTCTGTCTTTTACTACTTCGCTATGTCTCTGGCTCCGATGGCGAACGAGATTACTCCGGCAGAGAGTTATAGTGTCAGGGAATACTTCGTGAGATTTATTCGTCGCTAGCGGGATGAGATGCCCTGGGCGAACCCTGATGGGGCGTTTGGAGTTGTTCGCGTACAGACCTGCGCTGAAATACCAGCGCTGCCGCGCCCCGAAGCCTGGCTAGGTCTCCGTCATGTGTGGGCAGGATTTTAGGAGGCAAGCCCACCAACATTAGCTCAGCAACCTGTTCCTCAATGATGGGGCCGAATCGGTGCCATGCCGAGGTAATATCGCCAGCAATCAGAATCATGCTGGGAGAAAGGCCAACGATAATCGGCCGCAGGCCAAGTCCGATGTAGAGCGCCTGTTTTGCGAGCGCTTGGGCGGCGTACTGATCGCCATCTTCCGCCATGTTGAGCAGTTCCTGGAACTCAACTGCCCGCCCCTTAGGCTGCAATTCCTTGTAATAGCGGAGAGCCGCCCGGCAAGAGCCAAAGATTTCCCAGCATCCCTTTCGGCCACATGCGCAGGGGGGGCCCGAGGGATCGAGCGGAACGTGGCCAAATTCACCTGCCAGGCCGTGATGGCCCGAGATCACTTGTCCATTCGCGAAGACCCCTGTTCCGATTCCCTCCGACACGGTGATCAGCACGACATCGCGAATCCCGTCGATATGGCCAAAGGTCAGCTCCGCCAGCAAACAGGCGGTCGCGGCATTTTCCATGTTCACAGGGAGGCCCGTCTTTTTTTCGATCGTCCCTTTCAGATCGAAGTCCGGCCAACGCAAGTTTGGTGCGAAGATCAAGCGCTGTGTGGCTGGGTCGATTCGGCCCGGAAGACTTACGCCGATGCCCTCGATCGACTTGCCTTCGAGCGTCCGCTGCATCCGAGCGATACAGTCGGTAATCAGCCGGGTAGAGGCCGCGGGATCGGAAGAGAGAGGCGCCAGCGATCTGGAGAGAAGGCGTCCATTGAGGTCGACGGCTGCGATTGTCGCCTGTTTCGGATGAACATCGACCGCAATAACCATCAGGTCTTCGTTCAGCCCCAAAAGCGTTGGGCGGCGTCCGCGCGGGGAAGAAGCGACGGCGCCTTCGCATACCCATTTTTCGCGGATGAGTTGCTCCACGATTTGAGAGACGGTGCTTCGCTGCAGTCCGGACTGGCGCGACAGGTCGGCACGCGAAATGGGTTGATTCGCCCGAATCAGTTCCAATACGATGTCGCGGTTGATGCGGCGTGCTGTCTCGCTGGAAGCAAGCTGAACATCCGTCAGATCGATGTGTCGCATGCCACGTGCATGCTGTCGCTCTTGCACCGAAGTTTCTCCTCTGCGTCGCAGGCTGCTGCAACCCAGGCCACACAGATTAATTCCGCTCTACATCCAAAAACTCACAGCTTATCATGTCTTGCTACATGGCCGAAGAGGCACTCTGTCCTCGCAGAAAGCCGACACACTCTGCGACAGACAATTCGCCGCCAGGCGTTCCTTCTGGAACGAGACTGCACATCGTTGCCGAATTGACAGGTCCATACTAACCCTATATTGTTCGTGATGCAAACTTAATGGAGCCATTCATGCCCTCCTCTATTCCCTCCGACGTTCGATTTCCGTTTGCTGTTCACTGTGGCCACCTCAGTTCTCTGGTCTCGTTTGGACTTCTGCTGTGTATGCTTCTGCCGAGTCGCGGCCTCGCTTTGGGGCGGCCTCCGTATGTGCAGACGGCGCCAGTCGCCGGCGGTTTTCCGCTGGTGCGTGAGGGAAGGGCTACAAAGTTTTATGTGGATGCGGGCGACTATCCAGGTGTGGTGCGCGCAGCCCACGATCTGCAGGCGGATATCTTTCGTGTCACGGGATGCACGCCGCCATTCATGGACCATGGAAAATCCTTCTCCGGCGACATGGTGTTCATTGGAACGATTGGAAAGAGCGCTCCTATTGACCGGCTCATCCGCGAAGGCAAGCTCGATGTAAGTGAGATCCGCGGCAAGTGGGAGGCGAATTTAATCCAGGTCGTTTCCCATCCTCTGCCTGGCGTGCGGCGCGCTCTGGTCATCGCGGGCAGCGATAAGCGCAGCACGATCTACGGAGTCTACGATCTTTCTGAGCAGATCGGCGTGTCTCCCTGGTACTGGTGGGCAGACGTTCCGGCCGAGCACAAGGATGCGCTCTTCATCCTGCCAGGGCGCCGGGTAGAAGGCGAGCCGGCCGTCAAATATCGTGGCATCTTTCTTAATGATGAGGCGCCTGCCCTGACCGGGTGGGTTAATGAAAAATTCGGCGGGTACAATCATCAGTTCTATGAGAAAGTATTCGAATTGCTCCTGCGCCTGAAGGCCAATTTTCTCTGGCCGGCAATGTGGAACAGCGCGTTTAATGAAGATGATCCCCTGAATCCAAAGATGGCCGATGAATATGGAATCGTGATGGGCACATCGCACCATGAGCCGATGCTGCGTGCGCAGCAGGAGTGGAAGCGCCATGGTGCGGGACCGTGGGATTACACGGCAAATTCCAAAGTGCTCGACACATTTTGGGCGCAGGGAATCGAGCGCAATAAGAATTACGAAAGCATTATCACGCTGGGTATGCGCGGTGATGGCGACAAGCCGATGTTTGAGAATGACGATGTCGCGTTGCTTGAAAAAATTGTCGCCAACCAGAGGGCCATCATCGCAGCCCACCAGACCCCCACTATCGCTGCCAATCCTCAAGTATGGGCACTGTATAAGGAGGTCCAGGGTTACTACGAAAAAGGCATGCGCGTTCCCGACGATGTCACTTTGCTTTGGAGCGACGACAACTGGGGCAACATCCGCCGGCTGCCTACCGCGGAAGAACGAAATCGGGCGGGCGGCGCGGGTATCTATTATCACTTCGACTATGTAGGGGGGCCTCGCTCTTATAAGTGGCTGAACACTTACTCCATTACAAAAGTGTGGGAGCAGATGAACCTCGCCACCGCATACGGCGTCAATCGTATTTGGATTGTGAATGTCGGGGATCTGAAGCCCATGGAGTTTCCCATCGAGTTCTTTCTCAGCTTCGCGCGGGACCCTCAACGATGGGGTAAGGATAACCTGCAGGAATTTACTGAGCTTTGGGCAACGCGCGAATTCGGTCCCGAACATGCTGCGGAGATTGCGGATCTCATCTCCAAATACACTCAATACAACAGCCGCCGAAAGCCGGAGCAACTTGAGCCGGAGACGTTCAGTCTCGTTCACGATGGAGAAGCGGATCGCGTTTATTCCGAGTGGAAGTCGCTGGCTCACAGGGCCGAGCAGATCTCTGCACAGATTTCCGAAGACAAACGGGACGCTTTTTTCGAATTGGTGTTATATCCCGTAAAAGCATCGGCCATCGTGAATGAGTTGTATATCACCGCCGGGAAAAATCATCTTTATGCCACGCAAGGCAGAGCCAGCGCAAACGATCTTGCCCAACAGGCTCGTAATCTCTTTGCGGCTGATGCTGCACTTTCTAGCGAGTATAACCATAAGCTTGCGCATGGCAAATGGAATCATATGATGGACCAGACCCACATTGGATATACCTTTTGGAACGAGCCTCCCCTCAATGCCATGCCCGCCGTTACCGAGGTACAACCCGCTCCAGAGCCTCGGATGGCCGTATCGGTTGAAGAACTACCGTTTGCAAGTTCGGGGAACTTTGGCACTCTATCGCTGCCCGCTTTCGATGCTTTCAATCGGCAGACACGTTCCGTTGATATATTCAACCGAGGAGTTGGGACTTTTGAATACACTGCTTCCGCCGATCGACCTTGGATCAAGCTGAGCGAGGCACAAGGAACTGTGTCCAAAGAGAAGAGGCTATTTGTAAGCATAGATTGGGATCGAGTGCCAATCGCTACAAATGAAGGGGGCATCACGATTACGCAAACGGGCGGTGTGCCTGTTCATCTCCGTGTGCAGGCTCTTCGTCCGTCAGAGCCAACGAGAGAGTCTCTGCAAGGATTTGTAGAAGGTAACCATTATGTTTCAATCGAAGCCGAGCATTTTACCGGCCAGACAAGAGCTGGCGAGACACATTGGGATAAGATCCCAGGCTTTGGTGAGACGCTCTCCGGTATGACGATCTTTCCAGTGACGGCGCCGAGTGCAAAAAATTCCGCGCCCGCTCCTCAGCTTGAATACCGCATGTATCTATTCGAGAGTGGAACATTCAATGTGCAAGCCATTTTGGCGCCGACCCTGAACTTCGTCCCTGGTCGCGGACTGCGATTCGCCCTCTCCTTCGACGATCAGCCTCCCCATATCATCGATGCTTTGGAACATAACTCGGAAAAAGATTGGGCAGAGGCTGTGAGCAACGGAGTTCGCAAGGTCACATCGATTCTGAACGTCGATGCCCCTGGATATCACACCTTGAAATTCCGCATGATAGATCCGGGTGTTGTTCTGGAGAAGCTGCTTGTAAGCCGCGACCCGGTTTCTTCAAGCTATCTTGGCCCGCCGGAGAGCTATCATAATATCCCACTCGTCGCCCCCATTCCTTAAGGAGAAATGAGAGGCTCGCCGGTACTGCAATAAACTTCGATGTCTTGTTTCGGCTGTTATTTCTTTGTCGCTGTATCCTTGTTAGGGCTCCAGTTAATTACGTGATACACGGCCGCTGTTGTCCCCGTATTCCTGAACCCATGGAGGCTATTCGATGCATTGAAGACTACAGAACCCGGCCCGATCTTGATCCATTTGCCGTTTGAGAGTGTTTCGCATTCGCCCTCGCGAATGATGATCAACTCCTCATTTACATGCCGATGGGGCGGATGCGATGTCTGCCCTGCATTCAGTGTGGTTACATGCATCTCTAGCTGGTCGAGTGTCGCGGTCGGGCTCTTGCACAGAGGCCGCACTTCGCCGACCGGCGTCTTTTCGGCCTTCATCTCATTCCAGTTGAACACCGTTGGCCCAAGAATCGGCTGCTCCTCCGTCGCTATGGCCGCCGCACGTAGCACGCTCGGCATGGCAAGCAACCCTACGACAACATCGCGTCTTGTCATCATGGTTCGCTCTCCTCTACGACAGCATATAAGGCGCACGTTGCGGACGCGAAATCATGCTGTTGGCCTCATCGTCGTTCTTGAAGCGCTCTTTCGTTGGGTCCCAATATAGCTTCCGTTTTAATACCATCGCCATGTCGTGGATCAAGCAAGTCGAACAGGCTCGATGCCCCAATTCCACAGGCGATATTGGTGCCTTGCGGCTGATGATGCAGTCCAGCCAGTTACCGTGCTGCTCCTTGCTTTCATAGAGGTGAACCTCGTCGGGTCCGATCTCCGATTTGATAATCTTTACGTCGCTCGATGCAAGCGCAGTGACGTCGTTCAATTTGGCCACTGGGTCGCTTTTGGTGACTTGCTCATTTCCGCGCGAGACGAAGATCCATCCCTTCGTTCCATAAAATTTGATGCCGTTTGGGTAGTCACCGCTCACACTCATCCGCACGCCGTTTGCATACAGCGCTTCTGTCTTGAACGTTCCATGCACATCCCATAAGCCATGAGTTGGAAACTCCGCTTGCCCCCAGACCTCGGTCGGCCCTGTATATTCGGTATTCATCGCCCAATGCGCACTGTCAATATGGTGTGCACCCCATCCTGTGATCATGCCCGCGCCGAATTGGCGGCAGCGCAACCATCCCGGGCGGCTATAACCCGTTTGTGGATGCACTCGATCCACGGCGTAATACACATAAGGTGTTTCCCCAAGCCACATCTCATAGTTGAATCCATCGGGCACTGCAACGGGTGTCTTGTCTCCGCCCGCAGGGTCGCCGGGCAAGCCTACCTCAACGCGCTGCAACTCGCCGATGCGGCCATTGCGCACTAACTCCGCGGCATAGCGAAATTGCACCGTCGACCTCTGTTGACTGCCGATTTGCAGAATCCTGCCGGAGGCCTGCACGGCGTCGCTCAATGCGCGTCCTTCTGCAATCGTCAACGATGCCGGCTTCTGCAGATATACGTCCTTGCCTGCACGTACCGCGTCGATGCCGATCAGTGCATGCCAATGGTCCGGCGTGCTCACGACCACAGCGTCGATATCTTTATTGGCTAACAGGTCATGATAGTTTGCATAGCCGCTCACGCCATCGTAAGGCTTGCCTGTCTTCTTGGTGTAATAGTCGTTGACAAACTTCTTCCCATCTTCCAAGCGGTGTGCATCCAGATCGCAGACAGCGATAATCGAGGCCCGATCATATTGCAGAATTGACGGCATATCGTGCACGCGCGAGATACGTCCCACCCCAATCGCGCCAACATTGATGCGCTTGCTTGGCGCATATTGTCCGAACACCGACGAAGGTAGAATCGTCGGAAATCCTAGCGCAGCCGCTGCACCCAGCCCTGTCTTCAAGATCGCACGGCGTGAAACTCGATACGTATCCCCCATGCAGCACCCCTTAGTCTTTCAGCGTGACGACGGTTGCGTTTCGTTGAGCCTTAATCACGAGCTCTGCCGCTAATAGGCATTGATCCTGATCCTGCGCGACGTGAGTCCGATTGACGATGTCCCCGACAAACTGCGGTCCGAAGGGCAATGGCATTTTATTGCAGTCAATGTATCTTGCTTCTTTGTTATCGACGAGGAACAAATTATTCCCCTGTTGCTTGACCGCGACATCGGCATATTTACGGATCTCGATGTATCCGTCGGTACCGAGAATAAAGAGGCGGCCGTCTCCCCAAGTCCCCAGTCCATAGGGAGTAAACCAGTCTAGTCGCACATAGCCGAGACCTCGGTCTCCGCGCAACACCATGTCGCCAAAGTCCTGAAATTGCGGATGAGAAGGGTGTCGTACATTGGCAACCTGCGACTCAACAATCTCGGCATGTTTCGAGCCCGTGTAATAGAGAAACTGGTCTACCTGGTGTGAGCCGATGTCGCACAGGATTCCTCCGAACTGTTCCGGATTCCAGAACCAATCCGGCCGGCCCGATCCCCCTCCTGCGTCTCCATTTCGTTGCGTGATTTGATGTGGAGCAATATTGATGGTTTGAATTACCTTGCCGATTGCACCTTGGTGGATAAGCTCTCCGGCGTACACTGCGGCCTTTACTTCGAGGCGCTCGCTGTACATGATGCCATAGATCCGCTGAGTCTCAGCGATGGCTCTTCTCACCTCCGCCAGTTGCTCCAGCGTCGTGATTCCCGGCTTGTCCGAGAGAAAATCCTTACCATGTTTCATGGCCCGTACACCCAACGGGGCCCGCTCGCTGGCAATCTGTGAACTTAGCACCAGTTGTACGGAGGGGTCGCTTAGTATCTCGTCCTGCGTTTTCACAATCTTGGCGTTCGGAAACCGTTTTGCGAATGCCGCGATTTTGTCTTTTTCTCCACCCCAGGCTGCTACAAGTTCACCGCCGCCGCGCTGAATCGCTCCAACCATGCCGTAAATATGGTCGTGGCTCATGCCACACACTGCAAACTTAATGTGATGTTTGGGCGTCTCTTCAGCTTGTTCGGGCGACACGGCATCTTCGATCACGTTGCTTCGCTCTTCTAATGGGTATGCCGCCGCACCTTGTGGCAGTCCAGCCATCATCGCAACTGAAGCCATCAGTCCGGCCTGTTTGATAAAGTCACGCCGAATCGTCGGTTTCTTATCCATCTCTCCTCCACTTTTCCAGCGCATCCAGTTTTTGAAACGAACGTGCGGCTCGGGAAGAGACTTTTGTTGTACAGGCCCCGTAAGTCGGTTTGCGAATCAGGATAGAACTGCGCATAAACCGATTTATCGCACGCCGCGAATCTATTACTCTCAACGCAGAGCTGTCAAGAAAAACCAGCCGGATGCAGCAAACGTCCGTGTCTTGTCAAGAGGATGTGCGGAGCCGCAACATCGAATCTACCTGTTCGATCTTCGAGTGCGCTTATATATTTTTATCGGAGACGATGAGTGGCTTCCGGCAGGAGTTTGCACACAGCTTGCCGTGCAGCAAGAGGCACAACTCGACGATCGCAGAGAGAGCAGAGGCTTGGCTGTCAGAGACTGCCGGCATTCCGTAACATGCCGCCGTCGATGAAGTGGGTACTGCCGGTGATGTACGAGGCTTCATCGGAGGCTAGGTAGAGCGCGAGCTGAGCCACTTCTTCCGGCCTGCCCCACCGGCCCAGGGGGATCTCGGCCAGTATCTGTGCATTGAGTGCGGGGTCCGATTCAACATCTTTATCAATAGGTGTATAGATAGCGCCCGGACCAATGTTGTTTACCGTGATGCCATGCGGAGCTAGTTCAACAGCAATCGTTCGCGCCAGCATGCGTAGCCCGCCCTTGGTTACGCAGTAGGGTGCATTCGTCGGCATCGGCAGATCCTCGTGGATGGAGGAGATATTGATAATTCGCCCGCCGTGCCCTTGCTGGATCATCTGCTTTGCCGCAGCCTGCGCACAGAGAAACGGTCCAGTCAAATTGACCGCGATAATCTTTTGCCATTCGCTCAGCGGATAGTCGATAAAGGGAAATTTCTTCTCTATCGCAGCGTTGTTCACAAGGATGTCAAGTTTGCCATAAGCCGATACCGTCTTCTGGACGAGTGCATTGATCTCAGCAGGATTCGATACATCCGCTTCGACTGCAGTGGCTACGCCCCCAGCGACCTTGATCTTATGGAGGGTCTCATCGGGAGTCGCTGCTGCGCCGACGTAGTCTACTACCACTGAGGCTCCCGCGCCAGCAAATGCAATTGCAATGGCTTGCCCGATGCCGGTCGCTGCTCCGGTGATGACTGCCACCTTGTTGTTCAGTTTCATCGTTGCGCCTCTGATTGAGAGCCCAGCCGATCAGGATAGAAGCCGCTGTGCCTCTCGATCATGAGATGCTCGATGAAGATGCTGGGATGTGTCCTTTGATCGCCCGCAGAAAATGTGTGTATCCAAGGCATCACAGGATTCATAGCTTGAATGCCTGCGGTGATGTTATCTGCCGATATGAAAGGGTAGTGACACAAATGCCCATACTTATGCCCGTGGATAACATCACTTCATAAGTGAAGCGGCACACGCTTGACTTATTGCCAGCCTCCTCCTAAAGCAGTATAAAGCTGCACCAGCGATGCCGCCTCCTCCTGTTGTGCCTGTGCGAGGAGTAACTGAGCGGAATATAAATCGGTATCGGTCGTTAGCACTTCGAGATAGCTGGCATTCCCTCCGGAATAACGCAGCCGGGCGAGCCGCACTGCATCGCTGGCAGATTTTACATGCTCAAATTGCTCTTCGCGGCGCTCCCGAGTTTCCTTGTAAGATACAAGGGAATTTGATACATCTTTCAGTGCGCCCAAGATCGCTTTCTGATACTCAAGCAACATCTCTTGCTGCTGTGCCTTCGACAGCCGATAGTTACTGCGAATTCTGCCACCCTCAAAAATTGGCTGCGAGACGGAGCCTGCCGCATACCAATAGGTGTTGGGGCTGGAGAAGATCGAGTTAAGCTGGCTACTCGCGGCACCTCCCATGCTGGTGAGAGATATCTGGGGAAAATATTGCGCACGAGCGACGCCGACACGCGCATTGGCGGCAACGAGCTTTGCTT
Organism: Terriglobales bacterium; assembly: GCA_015654835.1. Lineage (GTDB taxonomy): Bacteria > Acidobacteriota > Terriglobia > Terriglobales > Acidobacteriaceae > Telmatobacter. The sequence continues at coordinate 40,993 of JAATGG010000108.1, forward strand.
CAGCCTGCTGAATGTCAGGACGCCGTTCGAGCAGTTGTGACGGAACACCAATTGGAACGTCGAGCGGATGCGGTTGCTGGTCGATAGGCAGACCGCGATCGACCGCACCGGGATTGTGCCCCAGCAAGATGCTGATGGCATTTTCTTCGATGGCGATCTGCCGTCGAAGGTCGGGCAGATTAGCCAGCGCAGTATGCAGCAGTTCTTCGGCTTGGCGCACGTCCGCCATCGAGCCAGCGCCATATGCATCCAGAGATCGCGTCAGTTGCAGAGATTCTCTGCGTGCTTTGATGGTATTCTCGGTGATTGCCATCTGGGCATCGAGGCTGCGCAGATCGAAATAAGCCTGTGCGACGCTCTGGATCAGCGTGATTCGCACAGCGCGCTGACCCCACTCGCTGGCCAGGAGTTCAGCGCGTGCGGCTTCGGTTTGGCGACGATAGAGCCCCCAGAAATCAAGGTTCCACGCTGCCGACGCGCTGGGACCTCCTCCATTGAAGAAGGAGTTTGCCGGAGTGCCGTCGCTGTTATTGCCGACGAGGGAGGACGGAACCTGAAGGGCGCTATAACTGCCGCCCGCACCTACTGACGGCATCTGCTGCGAGCGGACAACGCCGACCTGCGCTCTGGCCTCTAACACGCGCTGCGCTGCAATACGAAGATCGAGATTATTTTCGAGAGCGCCTTTAACAAGACGCAATAGTGCTGGATCCTGAAAGATCGCAGGCCATTGCTCGTCGGCAATTGAAAGAGGCTTGGATGCGGGCGCAGTGTCAGGAGCAAGAGCGTGGCGATAGTTGCCCGGCACATCGACCGCCGGGCGTTTGTAGTTTGGCCCCACCGTGCAACCAGCCACCATCAAGGTAATCAGCGACAGAATCGCTCCACCGGCAAGTTGTTCAATTCGTCTTGTCATCATCATTGCAGGCATACAAACTTATCCTTCCCGAACCAAGCCGAAATATGCATCCGAGGCTCAACGAACTTCGACGTTTTGTCCTTCATGCAGCAGGTCGCTGGGGCTCGCCACGAGTGTATCCGAGGCCCGAATGCCGCTGAGAATTTCGACCTGCGTTCCCATGTCTTTGCCAATCACCACGGGTGCTAGATGAATCGTGCGGCCATTTTGGATAGTGACTACATGCATGCCGTTGCGATCGATGACAAGGGAACTGGTGGGGGTGATAAGCGAAGTGTGCGGCTCGGCAAGAGTAAACTTTACTTGCGCGTACATCCCAGGCAAAAGCGAGCCATCGCGGTTATCGATTTGCACTTCGGTCAGCATGGTGCGCGCCGCGCTGTCGAGCGATCCTGCGCTCCGTACCACCGTCCCCGCGTACTCGCGGCCGAGACGTTCCTTCACATCGATAGAAGCTTTTTGACCGTCCTGAATATTGACGGCTTCCGACTGCGGCACATCGATCTGAATACGGAGCGTGGTGTTTTGCGCGATGCTGAACAGGGGCTTGCCCGCCGCCGCGCTGCCGGTGCTCACAAGGTCGCCGCGCTCTACATTGCGTGCCGTGATGATGCCGTCAAATGGTGCGAGGACCTGCTCAAAGCCCCGCAATTGCTCAAGGCGCGCGACATTGGCCCGGTTGGCATTTACGTTGGCCTGGGCGGCGGTAATGTTGGCTTCCGCCGCTTCGACATCGGCGACCCGGGCATTGTGCGCCTGAACCGCCTCGTCCACAATCTGCTGGGAAATGGCGTGCTGCGCACCCAAAGGCAGATCGCGTTCTTTCGTGAGCCGCGTCAATTCCGCATTCGCCTTGGCCTGTGCAAGAGCCGCCCGCGTTTGTTGGAGCGATGCCTCGGACTGCGCAAGGGTAGCGCGCGCCTGCATCAGTTGCTGATCCACCTCGGGAGAGGAGATGACAGCCAGCACCTGTCCCGCCTTGACCTTTGAGCCGATGTCGACGTTGCGCCGTTCGATGTACCCTTCGGTGCGCGCATAAACCGCCGCTGTGTAAAGTGGCTCGATGTTGCCAGGCAACAGCAACGCCGAGGTGGGCGCACCGAGTTGTGGATGAACGGCCGTGACGATCGGATGGGTGACCGGCGACTCGTTAACGGCCGCGAATGCCGCTCTGTCGCGCGCGATATGTGGGATGAATCCGATGGCTGCCAGAATAAGAAGCAGAACTGCAACTCCGATCAGGCGAACCTTGATCCCGGAAGCGGGTTTCTGATCCTGTTTGGCGAGGTTGGTGTCAATTTGCTGCGTCATGCGGCCTCCTGCGGGGGTTGGGGATTTTTCCCGTGAATCAGTGTGAACATAAGCGGGACAAAGAAGAGCGTGGCGAACGTAGCGACACTCAGTCCGCCGATGACGGCGCGTGCAAGCGGAGCATTCTGCTCGCCGCCTTCGCCGAGTCCGAGGGCCATGGGCAACATGCCGATGATCATGGCAAACGCGGTCATGATGATGGGGCGCAACCGCGTGGCGCCCGCGGTCAGCGCGGCCTCGAAGGGAGCCATGCCATTGGCGCGAAGCTCGTTGGCAAACGTCACCAGAAGAATCGAGTTTGCGGTTGCCACGCCGATCGACATGATAGCGCCCATCAGGCTAGGCACGTTGAACGTAGTCTGCGTGAGAAACAGCGCCCACACGATGCCGCAGAAAGCTCCGGGCAGTGCGCAGATGATGATGAACGGATCGATCCAGCTTTGATAGTTGACGACCATGAGCAGATAGACAAGCAGCGCCGCAAAAGCGAGGCCGATGCCAAGCCGGGTAAATGCCTCATTCATGCTCTCGACTTGTCCGCGCACCACAATCTTCGTACCCGCAGGGAGATTTTTGCTCTCCTCTTTCACAACGCGGTTGATTCTGGCTGCGACCGAGCCGAGATCGCTGTCTTGTGTATTGGCAAAGATGTCGAAGACCGGCGCCCCATTGTGATGGTTGATGACTACAGGCAGAACGGCGGGCGACAATGTCGCCATATTGCCCAGCAGTTCGCTGCGGTTATCCGCGGTGTGCAGTGGAATCGGCGTATTTCGGATCGCATTGATCGAGTCGATGTTGTACTGCGGCGTCTGCGCCGCAACCATGTAGGTGATGCCCATCTTCGGATCGAGCCAGAAATTGGGCTGGACTGCCGCACTCGAACTGAGCGAGATATAAATGCTGTTTGCTACGTCCTGCTGCGTGAGACCGAACTGCGCTGCACGGACCCGGTCGATATCGAGATGGAGATCGGGAGCATTGACGACCTGGTGCATGTGGACATCGACAGTGCCGGGAACGGTAGCAACACGCTCGCGCACCCTGCGTGCAATCTCGTAGTTCGCTGGGTCGTATCCCTGGATCTGTACATCGATCGGCGAAGGAAGGCCGAAGTTGAGAATCTGTGTGACGATATCCGCCGGTTGAAAAAAGAAGGTCAGGTCGGGGAACTGACGATTCAACTGCGTCCTCAATTCCCGGATATAACCGCGAGAGGGCGCATGATGTTTCTCGTTGAGCGCAATCAGAATTTCGCCGTCCGCGCTGCTGATGGTCGCCCCGTCTCCGAATGCATAGTTGAAGGTTTCCGGGCTGAGTCCGATGTTATCGATGATGAGGTGCATCTCATCGGCCGGAATCTTTTTACGAATCTCGTCTTCCACTTCACTAAAGAGCACCTTGGTAGTTTCGATTCTTGTTCCGGGCAGGGCTCTTACGTGCAGGCGGATCTGGCCGGAGTCCACAGACGGAAAGAAGTCCCGGCCAACAAACGGCAGCAACAGAAAGGCAGTCGACATGATGGCGATCGAAGCGATCAGTGCAGGCCTGCGATGGTGAAGCACCACGCCCAACGCCCGCGCATAGCGATCCTGCACCCAGAGATAGCCTTCGTTGAAGCGATCGTTTATGCGCGCGAATAAAGAACGCTTTGGTGGAATGTAGCCTTCCGGTTCTTCGTGCCCTTCGAACGTGTGCTCGGCGCCGAGCATAAAGTTCACGAGCACCGGGACGAGGGTTCTCGAAAGAAGATAGGAAGACAACATGGCAAAGACGACGGCCAGTGCCATCGGTGTGAAGAGATACTTTGCGGGACCGGTGAGAAACACCACGGAGACGAACACGATGCAAATGGTGAGAGTCGATACCAGTGTAGGCGTCGCGATCTCGGAGGCACCGGTCAGCACTGCTTCTCGCAACGGCTTCGATCCCATATGCCGGTGAATGTTTTCGATGGTGACGGTCGCGTCATCGACCAGGATGCCGATAGCGAGCGCAAGACCGCCAAGCGTCATCGTGTTCATCGTTTCGCCCATCGCACTGAGCACGATGATCGAGCTGAGAATCGACAGAGGAATCGAGATCGCGATGATCAGCGTGCTTCGCCAACTGCCGAGAAACAGCAGGATCATCAATGCCGTCAAACAGGCGGCGATGATCCCCTCGCGCAATACGCCTTCAATCGAGGCCCGCACGAAGAGCGACTGGTCGAACAACTCCGTGATCTTCATCCCTTTCGGGGCGGCCGCGCGCGAGGTAGGAAGCACATCTTCCTTGATCTGCTTCACAATGTCGAGCGTCGAGACCGAGCCGGTCTTCATCACCGAGAGCAGCACGTTGGGCTTGCCATCCGCCCGCGATGCATTCTGCTGGACAGCCCATCCGTCGCGTACGTGCGCAATGTCGCGCATGTAGACGAGCGAGCCGTTGACTGTCTTGACCGGTACATCGTTCAGCGTAAGTGCGTCGATGGGGCTTGAGTTGGTGCTGACGGTATATTCCTGTGTGCCGATCTTCGCCGTGCCTGAGGGCAGCGTCAGGTTCTGCGAGTTGATCGCCGCAGTCACCTCCGCCGGCGTAATGCCTTTGGCCAGCAATTCATTCTGGTCCATATCGACCATGATCTGGCGGGCCACGCCGCCATAAGGCGCAGGCAATAGCGTGCCGGGCACGGTAGACAATTGCTGGCGTACCCGGAAGATGCCGTAGTCGTAAAGCTCCGACTCCGACAGGGTATCGCTCGATAACGAGAGTTGAATGATCGGCACGGTCGAGGCGCTGAACCGCAAGATCCACGGCGGATTTACGCCAGGTGGCATGCGAAACCGGATGGAATTGACCGCGGCTCCGATCTGCGACATCGCCGCGTCGATGCGGACCTGCGGCTGAAACGAAATTTTGATGACGCTGGCACCATTCACGGTCTGCGAATCAATGGCTTTAACGTCGTTGACGACGGCCATGACAAATTCGCTGAAGGTGGTGACCCGCTGCTCCATTTCTTTCGCCGATAGTCCCGAATACGACCAGATCACGGTCACGACGGGGATATCGATGTTGGGAAAAATATCGGTCGGTGTCGTAGCAATCGACGTCAAGCCCAGGACCAGGATGAGAATGGCGGCTACAATAAACGTGTAGGGCTTGTCCAACGCGAGTCTTACGATCCACATTATCGGTTCTCCATCGGACCGCTTCGGAGGTCCTGTGACTACTTAGATGGAGATCGAAATAGTTTGATTCAGAATTCTGTTCAGTCGCTAGCCGTAGTTGGGGCATCAGTACGAATATGAGTACACTGTCGGACGACGAGGTCGCACAGATCGGAAGGGCCTTAGGCGACCCCAACCGTCTCGCAATCTATACGCAAATTGCGCAGCACGACGAATTATTCTGTGGCGAGATGCTTGGCAAACATCCGATTTCCGCTGCAACACTCTCGCATCATCTGAAAGTCATGTCCGACCTGGGATTGATTACATCACGAAAAGACGGACTCAACGTCTACTATCGCGCGGTGCCGGAGAAATTTGCGGCCTATCTGAAATACCTGTCCTTGATCTGCCACAAATCCCACTAAAAATTTTGTTCGTATGCCCGGCGCGTCATACACGCACCACTTCAACGCCCGCGTTCTGAAATGGTGCGATCATCTCGTCAGTCGCGCGCGTATCGGTGATCAGCATATGCAGGTCCGCCGTTTTGCAGATGCGCCACCCGGCGACATTTCCGAATTTGCTGGAGTCGACGACGGCGATACGACGCCGGGAGATGCGAACCATTGCGGCATTCAAGCCGGCCTCGTCGGCGCTCAGGCAACTGGCGCCCCATTGCCCGTCGATGGCATCCGCGCCGATGAACAGCGTGTGGACGAGCATCTGCTTCAGGCTCTCGATGGCCGTCGGTCCTACCAACAGGCGCGGATTGACTCTGTTACCGGCGATTTCATTGAATTAAGACTGCACGGCGAGCCGCAAAATTTAATCGATCTGCAGAGCGATCACAAGGCGAACCAATTCCTGTTTCTCGCAGGCAAAGAGCGCCGCTGAATCCTCATCCTGGAGTGGGCGGGCCGGGCGATGAATTCGCCCAGCGAGGCTCCAAAGAGAGCATTCAGTTCGCATTTCCGTTCTCGGTCCCGGATGGAAAGATGTCGATGGATATTGCACTCGGCTCAATGCGGCCGGAGATTGATCAGCTTCCCGGTTCTTGCAAAAACTGGCTGCCGGTGGGCCGATGGATCGATGTGTCGAATCCGCAGATGGGCGTCACCTGGATCACGCAGGACGCGCCGTTGGTAGAGATCGGCAGCGTGAGTGCAACGATGTTGGGTTCGCAAAGAAATCCAAGCGTATGGAGAAAACAAATCGCGCCGACCCAAACGTTTTATTCCTGGGTCATGAACAATCATTGGGGAACGAACTACCGCGCTTATCAGGAGGGGCCAGTATCGTTCCGCTATGCTCTGCGGCCACACCGCGGATATGATGCAGCAGCGGCGAGTCGCTTGGCAATCGGGCTGTCCCAGCCTCTCTTGGCAAAGCCTGCTGCTGCGCCATTGTCCGCGCCTGATTCACTCCTGTGGATCGAGCCCGCGGATGTTCTGGCACTGACCCTTAAACCGAGCGAAGACGGCGAAGCGTGGATCGTTCGTCTCTTCGGTGCCTCTGGCGAGCCTCGGAAAGCGAAGCTGAACTGGGCCTCTTCTCATGCCGGCCGGACGTGGAAGAGCAATCTTGCTGAAGAGCCGCTTCAACTTGTTGAAAACGACATCAGCATTGCCGGATGGGAATTGGTCACGCTGCGAGTCGAGCGAAAACCT
>JAATGG010000051.1 GCA_015654835.1 Terriglobales bacterium
AAAAGCGCAGCCTCCGTCGTAGCACTGCGGCGTGGACGCCCGTCCGCATTCGTCTCTGTCATTACGCCTGTTTCCTGCACAAGCATTGGCAAAGCCTTCTGTTTGGCAGCTAGGGAGTCCCAAAGGAGATCATCGTTAAACCACCAACTGTGCACCGTGGTGAAGTCGACGGCTGGTTTAAAAAACGCCGGGGATGGTTCCATCAATGCTCCACCTTCATCCTGGCCGACCGTAATCAACTGTTGACTGCCGACACCGCGAATGGCTGTACGGATGCTTTGAGCCCACGCCGCAAAGGACTCCTGCGCAAATAAATTGAAGTCGAACAGGGCGAGTGGGCGCCCCCCGTCATTCGCACTCTGAGCGGTGCTATCCGATTCGGCTGGCGGAGTTATAAGTCCATCCGGAAGTACACTATGCCACGCTTCTTCGATTGCATTACGGCTTTTATAACGTTGCAATAACCAGCTATTCCAAATACCTAATTCGACAGCATCGCCATTCGCTCGTGTGGCAAAAAATCGTTTTGGATTGTCGAAGCCGGGTTCGTTGATAAGATCCCACATGAGAAATGGAACATTCGCAAAAGGCTTTACTATCGATATTACAAAATCTTTCTCCCGCCGGACTGCCTCCTGATCTAAATAGGGATTGACTCCACCAAATACCTCGGGCATAAACGAGAAGAGCGTGAACTGCACCGGCAGCCTATATTGGCGCGCTGTCATTAAAAATGCCTCGATCGTTCGCAACGTATGCTCGTTCGCTGTCCCTGTGTTCCCGGTAACTACGTCCCAGTCCGTCCATATCCCGGTGCGCAGCATGTTCAGCCCCGCATCTGAAATCTGCTTCATGTCCCGATCCCAGACATAAGGATTGGGATAGCGGAAGTAAAGACGCTGTGCGTCGCTTGCCATATACGTGGTACCAACAACTTCCAAACGCTTGCCGTCTAGACGAAAATAATTCTGGTCGACCGTGACTTGGGGCCCAGATAAGAGATAGGCGCGGTCGCGAATCCAGAACGCCGTGCGATAGACACCGCAAGGATCAGTTCCGCACTGCAACCGGACCTCGACAGTATGAAACCCCGGCCGCCCCGAGGTTGGAAGAGTGACAGTTTCGTTGACCGGAAAACTATGCGCGTTGATATCGACGGTCCGAGCGATCTCCTCGTCGCCGTCATGACGAACTACGACTGATGCCTTCGCAGGCAGTGTACTCTGCTGATATTGATTCCATTGCAACTGCAATTGCCACGCTTCGTCCGGAAGATAGAGCGGGTAAGTTGGCGTAACTCGCAGAAGTTCCGCTCCCCGTTCAGAGTGATGCGCGAGCGCAGCCAGAATTGCAGCGGCTTCGGGATTTTCCCCGAAGGCACTATCGAGTTCGCAGTTCAGCATGACCCAGCGGCCTCCTGCATAGTCGTTCCGAAAATGATCGATCTCTATCACAGGTGCTGCTCGACGACCACTCTGGCTCACTCCCCAGAGGAGTGTCTTCAACTCCGAATCGACTGTGCCGCTAGTGCCGACCCGCGACGAGGTTTCCTCCTGACTTAGACGGATTACCACGCTATAAGCTCGCTGCCAGCAAAGTTCCTCAAGCCTATCCACCGGCTCATCCTCGTTTATCGCAGCGGGCGCACGGGCCGATCCCGGAGTTTCCTGATAATCACTGATCAGCAATCTGCGCGCGAAGGCATAGGTCTCCGGTAACAATCGCCATTTATTTTCTTCTGCACGTACGGGGCGCGTAAATGGTCGGCCGCCGATGGTCAGCAGATTGCCGCCACGCAACAAAAATTGATAGATTACAGCCCACTGTTCCTCTGGAAACGCGGACCCATAAGGAAGAATTAGTAGTTTTGTCTTGTGATCGTTCAAGCCTGCAGCCAGTTCGTGAGCGGAAGAAAACTGCGCTGACGGAAATGCCCGATGCAAAAGATCTTCAGAAAGGGGCGCGGTATCGGCAGTCGGGAATCCCGGTTCATCGAACACCAACACGCTAGATGCAGTCTGCCCGTCCAGAACCTCACCGCATATGAAGACGAAACAGAGAACTGTATAGAGCACTAAGCGCCTCATGCAGCGAACCCTCCCTAGCAGCATAGAACAAGGCGCCGAGGGCGGATGGTCCTGCCCCGGCGCCTGTGTGGAAACAACGTCAGAAGCCAAGCCTCAGAGCAAACTGAACCACGCGGGGCAGGTTACTCTGCGAATTGACTACGCCGAAACTGGAGGTTCCCTGTGTCTGACCCGGATAACCAAACTGAACCCGGTTAAACAGGTTGAAAAACTCCGCCCGGAACTGGAGATTTGCCGTTCCCTCCCTCGTGAAGGGGAAGATCTTGTAAGCAGAGAAATCCCAATTCGCAACACCCGCTGCGCGAAGGCTGGAGTCTTCTCTAGATTCGTTGCCGAAGGTATACGCGGGTGGCTGTGTGAAGCAACTCGTGTTGAACCAGCTATTCAGCCTCGATTGAGCATCTCCCGAAGCTGACTTATGGCAACCTCCAACGACATTCGGCCTTGAGGTGTTATTGAATGACTGAGTGAGGTTTTGAGAGGTAGTAAAGCTAAGCGGAAAACCACTCTGCAAGGTGGTAGTTCCTGCGAGTCCCCAGCCGCCTAGGATCTGATTGACTGGGCCGTTTGCATTAGCGAGAAATCTCTTTCCGCGCCCGAACGGCAGGTCGAGGATATAACTCACAACTAGGCGATCGGGAACGTCATTCGCGGACAGTGCGCGCTCTCCGCGAAGATTATTTGCATCCTGAATACTTCCCCCGGCGCCACCGACACTCGGCTCCAGCCACGACGTCAGCGTATCCGTGTTGGAAATCAGCTTCGCATGGGTGTAGGCGAGCAGAATGGACGCGCCCTGCGTAAAGCGCTTCTGCACTTTTAACTGGAGGGAGTTATAACTGGATGCACCCCATCCGCCGGCGTTTAGTGCGACACCGTTGTATTGCGGATAGGGGCGCAACAACTGTCCCTTGGTTACGGTCGGGGCGCCAATAGCCTGCGAAGAACTGATGGCTCCATAGAACGGATTGGCTACTTGTGTCAGGAGATCGTTGCCCATTGAAAGGTCAGCATCCGGCAATTGGTCGATTGGTCGATTATAGATAGGCAGGTGCGTGCCCTTTGCACCCGCATAGCTCAGGTTGATCAGCACGTTAGTAACAAGCTCGCGTTGAATTCCAACGTTCCACTGCTGCGCATACGCATACGGATTGTTGGGATCATCTTCATTGATGGCGCCGCCGAGCAGAGTCGAATCCACAAAGGTGCTGCTGCGGCCTGGTGCTGCAATCACCCCCCCGGGGAACGGGTTGCTGATGTCGTGAATTGGAATTGTGCTGCCACTGGCGACAATCATGCCGGTATAGTAAGCATTGATAGCATCGGAGTTGGGACCAATCTGGTTCGAAACATCTCCAGGAAGCCAGAAGATTCCATATCCCGCCTGAACTACAGTCTTCGGAGTGACGAGATAGGCTAGGCCGATACGGGGCGAAAACTCCTTCCAGTCCGGTTTAAAGCCACTTCGATAGCTATAGCCATCACTGTTTACGAGCCTGACCGTGCCGTGATATTGAGAAAGACCGACTGCACTCAGGGTCGAACTGACACCATTCCGATCGAAGTAGCTGATGCGATCATGCCGCTCGGTAAAGGGCCCCGTATGTTCCCAGCGGACACCTATGTTGATCGTCAGCCGTCTTGTCACATGCCAGTCGTCATTCGCATAGATAGCCGGATAGCGTTCCGCGGCAGCCGTTGCATTGGTATTAAGGATGTAGCCGTAGTTGGGGTATCCCAGCAGGAAGGAAGCCATCGCATCTCCCTCCTGCCCGGTTGCCGCATTGCTCGACGTGTATCCTTGATCGAAGTAATAGAAGCCGGCGCCAACATTGTCCTGGACATAGTTGAAAGTTGTGCGGCGATATTCCGCACCCACTCTCACGCTATGATTTCCTAGAAACTTTGTCAGCCCTCCAGAGATGCGGTCGTTGTCGTTATAGTCGGCAATGTAGCTGCCTTGGCCCTGGCTGCAATAGATATTCGCGGTATCGTATCCGTTGAGGCAGAACTCAGGAACAGCCTTGTACTGAGCTACGTTGTTAAGCGAGGCGGGCTGACCGATGCTGGTCAGATCAAAGCCGTAGGTGGTTGGCGTACGCATATAGGTAAAGCGCTGGAAGCTTACCAGCAAATCCATAATGGTTGTGGGAGTAAAGGCATAGGTGTCTGCGAGAACGAAGTTATGAGTGTTGAAGTTCTCGGCACAGGCTCCATTGCAGATGCCATTTTTGTTTGGATCGTTCGGCAGGTTGGCATTGGTCCAATAGGTATAACGGCCGCTGATATGCTGTTTGGGCGAGTAATTGTAATCGACACGAGAGACGAGTTCGTCGTTATTGCCGCCCGCACTCGAATTAGTCACATAGTTATTGACATTGCTAGTTCCGTTGGTGTTGGGCAGCGGATAGTATTTCAGCAGCGCAAGCGAGGTCTGGTTCCAGCGTTCCTGCGGAATACTATTGTTCGCAAAGGGCGTACGCGTGTATTTAGCAACGCCAGGCGCGCAAGCGGGCGATCTTGGATCGGTGTCACCGCAGGTTGTCAGAGGATCATAGATGGTTGGCAGACCGGAAAAATCTCCGTTGCGTTCTGCCAGAGTAGGCACTGTTTCTGTATAAGTCGTCCCCTGCCGCAACCGGAATCCTTCCCAGTTGACGAAGAAAAACGCTTTATCGTGGCCGTCATACACGTGAGGAATATAGATCGGACCGCCGAGGTTGAACCCGAACTGGTTTTGTGTGAAGGGAGGTCGCTCCAGGCCGCCCCGGTTGCCCAAAAAGGTATTCGCATTCAGCACCTTGTTGCGAAGGTACTCCCATGCATTTCCGTGCAGGCGATTGCCCCCGGATTTGGTAGTAAAGTTGATGACGCCGCCAGCGAGACCGCCATACTCCGGTGGCAGTGTGTTGGTCTGCACTTTGAACTCCTGCAGGGAGTCCTGAGTGGGAATCAGCGCAGTGAGGTTATTGTAAGAGGCATTGACAGGAGAGCCGTCCAGGTAAGTGGCACTCTGGCCGGCCATGCCTCCTCCGATCTGGTAGTTGCCCCATCCAAACGGGTTCGTACCAGTTGGGGTTTGCGAGGCGCCCCCCTGAGGAACCACGGAGGGAACGAGGGCCGCGAGGCTCATCGGATTTCTGCCGTTGAGCAGCATCTCGTCTGTGACGCGTTCGTCGATGACCTGACCAATGGAGGAAGTTGCAGGCTGCAGGAGCGGCGATTCCGTGGTGACATTGACGGTTTCACTGGCACTGCCAATTTCGAGGCTAAGGTCGACCTCAATCGTACTTTGCGTTTCCAGCTTGATTGGGGAGCGGCTTAGGCGCTTGAATCCCTTCACCTCGCAATCGATGCGGTATCGAGCGGGGGGGATATTTACAAATCGATATAGCCCCTCCCCGTTGCTGACGGCAATGCGCGAATCGGCTGAATCGACATTGGTTAAAACGACCGATGCGTTCGGAACAACGCTGCCGGTCGTGTCGGCAACAACCCCGAAAATGGTTCCGTAGGTCGTCTGGGCTCCGCTACGCGCAGAAAGGAGAATCATGATTCCTGCAAGAACGGAAAATGCAATCGGTACATGCCTGAGATATTTTCCTCGTCTAATATTCATAGGCCTTTAAGCCTCCTTTTCAGTTCCTCTTTTTCGAATCCGTTTCTGTTTTCTCTCACCCATACCTACGTAGAACACGGGTTGGATTCGGAACTTCAAAACATCGGATTTATAGAGAAAGCAATGGCCGTGTATAAGGTATTACCCGAGAAATGATCGGTGCTTAACAGGATAAGACTAAAATAATCCCTTAGGAATCAGAGGTTTGAAAAATTGCCATTCCGGCTCGACGCATCTGGCGTCTCGCCCCCCCCCTCCCCACCAGAAGAACTCTGCGGGGAAACTGCCAAGAGAACGCGCCTATCATTGACCACCCATGACAGTCCTGTGCGGGTCTGGTTAGTCCGTTTATAATTGGTGCGGATCGGGCAAATGACGTGATATTGGTAGATCGGGCAGAAGGAAATCATTCGGAGCACGCTGCCGAAGACCAAGCGGCCATCCAGCAGCAGCTTGAGCGTTTGCTGACCAGTTCCTACTTTAGCCACAGCCGGCGCATTCCTTCGTTCCTGAAGTTTGTGGTGGAACAGGCTCTTTCCGGTCAGGGCGACTCACTGAAAGAGCGCACTCTGGGAATTGAAGTCTTCGGAAAGGATGCGGATTACGATACGGCTTCCGACTCCGTCGTTCGGGTCACCGCAGCCGAGCTACGCAAGCGCATCGCTCAGTATTATCAGGAATCTGGCCACGAGCACGAGCTTCGGATTTCCCTGCCTCCAGGCTCCTATATTCCTCATTTCCACTGGCCGGCAACTCCGCAGGACAACGAGGAGAGTTCAATTCCCTTCTCTTCGTCCCCCCTACAAAAAGAGACAATCGGTCAGGAGCGTTCGCGCAGCCTGCACATTCTGGCGCTCGGGATCAGTTTGATCTTGGTGGGACTGCTCGCAGCCGGAGTCGTATTCTACCGGCGTTCCACCACGCAAAGCCTTCAGGCGGGTCCATTCTGGACTCCTGTGCTCAGCACTCCGGAACCGGTTCTGTTCTGCATCGCCGATCAGAATCAGTACCCTGTAATTACGCTGAGGGATTCGTCCAATCTCAATCGTCAGACCACGCTGAGAAGTAATTTGACAACGGTTGTCATCGACGACCTGAGTCCGATCATCAGAATCGGGGCGGTTCTGCAATCGAGCGGGAAAAAATACACCATCAAGGGCGAGGGATCTACTAATCTATCCGATCTCCGAAATGGTCAGACAATCCTGATCGGCGCCTTTGATAATGCGTGGACACTGCGACTTACTAAATCGCTGCACTATCGTTTTGCCAATAATCCCGAGATGACGCAATTTGGCATCGCCGATAGCACCGCACCCTCTCGCATGAAATGGGTGGTGGACCGCCAGCAGCAAATAAACACCAACAATTACAGCGACTATGCGATCATCGCGCGGTTCACTGACCCCACAACGGGCAAACTGACCCTTGTCTCCGCAGGGGTTGGGCTAGGCGGAACGATCGCCGCGGGCGAGTTCCTCACAAACTTCGATGATTTGAGCCAGTCCATGCGGAACGCAGGAAAATCCAGGAACGTAGAAATCGTGCTGAGTACTCAGATCATTGACGGGCAACCTGGCACGCCCAAAATCGAAGCCACCTATTTCTGGTAAGCTCCTCTTTAACAGATCACCTGCCCGACATGGGCATTATAGCCAGACAGCGCTTCATACACGCCGCGGGATGTGCCCCATACGCTCCGGGGAAAATCCAGCGAGCCGCAACGTCGATTAGCTCAGCGACCGCAGTTGCCAGTCGGTCCCATGCCATCAGAGCGATGGAACTCGGTTTCAGGATCAGCGCATCCACCGGCTACTTGTTCGGTAACATCGTTTTGTATGGTCCGAACATGCCGATTGTTCTGTCACTTTCCTCCAAATTAGTGGTGATGGCTACCTCAAAGGAATGGCCACCCGGAGCAACACGTATTACGACGTGACCATTTCCGCTCTGAATCTCTTTCAATCGTTTTGTGGCGATGATGTTTTCCCGTTTAAGGGCGGTCGAATATATATCACGTGGACCAGCATAAAAGTCTTGGCTCAACATGTTGTCCAGCGGCCGCCAAGTCCTATCTCGGCAGCTTCGATAGCTGGAATTATCTGCTATTTAGCGGCCCCACTCAAAATCCCCGCGCCTGGGAAATAAACGGCGTCCGGACGGTTTGTATGTCATGTTAAGTTGTGGGCAAAGGAGTAATCTGATTCCAATATGTTTACCCGAATCAGAGTGTGTCTTTTATTGGCCCTGACCACCGGCCCAAGCCTGTACGGCGCCGATTTCGCCATGACAGTGACTGACAAGAATTACCTCGATACTCAGGGCTTTAGCGTATTTCTCTACGACAGCACGTACCATCCGGTTTTCGTAGACCAAAAGAACACGGCCATGGAGATGATTCTCCACGGCCAGCGCATCGCCACCAACGGCGACGTGCGCTTGATGCCAACGCCCGAGCAGTGGGATTTGGTGGCAACCCTCAAAGGGCGCCAAGCCGATAAGGCGAACAACCGGCTCACCGCCAACCTCTCTTTCCCGACCTTCGATTTCAGCTACACCCTGGAAATCGCCGCAGAACCTGGCGGCGTGAAGGTCAGCATCAATCTCGACAAGCCGCTGCCGGAGAAACTGGCCGGGCGGGCGGGCTTCAACCTGGAGTTTCTGCCCTCAATCTACATGGGCAAGGCTTACCTGGTGGACGGAACCAAAGCCGGCATCTTCCCGCGAACGCCTGACGATCCGATGGTCAAGGTGCTGCCGCTGGCCGACGAGCCGAAAAAGGCGTACTACCTGGAAGACTGGGACAAGACCAAGGGATACACTCAGCCGCTGCCGTTCGCCAAAGGCAAGAACATCACCTTGGGAGTAGACGATGCGCTGGCCCGGGTCAGCGTCAAGTCAGATACGGCCGACCTCATGCTGTTCGATGGACGCGATCGCGCGCAGAACGGCTGGTTCGTATTGCGTTCGCTGATCCCTTCGGGCAAGACCACCGGCGCCATCGTGTGGCACATCAGGCCGGACGTGATTCCGAACTGGACGCGGCCTCCGATGATCGCGCACAGCCAGGTCGGTTATGCGCCGGGTTTCTCCAAGGTGGCGGTACTCGAACTCGATCCGAAATACACCGCCCCCAAGACGGCCAAAGTGCTGCGCCTGATGGAGGACGGATCTTACAAGCAGGTCTTCGAAGGCCCGATTACGCCTTCAACACCCTGGCTACGGTACGTCTATTCGAAATTCGACTTCACCCCGGTTCAGGACCCCGGCCTTTATGTCATTGAGTACGCAGACCAGCGTACGGCGACCTTCCCCATCTCGAAGGACGCTTACGCGAACATCTGGCAGGACAGCCTGGACCATCACCTGGCAGAGCAGATGGATCACGTTTCCGTTCGCGAAGGCTATCGCGTTTGGCACGGCGCTTCGCACCTGGATGATGGCCGTATGGCGCCCGTGGTTGGAGAGCAATTCGACGGCTGGAAT
>JAATGG010000122.1 GCA_015654835.1 Terriglobales bacterium
ACGGATTCATAACCCGTAGGTCGGCAGTTCGATCCTGCCCTCCGCCACCAGTTCCCTTTCCCTCCCCATTTTTGGCTCACCTCGCTGCCCTCAACGCAGCAGCAGCACCCCTTGCGCTATCATTGCGTCTATATAGGTGAGCGGTCTGTCTCCCCGCAGGACCGTCCCGGTGGTGAATGTGTCTCGATTCTTCCAGCGTCTCGTCTTTGTTCTCTCCGCGGCAATCTTTGCCGCTCTCGGCCTGGGATTCGCCCTGGGCGAGTTCGGGCTTCTTGGCGTGCACGCCGGGGCCGATCAGGATGGTGCCTACCGTCAGATGGGCGTCTATCAGCAGGTCCTCAAAAAGATCCAGACCGACTACGTGACCGAACCGACCATGAGCGACGTCACCACGGGCGCCTTGCACGGACTCCTTGAGTCCCTCGACGCCGATTCCAGCTATCTCACGCCCACCGAGTACAAAATCTTCAAGGACCGCCCCGCCTCCGGCCTTGCCCAGGTCGGCATCAACGTCTCCAAGCGTTACGGCTATGCCACCATAGTCAGCGTCGTGCCCGGTTCCCCTGCGGATAAGGAACATCTGACCGACGGCGATGTGATTGAATCCATCGGCAGCCAGTCCACCCGCGAAGTCTCTCTGGCCGTGATTCGCTTCATGCTTGAGGGCAAACCAGGCACATCCGTCACGCTCTCCGTTGTCCGTCCCCGCAAACCGGATCCGGACAAGCTGACCCTCACGCGCGCTGTCACCGCCTTGCCCGCTCTTAGCGAGCAGCAATACGACAACGCCACCATCCTCTATCTCAAGCCCGGCGTTTTAACCCACGCCCGCGTCGATGAAATTGCCGCCAAGCTCAAAGCCGACGGCAAGAGCCGCAAAGTGCTGCTTGATCTCCGCGACTCCTCCGGTGGCGATGCCGCCGAGGGCATGAGACTGGCTAACTTTTTCCTCAAGGCGGGAACGCTGGCCGCTCTCGAAGGACAGAAATTTCCCCGCCAGACCTTCACCGCCGACCCCGCAAAGTGCATCTCCGACGCACCGGTCGCCGTGCTGGTCAACCGCGGAACGTCCGGTCCCGCTGAGTTGGCAGCCGCCGCCATTGAGGACGCCAAGCGCGGCGATGTCGTGGGCGAGCGCACCTTCGGGGAGGGTTCGGTGCAAAAGACCATCGAACTGCCCGACGGAGCCGCTCTGATGCTCACCGTCGCCAAATACCTGAGCCCCTCGGGCAAAAAGATTCAGGATGACGCAGTGGTCCCCACCGTCGTGGTGGGGCAGGCAGTCGACGACGATCAGGACGAGGATGCTGCCCCCCCCAAGGGCGACGAGCCGCTCAACAAGGCCCTCGACCTACTCAAGGCCAAAAACACCTAATCCTGCTCCGCAGTTTTCTCATCTTGCACGTCATGGTTCATGGGGGGGCGATCTTCGCCCCTCCGCAACCATCACCGTGCTACGCTCAGGCTGAAGCATTTTTCTCTTCTGGACTTTTGAGAAATGCCCATGAGGCTTGAGTCGCTTGGCTGCACCTCCCATTCAGCCGGTCGAACCTCGCGGCCTGGGCCGGTCCCACCGGCTTGCTGAGCCGTCGCAGGTTCCCGTGTTTCGCCGCCGTAAACTGGCTGGCAAAGTCGCGCTTATTGCGCTGATTCTGCTTGCCGTGACGACCGGATCCCTCGCGGGACTCACTCTGGTCTATTCCGTCGATCTGCCTCAGATTCACGACCTCGAACACTATCGCCCTTCTACGACCACCGATCTCTATGACCGCAAAGGCCGCATCATCGGCTCCTTTGCGCTCGAACGGCGCATCGTCATCGACTACGACGGCTTTCCTCCCATCCTTCGCCAGGCCGTTATCTCCATTGAGGACAAGAATTTCGAGTCTCACTGGGGCATCAATGTTTTCCGCGTCATGGGTGCGGTATGGCACGACCTGCGCAGCCACGGCCGCGCCCAGGGCGCCTCGACGCTGACCATGCAGTTGGCCCGCAATCTCTTCCTCTCCTCCGAGCGCACCGCCGCCCGCAAACTGCAAGAAGCCTACCTCGCCATCCAAATCGAGCGCGCCTTTACCAAGCAGCAGATTTTTACCCTCTACGGCAATCAGATTTATCTCGGCAGCGGCATGTATGGCTTCGAGGCCGGCTCCGAATTCTACTTCAGCAAACACGCCAGAGACCTGACGCTGACTGAGGCCGCTCTGCTGGCCGGCCTGCCCAAAGGCCCCGCCGCTTACTCCCCTCTGCTCAACCCGGAGAAGGCTCTTCGCCGCCGCAATCTCGTTCTCTCTGAAATGGAGTCCGACGGCGTCATCTCTCACCAGCAGGCAGAGCAGGCCCGCAACACGCCGCTCGGCCTCCATATCGCCCAGCCGGAGATGTCTGTCGCTCCCTGGTTCCAGGAAGAAGTGCGTCGCGAGCTTGAAAAGCGTTTCGGCTCCGAGCAGGTGCACGAGGCCGGCCTTCGCGTCGAAACCACCCTAGACCTCGACATGCAAAAGTCCGCCAACACCGCCGTGGCTGACGGACTGGCCGTCTACGAGCGCCGCCGCGGATGGAAGGCCAAGCTCGAAAACGTGCTCGCCCAGGGCTCCACGCTCGACAGCTACAAGCACCCCGACTGGGCCATGAAGGCCCACCCCGGCGACTACATACACGCCCTCGTCACCCGCGTGCTGCCCTTTGAGATTCATGCCCTGGTGGGCACCCACGAAGTGGTTTTGCTGCCCGACGATTGGAAGTGGACCGGCCAGCGCTACGGCGACGCCCTCGTCAAGCCCGGCGACATCATCTATGTGCACTTGGGCGAGGGCAGCGAGGGCGGCGCTCAGCGTGCCACCCTCGAACAGGACTCCGGCGCCCAGGGTGCCGTCATGGCCATGGATAACACCACCGGCGACGTGCTCGCCATGGTCGGCGGCCGTGACTATGCGCTCTCCCAGTTCAACCGCGCCACCCAGGCCGAACGCCAGACCGGCTCCAGCTTCAAGCCCTATGTCTACACCGCCGCGATTGAGGATGGCGCCAAGCCCGACGACATCATTGTGGACGGGCCGGTAAGCTTCGGCAGCTATACCCCGCACAACTACGAAAACGACTACAAAGGCGCGATGACCCTCACCAACGCCTTCGCCGAGTCGCGCAACATTCCCGCCATCAAGCTGGCCGCGCACGTTGGCATTCACAAGGTCATCGACCTCGCCCACCGCTTCGGCGTCACCTCGAACATTCCCGCCTATCTGCCGGTCGCTCTCGGCGCGGCAGAAATCACGCTCCAGGAACAGGTAACCTCCTACTCGGTCTTTCCCAACGACGGCATCCGTGTCCGGCCACGCCTGGTTCGCAAGGTCTCCAACGCCGACGGCATCACCCTGTGGGAAGATCCACCCACCGCCGATGAGGTCGTTTCGCAGCCCACCGCGCGCACCATGATGACCCTGCTGCGCGCCGTCACCCGCATGGGAACCGGCGCTGCCGCCACCCAGCTCAATCACCCCCTCGGCGGAAAGACCGGCACCACCAGCGACTACACCGACGCCTGGTTCCTCGGTTTCTCGCCCTCGGTCACCTGCGGCGTGTGGGTTGGTTATGATACCCGCGAGTCTCTCGGGGAAAAGGAAACTGGCGCCAAAGCCGCGCTGCCCATCTGGCTGGCCATCATGCGCACCGCCATCATCGGCAAAGACAACGAGCAGTTTCTCGGTGATCAGCAGCCAGCCACTCCGTTGCTGAACGCTGCGGCGACCGCACCCACCCAGCCGGCCCAGCCGCAGCCGGCAACCCCGGCCAAAGTTCCAGTCAATCTCCCGGTGAAACTGCCTGCTAAGCTTCCGGCAAAACCTGCTGCGCTCCCCGCCGCTTCGGCGACGCCTCCTACAATGGGCTCAAGTCCGGCCAGCAAGCCCGCCAATCGGCCCGCTCCACCTCCTCCGCCCGTAGGCTCCGCACCCCGTCCCCCGGCTGCAAGCGCAGCCCCCAAACCGCCTCGTGCCCCGGCAGCGGTTCCAGCGCCCAGACCGCCGACGACGCAGCGTTCTTTCTAGCCAAGCCCAAATCGCTGTGCCAGTCTTCCGTACATCTTTGCTTTTGCTTAGGGAAGATTGCCCCGGTTGGGTTGTCAGGCGAGGAGCATCCGGGGAATCAGGCCGATCCAAGCCCTCAACTCAACCCGCATCCCATCAAAGCAGCAGATCTCAGGGTTACCCAATCAGCCGAAAAAAACGCTTGGCCCGGGCCACATCCTTGAAGATCTGCGCCTTGAGAGCCTCTGGTGACGGCCACTCCATCTCCGGTCTCAGGCGCAGCAGAAACTCAAGCTCCAGCGGCGTCTGCTCGTGCAGGTCGATCGGCTCAAAGTCCAGAATGTGCGACTCGACCGCGAAGGACGCCTGGCCGAACGTCGGCCGGTTGCCCACATTGGTCACCGCCTGAAAACATCGTCCGCCCACGGTCAGTCGCGTCACATATACCCCGAAGGCCGGCAGCAGTCCCTCGTAAGCCGCCAGGTTCACCGTTGGCACCAGCAGCCGGGTCCCGATCCCGCGTCCCCGGGCCGGCGTTGAACGTACCGCAAAGGGTCGTCCCAGCATCCACCGCACGCTTTTCAAGTCACCCGCTGTCAGCAGAGCGCGCACCGCCGAGCTTGAAACCTCCAGCCCATGCACCCGTACCGCGTCATGGATGCGGACTCCAAATCCGAATTCAGCCCCGAACGCCGCCAGTTCCTTCACCCCGGCCTCGGCGCGATGGCCAAAGCGGAAGCTGCCGCCCTCGTGCAGGCCGCACACGCCGAGTGCCTCCACCAGAATGCGCTGCACAAACGCCCGAGCCGTCAGGCCGGCCAACTCCGCATCGAACGGCAGCACCAGCGCCGCATCCACGCCCGTTCCCGCCAGCAGGCGAACCCGGTCGGCAATCGGCGTCAACAGCCCGCTCGTCTGTTCCCGTCGCAAAAATTGGTCTGGATGCGGATCGAATGTGACGGCGACGGCACGCGCGCCTACAGATCGAGCCTCCGCCACCACCGCCGAAAGAATCTGCCGATGCCCGACATGCACGCCGTCAAAATTGCCGATAGCCACCACCGACGGGCCAAAGTCCGCGGGAATCTCGCTCGTCGAATGAAAGACCGGGATCGAACCGTCGACAGAAATCATGCTCGGAGTGCCATCTTTCATCGGCTTACGCAGTGAGTGTCACAGGAAAACTGAGGCCGTCATAGGCCATGGCCACACCCGTGGGCAACAGGCGGTTGGTCTGTTCGTGGCCGAGTTCGTGGGCAATGTGTGTCAGCCACGTCCGCTTTGCCCCAATGCGTTGCGCCCAGCCCAGCGCCTGCTCGACGGTCGCGTGATTCGGATGCGGTTTGTGGCGCAGCGCGGAGAGAACCAAGTGATCCAATCCCTCCAGCAGCGGAAAACTCTCTTCCGGAATTGCGCTCACGTCCGTCAAATAAGCCATCTTGCCGAAGCGGTATCCGGTAATCTCCATCTTCCCGTGCAGCACCGGCACCCGCACAAAATCGACGCCATGCACAGGATTGTGGTCTTCCAGCGAAGTCAGGCGAACCCGCGCCCGATTGGGATACGTTGCATCGGGCGAAAAAGTGTAGTCGAACACCCGCTCCAGCACCTCTGCCGTCGCCCGCCCGGCATAAAGCGGAATGGGTCCGCTCTCGCGGTTCATGACAAAGCTCAGAGGCCGCAGATCGTCCAGGCCCAGAATGTGATCCGCGTGCCCATGCGTATAGAACACCGCATCCACGCGCGTCAGAGAGTAGCGCAAGGCCTGCTCGCGGAAGTCGGGCCCAGTGTCGATCACCACCACCCACTCCCGCCCGCATTCCGCGGAAGATCCATGGCCAGGGGAATCGTGCCAGCGCAGCAGCACCGAAGGCCGCAGCCGCCGGTCGCGCGGGTCCGCCGAGGTGCACACTTCGCAGTCGCACCCCAGTGTGGGAACCCCCATCGAAGTCCCCGTCCCCATAAATGTAATCAAGCCCTCGATACCCGGTCTGGCTATCCCTTGCGTATCCATCCCGTGGCTTAGCGCTTCCCCGGCATGGGTGGCGGAGGCGCCTGCACACCCTGCAAAGTAATCATGTTGGTCAGCTCAAGAAACGCCATGCGTACCTCGAACAGCACCGTCTGCAGTGCGCGGTCTTCGGCTTCCGTCAGGTTGCCCTTCGTCTTCTCGGCCAGCACGCTCATCAGGTCGATGGTCTGCCGCGCGCCCAGAATATCCACCCGTGGACGCTGCCCTTCCTGCGTGCCCGCCCCCATCTGGATCATGGCCGACACATAGAACTGCTGCACCAGATTCTCGAACGTGACCGGCGGCTGCGGGCCTACGCCCGGATTCTGAGCCCGTACCAGTTCTTCCAGCCGCTGCGCCGCTGTGTCGTACGCCATCTTCTGTTCCCGGCTTTCTTCGGCAGAGGGGGGGGGGGGCAGTTCCGGCTGAAGATCCTCTTCCGGCACAGTCGTGGCGGGCTCGGGCTTGCTCTCTGTCACCACCAGCCGCGGACCGGCCGGTGGCTCAGACGGTTCGGGCACAGTCTCCGCAGGTGCCTGCGGCGTCTCGTGCTCCTCTTCCGCCTTGAACTTGCGGCGGTCGATTACTTCGAATTTGGGTGTGTCGCTCATAGGTTTGTGTTTCCGTTCCGATCCGGATTAAAGAGTAGGCGGAGCGGCCAAAATCCGGGCGGTGCCCGTGGCCGTTCCTGCGGTGTACGTCAGCGGTTGGTTGCGCAGCTCGGCTTCTCCGCGAATCATCCCCAACCCAAAAATGCGGCTCCCAGCAGCCAGCGGCAGTTCCGCAGCACTGGTGATATGTCCCGCCGGCGCGCCCTCCAGCGTCAGTTCGGCGCCCGCCACCGCAATCGGGCCCGTCAGCTCCAATGCCCGGACATGCCGGTGCACACTTCCCCGCGACCGGATGCGTTCCACAATCTCCTGCCCCAGGTAGCAGCCTTTGTTGAAATTGAGCGCCCGCATCTGCGATGTCTCCTGCGGCAGGTCGCGCTCCACAATGTCGATCCCGTATACGGGAATTCCCTCGGCAACCCGGAAGGCCTCCAGCGAGGCGGTCCCCACCGGCAACGCGCCACTTGTTTGAAGCGCCTGCCACAACGCCGGAATCGCCGCAGCCTCGACCCAAAGCTCATAGTGCGGCGCCAACACTCCATATCCGCGCAAAAGCCGCAGATCGTGCCCGTTCCAGGCAGCCCGCGCCGCGGTCAGCGGCTCCGCCAACTCAGGCAATCCCAACCGGCCCAGCACCGCGCCCGCCTGCGGCCCGGTCAGTCCCAGGGCGGTTTCGCCCGTCGCCGCCCCGGTTGCATCCAGGGTCAGCGGAACCAGTTCCACATCGTCCATAATGATGAAATGGTCCAGGTGAGCCAGCAGCTTATCGTATTGATCCGCAGCGATTTCCAGTTCCAGGGCATCGCCATCGCGCCATACGGTCAGGTCGCCCTGGATTCGCCCTTGCGCGTTCAACACCAGGTTCCACGCACCGGTATTGGCAGCTAAATCGTTCACCATATTGGTGACCATGCCGCTGAGCCAGCGGAAACGATCTTCGCCGCGCACCGCAACCCGACGCAGCCAGCCCAGGTCATGGACCGCCGCACCTGAAACGAAAGCCTCTATTTCCTTGGAGGATGCGTCCAATTCACAGGGTGCCAATGCGCCTCGATACGCGGCAAGCTTCGCCGTCAGCAGCGTGGCAAGCGGGGTAGCCGGAGTGGTTGCTGCAAGGTCCGTTTCAGTCATCTGGGCGCTTTTCCGCGGCGAGCAGTGCAGATTTCCGGTGCGATACTGCGCCAAGCCGCATCCTGATTATAGCCTTGGTGAAGGATGCCGCGTCCTTCATCCATAAGCACCCAGCCACGAGGAGAATCGATGAGCAAGCAGCAATATGGAGTCCGGGAAAGAAACTGGCGCAGGGGTGTCTTTGCGACGACACTTTGTCTCGCAGCAGCCCTGATCGGCGCGCCACAAATGGCTCCGGCCCAGCAGACGGCTCCGCCCTCCTCACCGGTCGCGCCCTCCAAGCCCCAAGTCCCGGCCAAAGTCTCCGGCAAGCAGGACAAGTCGAAGCCCGAAGCGCACATCACGCCCGACCAGGCCACTCAGTTGTTTGGGCTGGTCGATGAGCTGCTCAAGTTCTCCTCGCAGGAGTCGGGCCTGCCGATCAAAAGCAACGTAAAACGCCAGCTCACCACCCGTGCCACCGTCGAACACTATCTCAATGAGAAATTTGAGGAAGACGAAGGCGCCAAGCGCATGCAGCGCGGAGAAATCGTGCTCAAAAAGTTCGGTCTGCTCGACCGCGACTTCGTTCTCAAGCCCTTTCTGCTGGCCCTGCTCAAAGAGCAGATCGAAGCCTACTACGACTCCAAAACAAAAACCGTCAACCTGCTCGATTGGGTCGGCGTCGACGAGCAAAAGCCGGTGCTGGCGCATGAACTCACCCACGCGCTCCAGGACCAGCACAGCAATCTCGATAAGTGGACCGACCAGACCCCCGACGATGTCTCCCACAACTCATCCGAAGACACCGACCACCTCGGTAAAGACGAGATGGACACCGCCCGCGAGGCTGTCGTCGAAGGTCAGGCCACGGCCGTCATGATGGACAACATCCTCAAGCCAATGGGCAAGAGCCTCATCAAGGACCCCGAAGTCGTCGAATTCATCAAGCAGCAGATGGCCGGGGCCGGCGACTCGCCCGTGCTCGCGCGCGCCCCCCTCCTGCTCTCGGAATCGCTGCTCTTCCCCTATCGCGAAGGCCTCAGCTTCGAGCAGGATATCTGGATGGACAAAGGCCGCACCGCCGCGTTCGCCGGCACGCTCGACCGGCCGCCCAGTTCAAGCTGGGAAATTATCAATCCCCGCGAGTACGAGGCCGGACACGCTCCGTCCGTGCCCCTGCTGCCCGACATTCACCCGCTTGTGGACAAGACATACCGCGCCTACGACATCGGCCAGGTGGGCCAGTTGGACCTGCACATTCTCACCGAACTGTTTGGCGGCGACACAGCAGCCCGCGACTTGAGCCCCGCTTGGAATGGCGGCATCTATTGGGCCGGGCAGCGCCTCAGCGCCAAAACACCAGCCGAGTTGGCCAGCACCAGCTCCGTCTCCCTCTTTTATCTGTCCGCATGGAAAAACTCCGCCTCGGCCCATGCCTTCGCCCGCCTGTATGCCGACGAATTGGACAGAAAATATTCCGGCGTCAAGCTCGACAAATCCGCACAGGCTACCCGTACACCCGCCACGCCTGCCGGTGCGCAAGAAACGATAGCCGAAGAGCAGGTCTACTCCACCAATGAAGGCCCGGTGGTGATCACCACGCGCGGCAAGCTGGTCTTTGTCGCCGAAAGCTTCGAGCTCGGCCTCGCCCGCAAGCTGGCCAACCTCGTCCTCGACACCCAGGGAACCGGCGAGTTGAGAATGGCCGATGCTACCCACATTCCCTTCGTACCCGGCATCGTCCCCAACCAATCTCTGTCCTCCCCGTGGGTCCAGTTCTTTTCAAACTGCGGCGTCATGAAAGCGGCCGTTCAAGCCGGGATAAAAGGCGCGGCATACCGGCAATAGCGCCAGCGTCAACAAAGATCCTGCCGAACTTATGCAGGGTCTTTGTTGACGAGATACTCATCCACCAGCACCGCCACCAGCACCGCGGTCGGCACTGAAACCAGTGCGCCCACAACACCCTCCAGCGCCGAGCCAAGCAGCAGGGCGACAAAAATCGCCAGCCCCGGCAGCCCTACCCTGCTCCTCATAATGCGCGGCGTAATAAATGAGTTCTCCACCTGCAGATAGACGGCAAAAAAGATAGCCACCCCCACCACCCGGCCCCACGAGTCGAGCGCCGCCACCAGCACCGCGAGCACCAGGCTCACCACCGCGCCCAGCACTGGAATAATGTTCAACAGCCCCGTCAACACGCCCAGCGCGTACGCATACCGCATGTGCAACGACACAAAAACGATGGTGCTGGTCACGCCGAGAATCACCATCAAGCTGCCCTGCCCCAGCAGCCATTTGCCCATGCGTCCCTCGGCCCGTTGCAGAGTCCGGTCCAGCCGCCCGCGGCTCTCCGGCTTAAAGAACGATAGAAACCAGCGATAGGCTCCCCCGCCCTCCAATATGAAATAAATCGTCAGCACGATGCCGGTCACCACGGCAAACAGCTTGCCCGCCCAGCTTCGGATCGACAGCAGAAGATACGTGGCTGCCTCGCTCACAAAGCCTTCCACCCGCGAGGTAATCTCTCCCGTGTTGATCTGGTCCGCAAAGGGAATATGCTTGAGCTTCTCCAGCAGCACCGGCATCCGCGCCGGCATCTCTCCGGCAAACTCCTGCAGATCGGCAATGACCGGCGGCAACGCCAGAAAGCCGAAGAGAGCCAGCCCCCCCGCCACCGCCAGCAGCAGAACCAGTAGCGCCCACCCTCTGAACGGCTTCCAGCGCCCCACGCGCAGCTCGGCAATCGAGCGCACCACCGGCGTCAACACCACGGCGAACAGTCCGCTGACATAGAGCAGCACCAGAAAATCGCGGAGAAGCCATGCCGCATAGCAGCCCAGGGCCAACGTGAAGGCAAAGAGGATATCGCCGCGAAAATTGCGCGTGCTATCCGGAGATTCGATCATGTACGGGATTCCTGACGCAGGCAAACACGATGCCCGCAATAAGTTGGAGAACTTCTTGGAATAGGGCTCTTTCTAGTAAGACTCCCCCGCACACAGCCGAGTTGTCCAGCCCGTCGCGGGACGACACCATCTCAGACCGTCCGGCCCGCCTTTTACGCAGCCGCACAGCAGAAGGTAGGGAAACCTCAACTCCAGTCGGCGGCGGCTACTCGTCCCGCCCGCCGCCGCCGAGAATCGATCCCACAATGCCGCCCAGCAGCGCCCCGCCTGCAACCGACGTACCCTCGCGTCTCTCGCCGCTGGGCAGATATTCGCCGATCTGATGCGCCAATCGCGAAATCGGCAGGGTCTGCAGCCACACCGTACCGGGCCCGGTCAACGAGGCCAGGAAAATTCCGTCTCCGCCGAACACCAGGTTCTTGATTCCTGGAACCATCGTGATCTGGAACGACACCGACGTCTGAAATGCGCCCACATGCCCCGGATGCACGCGCAGCGTCTCTCCCGGCGCCAGGGTCTTCACGATCAGTTCGCCGGAAAGCTCCAGCCACGCCGTGCCGAAACCGCCGATCTTCTGCAGCAGAAATCCGTCTCCGCCAAAGATTCCCGCACCCAGCGTTTGCTGAAAACCAACCCCGATCGTCACCTGCGGCGTCGCGCACAAAAAGCCGTGCCGGTGCACCATGTATTCGAGGCCCTGTCCCACCTGTACCGGCAAAATATGTCCTGGCACCTTGGTCGCAAACGCCACCTCGCCCGGATATTGCCACGCCCGGTACTCGGTCATGAAGATGCTTCCGCCGCCGGCCACGCGTTTCAGAATCCCAAACAGCCCGCCGCCTCCGCCCATCTGGCTGTGCGTCGCCATCTGAATCGAAGCCGTCATCCAAGACAGCTCGCCGCTCTCTGAGAACACACTCTCGTTCGGCTCAAGCTGCACTTCAAGCACGGGCATCGTCGTGCCCTGAATCCGTGTCTGCATCGGGAAGCTCTCCTTGTCCGCACACAGTGTACCTGCCGGGCCGCAAAACCAAGCCGGCAAAACCAGCCCGCACGAACTATCTCATCTCTATTCCCCGCCCTCTGTGCTCAGTTCTCTGCCCCCTGTTCCCTGAATTTCTACTCCACGATCTGCAAGCTGGTCTCCGCCGTCGCCAGCGAGTTGCCGCCCACCCATATCTTGTAAGTCGTCGGCTCCATCGTCCGCTTGATCTCCGCGTTATAAAAATTCAGCTCGTCGAATCCCAGCGGAAACTCCACATGCTTTGTCTCGCCCGGCTTGAGACTCACCCGCGTAAAGCCCTTCAATTCCCGCACCGGCTGCTCCACGCTGGCCGCCGTATTGCGGATATAGAGTTGCACCACTTCGGTCCCGGCCACACTGCCGGTATTCCTCACATCCGCGCCCACCGTCACCAGCGGCTTGTCCCGCGAGGCAAGCGCCTCCCGCACCGGAACCTCGCCGCGGTCGATCGTCGGCTGCGCATAGCTGAACCGCGTGTAGCTCAGCCCCCAGCCAAATGGAAACAGCGCCGAATTCTCCTCGTCCATATACCGCGACATGAACTTCTCCCCGGCGTTCTGCGGCAAATGGCTCAAGTCGCCATGCGCCGGCCGCCCGGTGGGCAGTTGCGCATAATAAAGAGGTTCCTGGCCAACCGACCGCGGCAAACCGGCAGGCAGCTTGCCTGAAGGATTCACGTCGCCGAACAGCACATCGGCCACCGCATGGCCGCCTTCGATACCTGGACTCCAGGCCTCCAGAATCGCAGGCACATGGTTGGCTGCCCATTTCAGTTCCAGCGGACGCCCCGCCAGCACCACCAGAATCACCGGCTTGCCGGTAGCGACGACGGCTTCCAAAAGCTGCTCCTGCGCGCCCGTAAAGCCAAGCTCGGTGCGGCTCGACGCCTCGCCCTCCATCCAGTTGGTATTTTCACCCAAAGCCAATATCGCGACGTCCGCCTTTTGGGCCGTTTCCACCGCCTCGGCAATCGTCTTTGCATCGTCGGGAACAGCCTCCGCCGGAGCCTCTGCGGCTACGCCGGTAAAGCTGACCCGCCGCAACACGTTGGCGTCCTCGCCTGAGAGCAAATCGCAGCCCTGCGCATACAGCAGCCGGCCGCCCAACCGTTCCGCAAGCGCCTCCCGCAGCGTCACAACATATTTCGGATCGCCGGTAACTGTCCATGCGCCCAGCAGGTCGCGCCGGTCGTCGGCCAGCGGACCGATCAACGCCACCTTCTTCGCTTTGGCCGTGAGCGGCAGCAGCGCCCCCGCTCCCTCGACAGCATCGTTCTTGAGCAACACCATCGTCTCGTCCGCTACCTTGCGGACTGCCGCGCGGCGCTCCGGCGTGGCGTCATACGTTGGCCTGGGCTGCGTATACGGATGCTCGAAAAGGCCCAGCGCAAACTTCACCCGCAGAATGCGCCGTACCGCCTCGTCCACTGCCGACTCGGGAATCTTTTCCGAGCGCACCTGCGCCCCGAGCACCGTGCCATAAAGATTGCCCTCCATGTCCATGTCCACGCCGGCCTCAAGCGCCTTGCGGGCCACCGCCGGGCCGTCACCGATGGAGTGGTTCATCAACTCCGACACCGCACCCCAGTCCGAAACGACAAAGCCGTCGAAGCCCCACTCCTTGCGCAAAATCTGCGTCAGGATAAAAGGATTCGCCGTAGCCGGAACGCCATTGAGGGAGTTAAACGAGCTCATCAGCGTAGCCGCGCCCGCCGCCACCGCCGCCCGGTACGGCTCCAGATAAACCTGCCGCAGCGTGATCTCGCCCATGTCCACCGCGTTGTAGTCGCGTCCGGCAATCGCCGCGCCGTAGGCCGCGAAATGCTTCACACTCACCGCCGCGGAGTCGGGCTTGGACAAGTCATCCTGCTGATATCCCTTCACCCAGGCCCGCGCCATCGCCGAACTCAAATAGGGGTCCTCGCCGTTGGACTCGATAATCCTCCCCCAGCGCGCATCGCGGGCAATATCCACCATGGGTGAAAAGACCCAGGCAATGCCATCGGCGCGAGCCTCCACCGCACCCGTACGGGCTACCGTCTCAGCCGCCTCCGGGTCCCAGCTCGCCGCTACCGCCAGGGGTACAGGGAAGGTCGTCCGGTGGCCGTGGATCACGTCCAGTCCAAAAAGAATGGGGATATGCAGCCGCGATTTTTCCATCGCGATGTGCTGGTAATGGTTGGTCTTCTCCGCTCCCACCACGTTCAGCATCGAACCCACCTGGCCCTTGGTCACCAGGTCTTCGTAGGTCAAATTCGAGGCATTCGGTCCGGTGGCAAATCCCGCCGAATATTGCACCAACTGCCCGATCTTCTCGTCCAGCGTCATCTTCTTCAGCAACGCCTCGACCCGCGCATTCAGTTCCTTTGCCGCCAACTGCGGATTGGGTTCCGGCCTCGCCGCGCCCGGCCTCGGCTGGGCTCCGGCAAAGGAAGAGGCAAATCCGATCAGCAACAACAGCAACAACCAAATCCGTAAAGAGCGAAGTGATAGAGAGCGACAAAAAAAAGAGCGAAGTGAAAATATATTCATGGCGTGGTCATCATAAACTGCTTGCGCTACGCTTGCCCGGCCGAGGTGACCTTCAAACGCTCTCCCCTCGCAAAGCGCCGTGCCCCCAACATTCCAAAGAAGATGGGCCCCCACTGCCGCAAAGCCTCCAAATGCTCTACTCTTGCCTGAGACGTGCATGATCCACTTTCTTCGACAATTCCAAAAGGCCGTCTGGCAGGCCCTCGCCCACGACGTGCTCAATACGGCGAAGGCCTCAGCCTACTCCGGGATGCTGATGCTGTTCCCCGCCCTGCTGGTCATCACCACGGTGCTTGCCCAGGTGCCGGAAGGAACCACGCTGGTGGGCGAATTTCGCGGAGTTTTCGACCAGTTTTTGCCCGCCGACTCGCTGACGCTGCTCCAGTCCGCGCTTGAAACCCGCCGCATCCACTCGGCCCAGTTGGTTTTCTCCGCCCTCTCGTTCAGCATCTTTGCCGCCCTCGGCCTCATGCTGTCGCTCATGGAGGGTTTTCGCCGCGCTTATCGTCTGCCCCGCGACGACTGGGGCTTTTGGAAGCGCCGGCTCCAGGCCCTGCTCCTCATGCCTATCGTGCTGGTTCCCCTCTCCCTCGCCACCGTCGTCATCGTCTTCGGCCACCAGTTCGAGCTGTGGATGGTCGATAATGCCGGCCACGAAATGCGCGCCATCGTGCTCTTCTTTTGGAGAATGGTTCGCTGGGCCATTGCCTTCGGCACCAGCATCACGGTGCTCGCCGCGCTCTATCACTTCGGCACAAAACGCAGGGAACATTGGGTTTGGGTCATCCCCGGCGCACTCGCTGCCACCTTCCTCTGGTTCCCCGCCACCCTGGCCTTTGGATGGTATGTGACCCGCATCGCCGACTACTCCATGTTTTATGGCTCGTTCGGCGCCGGCATCGCCACCCTGGTCTGGCTCTACATCACCTCGTTCAGCGCGCTCCTCGGCGCGGAACTCAATGGCGTCCTGTTTCGGGAGCGGCAAGCCCGGATCTGCGGCGATTCCGTCTCGGCTTCTTCCAGTCTGTGATTGTTCTCACCGACCATGAGGGGGGCCGCCATGCATGATAACTAGGGGTCATACGTCAAAGCGCCTCCGTGTACAATGAAGCGGGCCGCACACCGATCAACCCATTTACCTAACTGAAACATCCCTGGAGCATTCTCAATGCCGTTCGCTGAACTCAGCCTGACCGATTCCGCATCTCAACGCCGCGCAAAGATCGTTGCTACCCTCGGCCCGGCTTCCAATACCGAGCCCGTCTTTCGGGACTTGGTGCGCGCGGGCGTCGATGTGGTCCGCTTGAACTTTTCTCATGGCACTCACGAAGAGAAACTGGCGCTGATCCAAATGATCCGCAAAGTGAGCCGTGAGGAGCATAAGCCGCTCTGCATCCTGGGCGATCTGCAGGGACCCAAGATCCGCACCGCCAAGCTCAAGGATCGCCAACCCGTACTGCTCAAGGCCGGCCAGCGCCTCACCATTACGCCGCGCGACATCATGGGCACCGCCACCCTCGTGGGCACCACCTTCAAGACTCTCGCGGAGAACGTCGAGCAAGGCTCGCGCATTCTGCTCTCCGACGGCCTCATCGAACTGCGCGTCCATGAAGTCGACGGCGACGACGTTGTTTGCGACATCATCAATGGCGGCATGCTCGGCGAGCACAAGGGCATCAACCTTCCCGGCATCCCGGTGCGCGTTCCTTCGCTCACTGAAAAGGACGCAATCGATCTTGAGTTCGCGCTCAAGGCCGGCGTCGACGCCATCGCCGTCTCCTTCGTGCGTACCGCCGAAGACATTCGCCTGGTCCGCAACCGCGTTGCCGCGTACGGCAGCGAAACCTGGATCATCGCCAAGCTCGAAAAGCCTCAGGCCATCGAACACCTCGACAGCATTTTGCAGGCTGCCGACGGCGTCATGGTTGCCCGCGGCGATCTCGGCGTCGAGGTTCCTCCGGAAAAGGTTCCCGCCATCCAGAAGCTCATCATCCGCCGCGCCAGTGAGTACCGCAAGCCGGTCATCACCGCCACCCAGATGCTGGAGTCGATGATCGAAAACCCGCGCCCCACCCGCGCAGAAGCCTCCGACGTTGCGAATGCCGTTTATGACGGAACCGACGCCGTGATGCTCTCCGGTGAGTCGGCCGTCGGCAAGTATCCCGTGGAAGCAGTCGCCATGATGGCCCGCATCGTCACCGAAGCGGAACACACCATCAAGGAACAGGGCGGCAGCTATCACGCGCATGCTCGCGAGACCTACCTCTCCATCGCCGAGACCATCTGCGAAGCCACCGCTCATGCCGCCGAAGATCTCGATCTGCGCGGCATCGCCATGTTCACCGAGACGGGAACCACGGCTCGGCAGCTTTCCAAATACCACCCCGCAGCGCCCATCTTCGCGTTCAGCCCGGTGGAACTCACCATCAACCGGCTCAACCTGCTCTGGGGCACCATTCCGATCCGCTGCCCCAAGGTCAACTCCACCGAAGCGATGGTCGATTTGGCCGAGAGCCTGCTTGAACAGGGCGGTTTCGTCAAGAATCGCGAAGTCATCGCGGTCGTTGCCGGTACCCGCACCAAGTCCGGCTCCACAAACTTCTTGCGGCTGCATGTCTTAGGCGAGCGCCCGCAGGAAGAAGGCCGCTTCCTCTCCACAGCAGACGAGGAACCGGAGCCCGAGCCCGAAGTGGTTGCCGGCGCCGCTCCCGCACCTGTACCCGCAGCCAAGTCCAAGCGCACTGCCGCCAAGGCCACCAGGGTCAAGGCGGGTAGAACAACCTCGCGCCGCAAGTAAGCCGCGCGTCCTGCAATAACAAGAAAGCGCCACTCCCGGCTGGGAGTGGCGCTTTCTTGTTGATGATGAGGAACTTTCTTTTGAAGGGGCGCGGGCTTCGCGAGACACGGAAACTCAGCCGAGTGGAGGGTACATGCTTCAGCCTCTGGGGAATATGTTTACCGCTGAATTGCCTTCCTGGGGGACAACGGGCCAAGCGATGAGGGTAAAGAGTCGATATCAATTTGATACACCAGGCCAGATGTTGCCCAATATTGCAAATTGAGACACGACGCAGAGATTCCTCCTCGACTTCCATAATTATCCGCTTCATACTGACGCCTAAGGTCTGGAGAAGATCTATGGATGAGAGCGATCGCGCTCGCTCCGCACATTCGAGTGGAGGCCGGGATCAGAAGACGGACAGAACAGCGGACGAAAGCGCGCTGCTGCTCGAAAGCATAACTGACTACGCCATCTTCATGCTTGACGTTGACGGCCATGTTGTCAGTTGGAATAGCGGGGCTGAGCGCCTCAAAGGCTACAAGGCAGACGAGATAATCGGGCAGCATTTCTCGCGATTTTACTTGGAAAGCGACAACAACAGCGGAAAGCCCGCAAGAGAGCTGCAGATTGCGATTCGCGAAGGAAGGTTTGAGGAAGAAGGGTGGCGGGTTCGTCGAGACGGCAGCTTGTTCTGGGCCAACGTGATTATTACAACGATGCGCGACGACTTCGGAAGAGTGCGAGGCTTCTCGAAGGTTACGCATGATATAACGGAACGCCATCAGGCAGAGGAATCTCTTCGCCAAGCGGAGGAGCGGTATCGACGGATATTCGAAGGGGCTGTAGTTGGAATCTTTCAGACGACCCCGGAGGGGCAATGCCTCAGCATAAACCCTGCAGTAGCCAAGATATTTGGCTTCGAGTCTCCGGCGGAGTTGATGGCGAGTGGAAGTTACATCACACACCAGGGTTACATGGATCTCCGTGAACGAAAACTATGCAAGGTCCGGATTGAGAAGACCGGAATCTTACGTAACATCGAATATCAGGCAAATCGCAAAGACGGCAGCACGATCTGGTTGATGGAAAACGTGCGCATAGTGCGTGATCCTTCGGGAACGGTCCTCTATTACGAAGGAACATTGACCGACATCACCGACCGCAAGATCGCTGAAGAACGAGTCCACTATCTTGCATACCATGATGCTCTGACAGGGCTCGCGAATCGATCGCTCTTTCTGGACCGACTCACAAAGGCAATAGCTCGTTCCCGGCGCGACAACGACAAGATTGCAGTGCTCTTCCTCGATCTCGACCAATTTAAGATTATTAACGATTCCTTCGGCCATTCTACTGGGGATCACCTTCTTCAGGAGGCTGCAAAAAGGCTGGGAGATGTAACTCGGGAACAAGACACAATTGCACGGTTGAGCGGAGATGAGTTCATCGTGATGCTCACTGGGATCGAGGAGCCTTTTGAAGTGGCGGCAGTTGCCACACGTTTCTTGAGCATAATTGCTCCAGAGTTCAACGTCCTCGATCAGGGCTTTTTTATGACGTGCAGCATTGGCATCAGCATCTTTCCAGAACATGGTCTTGATGGCGAAACCCTGATCAAGAATGCAGACGCGGCCATGTATAGTGCCAAAGACAATGGGCGTAATAACTTCCAGTTCTTCACAAAGGACTTAAATGATAAAGCTACAGAGCAACTGAGATTAGGCAACGGATTGCGTAAGGCAGTCGAGAAAGATGAACTATTCCTGATGTATCAACCACAGCTAGACCTGAGGAGTGGACGGATCGTTGGCTTGGAAGCGCTCCTTCGCTGGCAACATCCCACGTTTGGTCTTGTCCCGCCGGATAGATTCATTCCGATTGCAGAGAACAGCGGCCTCATTGTCTCGATCGGTGAATGGGTAATCAGAACTGTCTGTCGCCAGATATGCATATGGCAAGGTCAAGGCCTTATCAGGATTCCTACAGCAGTAAATGTATCTGCGGCGCAGTTTCGCCATCGCGGCTTTGTCGAATTGATTGGCGAGATCCTCTCAGAGACGGAAGTTGCGCCGGAATACTTGGAACTAGAGTTGACTGAAACACTTCTACTGTCGACCGGACATATAACAATTGCTCTTCTTGGAGAGTTAAAAGCCATGGGTGTGTCGTTGACAATTGATGATTTCGGGACCGGATATTCCAGCCTCAGCTATTTGAAGCTATTTCCAATAGGCAGGCTCAAGATCGACCGATCATTTATACAACATGTCGCCGACGACCACGATGATGCAGCCATCGCGGCAGCAATTATCGGTATTGCAAAACAGTTAAACCTGAAGGTAATTGCAGAGGGCGTGGAGGATGAGGCACAAGTATCATTCCTGCGAGCACACAGTTGCGACGAGATTCAGGGATACTATTTCAGCCAACCTCTGACCGTCGAAGCAGTGACCGAAAAACTGCGCGACAAGAGTATCACCTGACGAGGCATTCTAGTACGCAGTGAGTCAGGTGATTGGGTTTATGAAGGGCAAGAGTGCCATCCACTTGGCCCGTGCACACGGAGAGCGAAAGCGAAATTTTGTTGGGCAGAGTTTCTGGGCGCGAGGGTTTCTGGTATCGACGGTGGGCCGGGATGAAGGCTTGATTCGCAACTACATTCGGAACCAGGAAGAGGAGGATCAGCGCTTGGAACGGATGCGCATCTGGAATGACCTGCCACCAATAAATAAGGTGGCCCAACCCAAACGGAGCCGCGTCAGCGACCTCGCTTAGCTGCTTTGAGCGGCTCACATCCTAAAAGTCCCGGCTCTGCCAGGGGTAATCTCACTGAGTCGATGTCGGCTGGCATAAGATTGTACCTCGCTTTATTCATATAGCCCTACGGAGGGGGCTGAAACCAGATGCTTACCATCTCTCGCTGGGTAAAAAGAGGACTGTCCATCGCGGCAGCAGTATTCATCCTGAGTGGCACGACCGCCAGTGCCCCTCTGATCGAAGCACAGGAGCCGCAGAGCATTATCGGAAGCTCTCCGCTATACGGCCTTTCTGGGGCGACCGGATGGATCAATTCCGCGCCTCTCACGGCAAAACAGCTCAAAGGAAAGGTCGTCCTCGTTGACTTCTGGGCCTATTCTTGCATCAACTGCATCCGCGCCGTTCCCTATATCCGCGCATGGGCAGAAAAGTACAAGGACAACGGCTTGGTGGTGATCGGCGTCCACACACCGGAGTTCGATTTTGAAAAGCAATTGCCAAACGTCGAGAGAGCGACGCGAAAGTTTGACATCACGTATCCCGTTGCGCTCGACAGTAACCACGCGATCTGGAATGCGTTTCACAATCAATACTGGCCTGCACACTACTTCATCGATGCAAAAGGAACGGTGCGCTATGAGCATTTCGGCGAGGGCGAGTATGACCAGTCCGAACGATGGATCCAGCAACTGCTAAAAGAAGCACATGCGAAACCGATGCCAGCGAATGCGGTCAATGTTCTAGGGCAAGGGGTTCAGGC
This sequence comes from Terriglobales bacterium, assembly GCA_015654835.1. GTDB lineage: Bacteria > Acidobacteriota > Terriglobia > Terriglobales > Acidobacteriaceae > Telmatobacter. The sequence goes on from JAATGG010000122.1 coordinate 20,524, forward strand.
CGCTGCCGACGCGAACAATGTTCGCTCGCCTGAAACTTACATCGGCTATGCACGCGCCGAACACTTCGCATCGCCCGGCGGGATCAAGCGAGACGCGGAGCATCTCTATGCCGAGCCCATTCATCCGCGGTTGAACGAGTGGGGCCTTGCAGGCCAATGGGCCGATCGCGAACAGGTTGCTGTGCTCAAATCTGCTGGCGGAAAGATCGCCTTTCATTTCCATGCCCGAGACCTGCATCTTGTGCTCGGTCCGAGCACTGACGGTAAACCTGTTCGTTTTCGAGTAACCATCGACGGCCACGCTCCTGGCGAGAACCACGGTGTGGACACAGACGCGGAAGGCAATGGCACCGTTACGGATAACCGTCTATATCAACTGGTGAGACAGAAGGGGACGATCGCAGACCATATTTTCATAATCGAGTTTGAGGAGCCGGGAGTCCAGGCATTTTCCTTCACCTTCGGGTGATGACCAAAGGGAGGCCTCATGCTTCAGAAACGGAATGACCGAGGGAGTGGGATGAATCGGCGAGCATTTATGATCGCGGCTGGTAGCGCCCTATCGGCACTCGCCTTCATTCTTCGGCGCGACATTGAGATCGTCGAAGCAAAGGCGGGCGCTCCGAAAGAGGTGAAGATCGTTGCGTTCTCCCCATCGGGGCAGCGGGAAGATACTGTCGTCGTGCCCATCGTCGTTAAAGCGGACGCCGAGTGGCGGCAGCAACTATCGCCGGCAGCATATGAAGTGACCCGCCGGGCCGGCACCGAAAGACCCTACACCGGCCAATACTGGAACCTCCATGACAAAGGACTATATCGCTGCATCTGCTGCGATACGCCGCTTTTTAGCTCCGACACAAAGTTCGAGTCGGGCACAGGATGGCCCAGCTTCTGGCGGCCTGTCGCTAACGAAAATGTCCGCGAGAACCTGGATATGTCCCAGGGGATGGAGCGTACCGCGGTCTCGTGTAGACGCTGCGACGCGCATCTTGGACATGTCTTCGATGACGGCCCAAAACCAACAGGTCTGCGCTACTGCATGAACTCGGTGGCGCTCAAATTCGTGAAGTTCGTCTAGCCTCCGACGAGGTCCAGAATAGAAGCATGTCTGAAAATGTATTTTCCCAGATTCTTGCCGAAGTGAGCGCATTTGCGGAATCCACGAATGATCTTGCCACCTTACAGAACTTCATCGCCGAGATCATTCCGCAGCGCTTGCCCTACTACAACTGGACAGGTTTCTACATGCTCGACCCCAAGGATTCGGAGACTCTTGTCCTCGGTCCATTTCGCGGAGCTCCGACCGAGCATGTGCGCATCCCCGTGAACCAGGGAATTTGCGGCGCGGCTGTAGCGCAGAACGGCACCGTTATTGTGGACGACGTCAACTCGGACCCGCGCTATCTCGCCTGCTCGCTCGAGACCAGATCTGAGATAGTCGTACCGATCCGAGTGAACGGTGCCGTAGTTGGCGAAATCGACATCGACAGCCACGACCTTGCAGCCTTCTCTCCGCGGGATCGGGAGTTCCTCGAAAAGAGTGCAGCTATTGTGGGCGGCTTTATAGAGCGAACTCAAGCCGTGTCTTCCGACGCGAAATAGAAGTGGCAGTGGTTCCCGCAGCCAGGATTAAAACCAGCCTCGCAACATGAACACAAGGAACTTGCTGTCCATGTGTTCACAGCCCCACAGGCTCCGCGGAGGATTGCCCGAGCATCCCATTCCAAGCGTGGCCATATCGTGATCCGCCAATGCTGCACGGCGATCTTTGTAGCCATAGTAAAGGCCGCAGCAGGCCATCCTGGTCGCGATGATGTCGAGCGCAGAACGGTAATGGATGCTGCCTGTAGGGACCTTATGATTGCAAAGGCCTATAAGCCTCGAATTTGCTGCTCTTGCCGTTTAAGGTGAAAGAGGACCAAAGATGAACACCAACCTGTTGAATCCGTGAACATAGGGCACAATATATGCTCGAGGATCAAAACCAGCGCCGTTTTTCAGAAACCGTGCTTCTTGCCTTTGATTGACTCAATATTGATGCGGATCACCGCAACGCTCCTCAGACTGGCCTTTGGGTAATCAAAGTGCTTATTTGTGAACCGGCTAACGATTCGGTCTAGAATCCGAATTTTTTCTGTCTCTCCGACAACGAAGCTGGCCGTTCCGAAACCGATGACCGTGCGATGTCTGGCTTCGAAATCGCAGGCTTTGTCACTTTCGATCACACCATGGTCGATCGACACCTCGAAACAGACCTTCGGGTTGCGTTTCAGTATCCCGATCTTAGTTCCAGCATTTGCCGAGTGGAAGTAGACCGCCTCGCCGTCGTAGGCGTAGAAAACCGGAACGAGGAACGGCGTATCGCGATCCGCAAGGGCGAGATGCATGACCTCCGTTGACGCCAAGATTTCATCGATCTCCGCACGATCGGTGATTTCGCGATCTTTCCGGCGCATAGCCCCGGGAGGGTGTGGTTCCATCTTCCTGTCTCCTTGGAGTGCTCGCGCCTGAATAATGGGCGCCTAAGCGGACTTTCCAAATATTCAGCCGCCGCAGTGACATGAGAAATTGCCGCTCCTCTTACCGGGCGGACAACTTCGAGATCCGCATTTAGGGATGACCGTCACGATCATCCCTTCGCCTGTTAAGACCGGCGTCTGGGATTCAATTTGAAGCCCCAGCCCCATCAGTTCCATAGAAAACCATCTCGGAACGTGATCGCAAACGACATCCAACCGCTGGAATGAGATTGTCTCGAAAAACGGCATCAAAACCTCGCGCGACACATGAGGTACACCGCTCTGAAGCAGCTCAATCAGGTCGATGCGATAATATCCCTCCTCGGGACTTCCAACCGGCAGCGGACTTGGTATCTGGTCAGGGACTTCCGTAAGCATTTCCTGCTCTCGAAGCGCCACATTCTCCAACTGATCCGTCAACGAGCCTTCCGATTTCCAGACGCGATAACCCATCTCTTCCAGATAGACACGCAGGATCCCGCGCAACTCAGGCATCAGAAAGACCTCGCAATCTTCCAACTGAGAAACGGCGCCCGCAAGGTTCGTTCTTACCTGGGCAATACCCGCTTCTCGGTTCAGAGACATGGGGACTGTCTTCCTCTTTACCCAACGATTAGAAATCTTTCCAAAGAGGCAGATTTCACCTTTTTCATAAAAATCAACTAGTTCCCCGCTCTCATTGACAAAAGCCGCAACATTCATGACGGTAGTTACTCCCATATAGTGAAGGTCCTCTTATGCAGCGTCACTGGAACAATCGGCACAGGAAATGCCCGCCGCCTCTCCCAGGTCCAAATTAACCCGCATAGGTACCCGGTAAGAAGACTTGATCGCCTTCTTTTTTTGGAGCGCTTCGATGTAGTAAGGCGGAAGTCCGTTCTCAGCAGCGCCACACACGATATGGTCGAGATACTCCCGGCTAGGATCCTGAGGCGCCCCTTGTATATCCTTTTTGTAGAGGCGGGCAGCATGAGCTTGGCCTTCCAAATCTGTCACGGTAACCGGAAAGTGGAAGTACATGCCACCGCCATCCATGCGGGCATCCTGCCACAGGTCCAGCCGTTCCCAGTCCAGCGGGCTCAACGCGAAAAGCACGCCCCACACTTCATGCCCAGGCATTGGCACTACCGTCTCCACTGCTCCATCCCAGACCCCGGTGTGTCCGCAGAATTCCAATCGGTAATCTGCGAGGCGGGCGGCACATATAGCCACCGGCCGGCTACAGCGCGCGCCAATCTGCCGCAGGTTCATATTCGATCCGTAGGCGAAATACCAGTCGCTCAATCTCGCACGTCGAGCGGAAGCATTCAAAACCTGCGGAATATTTACGAGAGTGTTTCCATTGATCACCGTTGGCTCTCCACATCTACCTGCACCCTGTTCAGGAACGATCATCCTAAGAGAAAGATCTGTGAGCGACGAGCGAGCGAATCGGTTACCACACATTGAGGCTCCACTCGCGATTGCCTTTGTATTCCATGTCGGTAAAGAGAGCATTGGCCATCTCTTCCGCCAGCCACGTCGCCCCTGCATAGCCAACCACCGGATGACGGAACATGCCGGCGCGATCATACGTCGGAAAGCCCACGCGGACCATCGGAATCTTATGATCAATGGAGGAGAATCTTCCCTTCGAGTGGCCCAGGATCAGATCGAGTTCGAGGCCAGTATTCTTGATGCGGTCCTCCATCACCCAAAGGTCTGCGTTGGTGACGATATCCATGTCCCAGTCGACGTTTTCCTTCAACTCCTTGATACGTGGATCATCCACATAAAACGGATTATCATCCCCTAACAGCAGCAGAACAGGCTTCATTTCAAGATCGATGCAGAACTGCGCCAGGCCGATAACAAGGTCTGGATTGCCGTAGATCGCCACCTTCTTCTCGGCCAGAAACATATGCGCAAGATCGGTCAACGCATCCACCGCGATGCCACGTTCTTTAACGAGCGATGGCGATATAGGCTTGCCCGTAATCTGCTTCAAGGTTTGAAGGAAGGAATCTGTATTTCGAATTCCTATGGGGGTAGGACCCAGAGTCGCCGGAACATTGAACTCTTGTTCGAGATACTGCGCAGCCTTGCCACCTTCATAGCGATTGAGTGCGATAGAGGCCGTGGCATTGGCAGTGCTCTGCAAATCCTCAATGGTCGTCTCACCGTGAGAAACATGCTGTCCGTCCGGCATCAAAGGCGAATCGAACTCTTCGATCTCGAATAAGACCGTGGCGTCGATGTCCATCTCTTTCAGAAGATGCTTGAGCGCGGTCACATCGCCGGGATTTACCCACCCGGTAAAAAGATTGACCTTGCCATTCGGCTCTTCCTTGGTCGCGAAGTATTTGACGATGTCTTTCACCGCCGAGTCGTATCCGCTGATCATGCTTCCTACAAAGCTGGGAGAGTGGATCGGCACGAGATAGACTTCGCGATCGGAATATTTCTCCTTGAGAAGCCCCTCGTTCAGCTTGATCACCAAGCCGTCGATATCATCGCCGATGATCTCCGTCGAGCAGGTCGTGATAATGGGAATCACCTTGACATGGGGATAGCGCATGAGAAGAACATCGACGCCCTCCTCCACGCGACGGAGTGCGCCGAACACCGCTCCCTCTTCGTGCACCGACGACGAAGCGAGTTCAAAGCTCTCCTTGAAATGCTGCGAAAAAATCAGGCGCACGAACATGACGCATCCCTGTCCCCCATGCACAATGCCGATACAGTCCTTGATTCCGATGCTCGCAAACTGCGCACCAGCAGGCTGGCAGGTGAAGATCGGATTGATGACTCCGGCGCGCGGCTTCTCCATGACGTTGCAAGCCATGTTTTGCTCCTTAGTAATGCTCGTCTGTCAGCTCGAGATTCAGCGAGCCGGTAATGGTGAGGAAATCGATGCGCGCATGAACGCCCTTCATCAGAGAGGTAATCTCAACGGTGCTCAGGTTGTTGATCCACGGGTAGTGCTTCCGATAGGACTCAGCCAGAACAACCGCATCGACCCAATGGCAACGATCGAGGCGATCCTCCGGCATTACGGACTCATCACACAGAATCTCCAGGGTCTTCGTCAGGATTTCCCGGTTTTGCCGTTCCCTGTCCCAGGTACGAGAATGAAACTGCCAGAGACAGTGCTTCATGATGTAGTTGACCAATTGTTCGATGCGGTCCTTCATCAGGCTTTCCATGCTTTCCCTCCTATGCCGTTTCCTGTTGCTCCAGTTCTTCCGGTGCGTCCTGCCGCAGGTACGGGTAATCCTTTGCGGTCTTGTTGCGCAGATCGGGAATGAGATCGAACTTACCTGTATATTGGCGAAGACCAGGTGCATTACGAACCTCTTCGCCTAAATTCTTATCCGAAAGCATCCTGCGCGTCACGAAACCTCTATCCGTGGGTATCTCATCCTTGCTGATATCCACCATTGCAAGCTGGTGGACGGGCGAGTAGATTGCGTTGTAAATGTCACGGGCAAAGCGAACCCATCCTTCGAAACCCTTCCAGGGGCCGTTATGATAGCCATGCGCATTGAGATACGGTACGCGAATCTTCTTGGCAAATTCTCCGGGGCGCTTGCCGGTGAAAATGCAGTCTGGCTTGAGCTTGTACATGGCTTCCAGACTCTCAAGCTCGTTGGGATCATCAATCGCGAGCGCACCTTCCTCGGCTCTCGATATACCCTTCTCCATGTCGCCTTGGTGACCGAATTTTGTGTAAACCGAAACTACCTCGACCCCCATCTCTTCGTGGATCACATGCGCCCAGTGCCAGAGTTTTGAGCCGCCGGGCCAGAGGCAGACCTTCTTGCCGTGGAGGCGCTCTTTATACCAGTCGAGCTCAGGTTTCCAGCGTGCGGTTTCCTCCCGAATGATTTCTTCGGCACGGTCCTCGATTCCGAAGAAGAGACCAACCTTGCGCAACGAAGCTGAAAGCGGCTCAAAACCAAAACCATCGATATCCAAGCGAGGAATGCCATATCTCACGCGTAATTCATTGCAGAGGTATTCGGACGAACGGGCGCATTCAAGTACATTCAGGTGCGCGCGATGCATCGCCCGCAGATCGTCGTACGAACCATTGCCAGTAAATGTGGAAAGCACCTGGATGCCCATGCGCTTGAAGTAATCCTGCATGACTTCCTGGTCGCCCTGGATGTTGTACTCACCGACATAATTGATGACATAATCGCTGGTGATCTTCGGCTCGACCGTTCCCACCTTGTCATTTAGCCAGGCAATGCAGATCGTGTGGTGCCCACCCGACTGGCTGGGTCCACGAAATCCCGGCGAATTGCATACAAAGATATCGACGTCGGGCAGTTCTTCCATGACCTCCTGGGCAATGGCGCTAATGTCGTCGCCAATCAGAGCTGAGGCGCAAGTCTGGTAGATCGACATGCGCTTGATATTCGGAAAGGCTTTAAAAGCCTCCAGGATATTTTGCTTGAGAAGCTTCTCCGCACCAAAGATTACGTGTTTTTCTTTCATGTCGGTAGCGAAGGTATATTTCAACTGAAAATTATCGTTGTCGCTGATGTAGCGCTTGGTCTGCCACGTATCGTAGGTGCATCCTACCGGCCCGTGGCTGATGTGGATCACGTCCTTCATCGGGGTTCCGATTACATGCTTGGCTCCACAGTAGGCGCAGCCTCGCTCGGAGATCGATCCTGGAATCGTGCTGAGGTATCCCGCTGGGAGTGCATCGGCCAGAGTCTCTTCTGGTCCTTTCAGCACCGCGTGCTTCTTCCTTTCCGGGATGCATGTGCTGCAATCGAACTCATGGTATGCCATCGATAACATCTCCTAATATCTTCTGCACTGAATAAGCATGCTGCCTCTGACCGCACTTAATATCGATAGTTGCCCCAGGCGGTAGGCGCACAGAAAAGAGGCCGGGGCGCCGAATACAGCGAACGCCAGAGTCTTGCTTTATGCCGCTGAGGAACTAATCAGAGAGGCCGTATTTCACGACCATCGATTCCAATTGATCCATGGTGAGAGGTCTCGGGATAACGAAGTTCTTGTTCTCGATTATCTTGTGGCCCAACTCGCCGTATTCCTTCGCCTGTTGCTGAGTTTCGTCGTATTCGGTGACAGTTTTCTTGTTGAATTCGGCCTTCTGCACGATGTTGTCCCGGGGAACGAAATGAATCATATGCGTGCCGATCGCAGCGGTGAATTCGTCGATAAACTCGCGCTCCCGATCCACCTTGCGACTGTTGCAGATGACGCCGCCAAGCCGCACACCGGACTGCTTTGCGTATTTCACAAGTCCCTTGCAGATATTGTTAGCCGCATATACAGCCATCATCTCGCCGGATACGACGATGTAGACCTCCTGTGCCTTTCCATCGCGGATAGGCATGGCAAAGCCGCCGCATACGACGTCACCAAGCACATCAAAGAACACAAAGTCCAGATCATCGGTATATGCTTTATTTCGTTCCATCAGATCGATGGCTGTGATGACGCCACGACCGGCGCATCCCACGCCAGGTTCCGGACCTCCGGACTCAACGCATTGGATGCCGGCAAAACCTTTCCTGATGACTTTGTCATTGGTAACCTTCTCGGCGCCTTGTTCGCGAAGCATATCCATCAATGTCATCTGAGTTTTTCCGCCAAGGATCAGGCGAGTTGAATCTGCTTTTGGATCACATCCATGAATGAAGACTTTTTGTCCGTAGAAATGAGCCAGGGCTGCTGCGGTGTTCTGGGTGGTCGTCGATTTCCCGATCCCGCCTTTGCCGTAGATTGCAATTTTTCTCATAACCACCTCGCAATAACTTGTCGTTCGTTCTCTGCTGAGACGCTTGCCCTAACGTTAGCGAAAGGGCGAAATTGCCTTTGCCCTGGATATATGCAAGATGCTTGCCAAAGTGTGTGACTATTTTCTTTAATGCTCCATTGCAACATCACAGCACTTTGCGAGTGCGGCAGAGCCTGCGCAAACTGCTTTCACTGTTGAACTTGTGGCGATTGGCTCGACAGAACGTTGTGGCAACACTATCTCTGACGAAGAGAGAAATGGATGATCTGCGAGACCGTCACACAGCCGTGAAAGTTCGCTTCGGTACAAACAACGAACCGAATGTACAAACAGGTGCTGTTTTTGGGGGGCACATGCCATCGATGACAAACCCGTCTTTGATCTACACAGGTTCTGTCGAGGATCGGAGGGAGCGAACTTGGTTCCGCAGGATGAGCGTTAAAACAAGTTGAATAGAGGAAATCGGCGAACACATTTGAGCACGCAAAAATGCGGCATGAATATTAAAGAGGTGTGCGGCCGGCCAGTCTGTAGTTCTTATAGTTGATTTTGTATTTCTTCATATGCAAGCCAAGTATCCTGCGCGTGAGCCCCAGATCCGCCGCAGCTTCGCCCATATTGCCGTTGTGCATCTTGAGTGCATCGACAATCATCTCGCATTCGATTGCCGCGAGCCTTGTATTCAGGTTACCCTTTGGTGCCACTCCAGAGAGAATCGGCGTTTGCAGTGATGGAGGCAGATTGTAACCGTGAATGACCCCATCGTCAGAGAGAATCGTTGCTCGCTCAATGACGTTCTCTAACTCTCGAACGTTGCCGGGCCAGTGATAGCTCATGAGCATGTTCAGCGCCGGGGTCGAAATCCTCTTTACCTCTTTTCCCTGTTCCTTGGAGCATTTGGAGGCAAAGTAATCCGCAAGCGCGATGATGTCACTGGAGCGGTCGCGTAGAGGAGGGATTGTAATCGGAAAGACATTGAGCCGATAGTAAAGGTCCTCCCGAAACTCCCGCCGCTCGACCATATCCTCCAAGTTTCGATTCGTTGCTGCAACAACACGAATATCGACTTTGATCGGGCGACTGCTGCCGACCCGCTCCAGCGTCTTCTCCTGGAGAACACGGAGGAGCTTTGCCTGAACGGCAAGCGAGAGCTCACCGATTTCATCAAGAAAGATGGTTCCACCGTCGGCCTCTTCGAACCGTCCCTTGCGGAAATTCTGCGCGCCGGTAAAGGCGCCCTTTTCGTGGCCGAAAAGCTCACTTTCTATAATGCTCTCGGGCAGAGCCGCGCAGTTGAATTGCACAAAGGGGCCTTCTGGACAAAAGCCGGAATAATGAATTGCGTTCGCAACCAATTCCTTGCCCACCCCGGTTTCGCCCAGAATCAGCACCGATGTCTTTGTTTTTGCAACTCTCTCGATGAGGCCGTAGACCTCTCGCATACCTTTGCAGTTGCCGATGATATTCGATGGCCGAAACCTGTCCTTAAGCGCATTTTGCAAGCGCAGGTTCTCATTGACGAGCGATACTTTTTCGACATTCTCGACAAGATAGAGTTCGACCGACTGCGCCATCATCGACGCAATAATACCCATCAGTTCAATGTCTAGTTTAAGCAGAATTTCATTATCGTAGACGCGTTCCGCACTAATGGTCCCGAGCACTTTGCTGCCACGCATAATAGGCACACATAGGAAAGAGAGGTCATCGTCTTCAGCGCCACGAATGCGCGTACGGCTTAGGAAGGTGTGGTCGTCCCCAATCCGAGGAACAACCATCGTTTTTCCTGTCTCCAGAACCTTCCCGGTAATTCCTTCACCGAAGCGATAAACTCCGCGTCCCTCTTCTTCCTCTGTCAGTCCAAAACTTTCATGAATGTAAATCGTTCCGGAATTGCGGTCATATAAGCTCACAGTGCCTCGAACGACACTCATAAATTGTTCCATAATGCGAAGCAGAATATGGACGGTATGATTCAGGTCGGCACTCTGTGTAATCACCTGGCTCATCTCATGCAAAAGGGGTAATGTCTTGATCCGACATTCACCTGCAAGGCAAGTCCAAGTTTCTTCTTTGGCGCTTTGCATCGTTCCTCTCTCCATATCCCGGGCCGCCGAAATTCGCAAGCCGGCTGGCAAGGAACCTGCCAGTCGGGTCGCGATATCAATTCTTCTCTCTGAGGCGGACTGCTTCATGGCACCTTTCCAACTGGAGCGGGTCTGAAGTCACATCTACTCGAACGAAAATGAAAGACGAGGTTGCAACGGTGGCGTGAGTTGTAGAAGAAAGAACTGGATGCCGTGCCGCGCGTAAGGTGAGGCTCGAATACGCCGGCGGACCGGCATGTCATTCAATGTTAGAAGAAAGCGGAAGCGGAATACGACAGGCTTAGCGCTCACCGGGAACGGCATTGGCTTGCCTTCCGGATCAAGTTGCGACTCAAGATGATACTTTCGCGCAAATGACCTTACGCCATGAAATTCCATGGCGAAGTTTATCATGAAACAATATAGATTGTCACGTTAACATTTCCCATGCCCGTTATTTATGAGCGCGCTACGATTTTCTACTCGTAAGATAGAAGGCAGTAAGACAGTTTGTCAGTTAGGATGCCAGATCGAGACGAGCGTCCACATTTAAGGGCATGGGGACACAATGCTCCAGCGCCGAGCGGTGAAAGCGGAGAAGATCCTCACGAGAGGGCGGTAACTTATGGGATACGAAATATTGGCGGATGAGGGCAAGAATCGCCTGCGCATGAATGTGATCTAGTTGGATGCCGAGATTGCTGTAGGTCCACCGAACGCCTTCCGCGCCGGTGTGTTTCCCGAGTACGATCTGATGGCTTCGGCCCAACTCCGCTGGGTCCAGAAACTGATAATTCTTCGCATCGCGGAGCAGGCCGCTGACATGAATGCCTGACTCATGCATGAAGATCGCATCCCCAACAACGGGTTTATTGCTGGCGATGGCCCGGCCGGAAGCTTTGGCTACCAATGTGGATAGCTTCTTTAGCATCTCGGCGCGAATACCTGTCTCGCGTCCACCCAGATGTCCCAATGCGATTACCACCTCTTCGAGCGCCGCATTTCCAGCGCGCTCACCCAATCCGTTAACGGTTGTACTGACATGTGTGGCACCACCGCAGACCGCCGCCAGAGAATTTGCTGTGGCTAAACCGAGGTCATTGTGAGCATGGATTTCCAATTCCATGTTGGTGGCTTGACGCAGCCGCATGAAGATATCGCGCGTCGTGAATGGGTCAAGGACCCCAAGGGTATCTGCGAAGCGAAAGCGTCGCGCACCGGCCCGTTCGGCCACTCCAAGGAAGCGGAGCAGGAAGTTCATGTCTGCACGTGAACTGTCTTCGCCGCCCACCGAGACACGAAGACCACTATCATGCGCCTCCCGTATCACGGCCTCGGTTTGCTGGAGAACCCAGCGTCGATCCCGACGTAATTTGTGCGTAATCTGCTGATCGGAAACGGAGATCGAAAGATGAACTTGCGAGACCCGGCAGGCGAGAGCCGCGTGAAGATCGCCGTCAAGCATACGGCACCACGCAATAAGGTTTGCAGGGAGCCTGAGAGCTGAGATGGCCCGAATTTCTTCTTGCTCGCGCGGTCCCATGGCTGGAATTCCGACTTCGAGATCGGAGACGCCTGCGGCCGAAAGTGCGATCGCAATCTGCAAACGCTCTTCAAGTGTGAACGCTACTCCGGCCGTCTGTTCGCCGTCACGCAGTGTCGTGTCATTTACGATCACCTGCGGAAACGCTTGAGAATTGACCATGGCGATCTCCATTTCTGTGCTTGAAGAAGAGTGACATTTCGCCTGCGCTGACGATAGTTACGTGAACTGCAGTTAAGCGCAGCCTTCGGTCTTATCCCCGCAGGATGAGTCGCACGCGAAGCGGCCCGGCCTGGCCATGAATTTGAGGTTCTTTCCGGCTGCCGTGGCCTGAAGAGCATCCTCAATAGCACCTTCCACGAGACCGACTGTTATGCCATAACGTGCGAAGATTGCTCGCGGAACGGCTCCCGCCCCACTCACAAGGATGCCGCAACAGTCCTTGAGACCATCCAGCATGTTCATCCAGCGTGCTGCTCCGCCCGCTTCGGACACAACAGAACGGAGTTCGATCAAAGCGGCTTGGCCAGCAGCTTCGGGCTTATAGATCCGTAACTGCCGGGCTTCGCCAAGGTGCTGGTCGACAAACACGCCATCCCGACTGGCGATGGCGACATACGGCCGCTCTCCGGTGGGAAATAGCTGCAATTGAGGAGAGAGCGTCATGGGCAGTCCGGATGCAGAATCGATACTTCCGCTTACTCCCGATGTAACCCGGCTTTCGGCTGCCCGAGAACATATCTGGAGCAACTGAATCTGGGCTTGTGAGTGCTCTTCTCCTACCATTCCTGCGGCATCAGCACGGCAGCGCGAGCAATGGCTCATCTGTGATAGATACTGAGACGCCCTGCTGCGCGCTTGCGCAATTACCCTCTTCTCGGGTTCCGGGAAGTTAGCAAAAGGAGTGTTGGGTGTGGGAAACAATGCCATAATGTTGTGGATGTTTGCGCCGAGTCCTGCGACGGTTCGCGCTACATCAAGAATGTGGCTGCCACTGATGCCTGGCACATAAATGCTGTTCACCTTCACCGTTGTACCGCGGGCGGCCAACGCGGCGATGGATTTGGACTGATTTTCCCAGAGCAATGCCGCAGCTTCGATGCCTTCGATCCGGTGGCCATCGACCGACATCCATCGATAGAATCTGGCTCCCAGAAGCGGATCGACCGCATTGACGGTCACCGTAACGTGGGAGACTCCAATTTCTGCCAGGTCATTCACATAGGCAGGCAATGCAAGACCATTGGTTGCCACGCACAGCAGCAAATGCGGAAACTCTGCCCTGACCAGCCGCAGCGTTTCCAATGTCTCCTGCGGACACGCAAATGGATCGCCGGGCCCGGCAATGCCAACCACACTCAGATTCTTAAACTTCTCCGCAGTCCGATGCAGGTATTCAAGGGCCTGGCGCGGGTCGAGAATCGCGCATGTGACACCGGGGCGACTTTCATTTACGCAGTTGAATTTGCGGTCGCAATAGTTGCACTGCATATTGCAGCGAGGCGCAACCGGAAGGTGAACGCGGGCATGAGTATGGCGCGCTTGCCGATTGAAGCACGGGTGGTTCCCAGATTCAACGGGGCGCGAGCCTGTCGTGCCGGAGACGCTTGTATCCATGCTCCTCCTTCGGTTTTGTTAAACCTTCGCTGAAGGTAGTCACCAGCCCGACCGCCGTTGCCGTGAGCAAATATTCCGGAGATCTATGTTTGACTCATTGCACTTGCGCTGCCAAACTCTCTCTACACCGAGATGTCCACGATGCAGCATTGAATTGCAATCCGCCCATTGCGCCTCAAGTCGTCCCGCAGTAATAACCTTTCTTTATGATTTGATTTGCAATGCACTGACGATATTTAACTTAGCAAGCGCAAAAGATCGCCGCCCAGGCAAACGGGTGCGCCTCACCAACAGACTTACGGGGGATTCAAAAGTACACGATGGCGTGATCGAGAGAGCGGAAGAATGTACATTCACGTATGAAACTAGCCATTTTGTACAGATGCGTGCGGACTTCACAGTGCCGCTGTTCCTTTTAGAATCTATTCGGGGACTATATATAGGACTGAGTTGAGCAGAATCGGGATCTCATTGGAACAGGGTATGTTAGCCGGATTCGACAAAATGCCACCGGTCACCGACGACGGCACTTGCGTGCCAGACCGCTATCCCTCCCCAATCTTTTCGCTGAGTGGCGTGGTGATGCGAGCGGCTATTCATCGTTTACAGTGACGGGACCGCGCCTGTATCACACCAGTTTCCCTTTTTGAGTCCAATCGGGGACCCTGGGTCAGGGCTAGTTGTATCAGGACGAGCAATCCGCAACGTGCGCGGATCAGGGCTCAGCTAACTTTGAAGCTTCGCCCATTTCGTATCCCGTTCCGTTAGCCACCCGAACAGAAGCCCAAGTGTGGCCCACAGGACAACCTGAATCTCCAACGCTGCGATGCGGAACCTCCACATCAAAATCGCAGGAAAGCCAGCGGGTACCTCATCGATCTCCGGCAGAAAATGCGAAACAATGCCGACGATGATCAGGAAGACACCGGCAGCCACCAAAAAGCTATTCCACGCTCCAAAGCGGATGCTGAGACGATGGCCAATCTGGAGCGCTAAGACCATTGCCGCGATGGAAAAAGGCAAGCATCAGAAAAAACGCTGCGGTACGCATTCCGATGATTCCTGGATTGCCGACGGAAGGCGGGTTTGCCGGGTATTTGAGCGTGGGAACCAGAACGATCGTGACGAAGCTGATTGCCGCCATCAATGCCGAGAGCGTTCGCGGGCTGGTGACGCCGGTGCAGCCGTAGGCATAGGCAAAGGTGAGCCCAAAGATGCCGCCAAGCGCAGTCCCATAGATAAAAACGGCGATCATGGAGAATAAGTAAAGGTGATAATCCGATTAACCCTCATTGCTCACGCAGCGACTCAGGCACAACGATTAACGGCATTTTCAATGACTGACTGCGTTTTCCGAATGCTGCTATCCCGCAAAGCGCATAGTCCGCACCTACCAAGAATCTTCTGCAATACATTCCTTCCCACAATGTCGGCTCCAGCCAGTTTTCGACCTCTGCGTTTCCCATACCGTTCGAGACGACAAGGGCTCGGTACGAATCGATGACAACAGCCGCGCGGGTCGGTTGTCTGCCTATTACTTCACGGACGATTACCGGCTCCACAACCCTTTTCCTGATAGGCTCAAAGCTCGCCAAAACGTGCCATGTTCATAACTACATGCTCGGGAAGTGGAAGTGCCGCAATGTGTATTGCGCACCGTCTGTTGTTAGATGATGCTCGTCCGCATAGAACAGCCGGTTTCCATTCATGTAGGCGCATAAATTGTGGCTATCGCAAAGGGATGATTTCAAATCAACAAGTTCCACACCTGAAAGTCCTTCAATCGTTTGCCTGAGTAATTGGGTCGAGATATTGGCAGCGGAAATGAAGGAAGCAGGCGCTAAGCCCAAAGGGTCTTTATCCACTCCCATCCAAATTGCGAGCGTATGTCGTGCCGGGATAAGTGAGGTTCGGTATCTTAGGAGAGGATCAAAATCGAAATTCGGAACGTCATCAAATACAATCACATGCCTGCCAGTGCTCTGCAAGGGGCGAATCGAGGCTAGCAAAGAGCCGACGAACATGCTCCGGATGGAATTAGCGGATCGTGTCTTACTTTCGTATGCAGAATCGGATACTAGCGGATAGAAATTTCCCGCGTGAAATGGATCTGCCCATCTACCAGCCATGATGACCACCCGGATGCGATGATCGGATTCAACCGACTTAAGTACTTCATGGTTGAAATGGATACACTCTCTAGCGGCTAGTGGATGCTGTGGTAGAAAAATCGCGGCGCCATCCAGCGGCAGGCACGAAGACTTACTCAACTGAATGAAGTTATATCCCTGAGCATTGGCAAGCGCGCGTAGGGTCGGAGCCAGTACTGACGAATGGCTGTCTCCCCAAAGGACGACGGACGGTCGTGGGTCTGATGCGGCATAGCAGCGGGATGACAATAGTGGTTTGTCGATGCCATAGTCCGCCGTGCACGAATCGGAAATGGCGGGCCCGTCGTGGATCAAAGCTGGATAACGTTTTGGAAGCCCATGGCTCGCACGAAGTGCTGCAAAAACGGCAAAAAAGAGAAGCCCAAGCACGGCATAACGGCGCAGCAGCGGGGCGGGAAGACCGGAGGACCTTCGAAAAGGCTGCTCGATGAAGTAGTAAGAAATGATTGCCGCAGTAAGAGAAAGCGCAATTGCAAGTGCGGCTGTGGCTGGTGGAAGTGCCCGTCCAGAAGCGATGCGCAAAAAAGCCAGCAGAGGCCAATGCCACAGGTACCAGGAATAGGAAATCTTGCCGATAAACGTCAGCGGCGAAAAGGAGATCAGCCTTCGGTTGATCCAACTGGTGGGGGATGCAATGATCATAGCTGTGCCGATGACGGAGGGTACAGCAGCA
Source organism: Terriglobales bacterium (assembly GCA_015654835.1). GTDB lineage: Bacteria > Acidobacteriota > Terriglobia > Terriglobales > Acidobacteriaceae > Telmatobacter. Next base: position 36,898 of record JAATGG010000122.1, read on the forward strand.
GCGCCGGGGAATGGTACGGCGGAGGTGAGTAGGAAGATGGGAGTCACCATCAATGCTAGGCCAACTAAACTTATTACTTGTGAGCGATACGGAGCAAGGGACTTGTGCATCCAGCCTAACTCCCCTATTGCCAGCACCACCCCCGCTCCCAGTTCCCATGCGCGTGCAGGCAATGAATAGAATGCCATACTTGGGGAACTGTTCAGATCTCGCAGCGCACATAAAAATGAGAGAGCGCATACAACAAGAACCGCAGGTAAAAGCAAACTACGCCGAATGCGAGCCAATGAAAGCAATAGCAGAGGAATTACAGCATAGAATTGTTCTTCGACGCTCAGCGACCAGGTCATCAATAGCGGCTTGAGATCATTTGCAGTCTGGAAATAGTTTGAATTAACCGCAAAATAGATATTAGATACTGACAGTATCGACGCCATGGCGCTCTTTGCAAAGATATATATTTCAAATGGAGAAAGCAGAATTATGGCGACGAAAAGAGTGAAGGCTATTACTAGAAAAAACGCGGGAAGAATCCGCTTCGCACGGCGCTGATAGAAGCGCAAGAAGCTAAAGTTCCCAGAAGACACCTCGGAGAAGATATGGCCGCCGATAAGGTAACCGGAAATGACGAAGAAAATGTCTACTCCAGCAAAACCTCCCGAGAACAATGGGACCCCGGCATGATAGAGCACCACTCCTAGAATCGCTATGCCTCGAAGCCCGTCAATGTCCGGACGGTAATTCAGAGTTGCAGTCTGAGATTGAATAGCATTCATTAGGGGTCCTCTTTTCAGCACCGATGCGCAGGAAGGTGCGGAATATTTTACTGAAAGGATGAGCTACTTTCCGAACTTGAGTGTTAGTGTCGAATAAACGACGGTGTGGCAATTATAACTAGGTGAGTAGAGTTGTAGTCGAGGCAAGCACTTTAAATGCACACCGTTTGTGAGACGCACAGAGCACGCGCGAGACCAGGAAAGCTTCGAGACCAAAAGCAAATCTTGGATGGTAGCTATTCAGAGGAACATAGAGATCTTGGGAGAGCGAAGCTCTCGCGAACCGAAAGCGATAGCAGTAAAATCGGGGCACAACTGTGCCAACGCCTGTGGGCAACCGGCGTCGATATTATCGGAAAGCACAAGCCAGCTTCCCTTCCGATCGAAACACGACGTCACCTGGATCTCACCGAGGCCATACATCGTGAGTATGCAGGGGCCTCAGTGACTACAGTAAGAGCCGAGGCCGAAGCCCAGGCGTTCGCACCGCTTCCCGTTAAGACAGCCTCATCGAAATCTCCAAGTCGCCCGTCAATCGAACCAACATATATCGGTTTGCATCCAATCATATCCGGCTCACAAATTCCCGGCAGAGTCGCGCGTCGTCGGCAAGCACAAGCGAGCCCAGCCACAAACATCCTTCAACACGCTCCCACAAGTAGCGGCGGGCCGGCTCCTGCATTATACGTTTCGAGGTCTGCGCAGCATTTACTCAAATTACGGCTTACAGGCTTGCCAAGTGGCCCATGCGCCCCTCTACACCGATGCGCCACAACCTGATGAGCAAAATCCCGACCTAGTCCGCTGTAGGATGCTGGCACGTCGGCGCAGAGCGCCGCTCCCGCTTCTATATGCCCTTTGGCTTCCGCTTGAAGTAACACCCTCTCGCGGTGCCTTAGAGTCCGTAGGGCTTAGATAAAAAGAGATCCGCCTGCGGGGCAGTACAGCGTACAGGCAGATGGGATGGCAGAAACACGACCCGAATCACAGATCATGAGCCAAAGATGGGGCCCCAAATAGCACCATAGCAGGGCGGAGTTTGTGATCACGCAACAGGGAATTTTATCGTTTCCATGTAATAGAGGAAAAATGCACTACATTCAAGGCGCTTCGCAGGACCGTAGGTGAAGAGGCTGTTCGTGCGATTGCCTCGACTCGATTTCTCCCGAAAGAAAAACGGCGCGAAGCAATGGATCTTGCCTGCGTGATCTATTCCCATCCTACCCAACACGGCCGGTGCCTAATCCCCCTGCCCCGCTCAGACCGATTCAAAGTACATAGCCTTCGATGAGGACGGTTTCCTTCAAATCTCTGTATCGGAAGCATCCCTCGGAGAGCACGCAGTTGCGCACTGTAGCGTAGTGGGCGCTCCGGGTACAGCACTAAGACATATTAGGGCCGATCCGCCCTCAATGAGCTAATTATTTCCAGACCCAAGTGGTGTCTCACCATTGTAGTAACTCAATAAGCAATAGCGTTTCTTTTTGGGCTATTCTATATGGCCCGCATAAAGCAATCACCATATTTCCTTAAAGTCTCTATTGTGGGGGGCCGATACCAACTCTACGTGAGCGAGTACGAATGCATATTCAGAAATATCGTTTGAGGAGATTTGGATCAATGAAAAAGGTTCGTTTTCCAGCGCTGGTACTCGTTGCACTAGTTTGCGGAGCGGCAAGCGCATCGGCAACCTCTTCGTCGGCAACGCTGGCAGTGAGCGTCACTGTTGGCAGTTCGATGAGCTTCGTATTGCAAGCCGATGCCAGTGGCATCACACTAACCAACTCAGGCACTTCAGCCGTAACCGCTCCCTTCGGAACCATGTCGGCCTATGGCGGCACAGTTCCCGTTGGCGTAGTCCGCACCGTCAATGGAACCTCCAGTTGGAAGATCAGTACCCCCTTCGACGCAGTGATCGCGGTTGCCAACCAGAGCAGCACCAGCTTTACGTTGACGGCGCAATTAGCCAGTTCCGATTCCACCAATACATGGCAGGTTGAGACGGTCACCATCACCTCGGCCTCTGCTTCGACGGTGACCTCGACAGGCACTTATGGCACCTCCGTTTACACGTTAAACCTGACCATTCCTTTCAGCGAAACGGCGGGCACCATCAGCAACACCATTAACTTTGTGGCGACAGCAAACTGATATGAAGAGGATTCAGCCAATGCGGATGCGACTGAACTACGGATTATTGTTTGCGCTGACTCTGGTCGTTATGCCCGGCGCGCGGTCGCAGTGCATTCCTATCGTTTGCTCGCTGACATTTCAACTTCAGTCGAACGCCTCGGGCATCGCGCTCGGCGCAAGCGGGAGCAACTACGCCACTGCAGCCTTCGGAACGATACAGGCCTATGGCGGGGCGACGCCCTTGGGTGTGACTAAGACCATGAGTGCATCCAGCATGACAATCAGTACACCGTTCAACGTATACGTCACCTGCTACAATCTGCTCTCGCTCATTCCCTGCACGCTGCTAGTCTCGCCCGGTTACGTGCTGACCGCGCAGTTGCAATCCACCGACATGGTGAATGCCTGGAAGATTGGCAGCTCTATATTGAGCAGCGCCAGCGCTACTACGCTTACATCGAGCGGTGTTTACGCCTCGGCAACAGCCTATACGCTGGGTTTGACGATTCCCTTTTCTGAACGGGCCGGGACCGTGAGCAATTCCATCAACTTTGTGGCGATTGCCAATTGAAGGAGTACGCATGAAAGGACAACATCGCAATATTGCGGGCATAGGGATCACCATCGCACTGGTCGCAGGCTCTTGCGCTGGCGAATTGGCCGCGCAGGCTTCGCCTATGAACGGCACTGCGGATATTACACTTACACCAGCAGTCATCGCAGTCAAAGGCCTGCCGGGCCAAACCTTTTCGCAGCAGCTTACGCTTTCGAACAACACGCCCTATGAACTCAGCTTTCATATGCAGGCGCAAGATGTGGTAGTGCGCGAGGGCAAGCGCGTGTTTCTACCCGCAGGTGAAGAGCAGGGCGGCATCGCGCGTAGCGCGGTCTTCACGCACGAAGATATGATCGCTGCCCCGGGCAACTCGGTCACGACGCAAGTTACCATAACAATTCCTACAGCGCCTGGTTCCCGCGCTATTGCGTGTATCTTCATGGGCAAATCGTTGCTTTCTACCAGCACTTCAGTAACGATGACGGCTTCGCTGGGCGCACTGGTTACCTTCAACCTCGGCAGCAACTATCGCCTCGAAAGCCAGCCGTTGCAGGTGCAAGTGGACAGCGATGCCAAGACCCTTACCTTTCATGAGCAGGTGACCAACTCTGGGAGCGACCCCATGGTGCCGCAGGGCGTTATCGCGTTGACCAACGAGCACGGCGCATTAGTGGCGCGGCTACCGGTCAATGGTCAGCGGCTGCTGCCTGGCGAGAGCATTGCGTTCACGGCAGAGCATCCCGCCCTGCCCAAGGCTGGTAAGTACAAGGCCACGCTGCTCATGCAATATGAAAGCACGTTCTTCTCCAATGCGACTGAATTCATCATTCAGTGAGAGATCGCTGACTGTTCTGCTGCTGTCTGCGGGATCGCTGCTTGCTCAGGTCACGGTGGAATCGGGCAGGCAGACGCAGATTCCTGCCGCCGGCGCAACTTGTGCTCTATCGATCGATCAGCACATAGCAGAAGTTTCGCTCGAAGGCGGTGTGCTCAACATCCGCGGAATCGATCCCGGAGATGTGCTGGTAGTCGCCTTGAGCAGCAGTGGCACGCGACAGATTCCGGTGCATGTCACTGCTGCGCGGCCAGCCTATCCACGCGGTTTTGAACCACCTCAGAATCCTTCACCGCAAACAGGCAGCTACGAAACGCGCTTTAGCTCTGATCCTCTCCGGTTCGAAAACATTGTCGACATCACGAATCGGGTCGGCCGCGCCGACACGCAATCGCATCTCGCTATAGCCGACTTTGCCAACGATCCCGGTCACGCACTTTTTCTTCCCTCGGCTTACTTTCGCATGATTGCGCCGGGCAGAGAGTTCACCTTTCTCGATGCTGCCGTGAATCAATCGCCACTTACTGTCGCCAATGTAATCGTGCGCGGACTACATGTGCAACAGGGCGCGTGGGGTTTTCACGGCGGATATACCAACTCCGCGGATTTTACCAGGGTGTTTGTTCCCACACAGAAAGAAACTGTGGCAGGTATCAGCCGAGTCAGCTCATGGGGAAAATTTATCCACATAACTCCAGGCGTCTACTTTATGCGTTCCATCGACCTAAATACAGGGAGGCCTAATTCAGCGTTCGTTGCTTCGCTCCTTTCGAATCTCGATCTGTATGCCTCCTGGCATATTATGGTCGAGGTTGCGGAAAGCCACAGCCTGGCCTATGCCGTGCAGCTTCAGCACGATGGCATGCTCACTCGGCTCAAAGCAGAGTTCACGCAGAAAAAGTCGAACTTTCCTTCGCTGCGCACCAGCACGCTTCCCGGCCTTTCGGGCAATGCCTCTTGGACGCAATTATTTTCACAGCGACTCGCGCTCGATGCAGGCGCAAATATCAACGATGTAAATATGCTGTCCACCCATCAGAACTCTCGAAGCGCCTTTGTAAACCTGCGCTACAAGATCGGCTCTTCATGGTCAGTGGGCACGGGCGTCAACGAAGGATCTTTTGTCTCGACAAGGGGCGACTCCGTCAGGACGCTCATGCTGCCGCAGTTTGTCAGTTTTGACCGGCCGGAGTTCGGAGCCAGCCTGCAGTATCAATTTTCTGCCGCAACTAACAGCCTAACGAATGGCAACGGAATTCGGCAGACTGCTCGCATGAACGTGGGGCGCGTGCAAATCGGCGAATATTTCAATATACAGAAGGATGCGCCCAGCACCAACACGCTGCTCTCGCAGATGCCACCTCTGCAGCAGGGCTTCGGAAAACTCAGCCTTACCGCATCTACTCCCGACCAGATGTCCGCTCTCTTACAACAGGCGCAGATCAGGCGCACCACTGGCATCGCCGGCACGCCTCAGATCATCAACGTCCCACGCCGCGTGCAGGGAGGCGGCAGCCTTACCTGGATCTCCCGCGGCCCGCGCGCACACCACCTCGGTCTGACCGTGCTTGCCGATCACAGCGAGTTCATCACTTACGACGCGCGCAACTACAATCTCTCCGGCACATATGCCAAGGAGATTGGCGCGGGCAACCAATTACAACTCAGCGGCTCCGTCATGCGGTCGGATAGCGCCGGCAGCACATTGTTCAGCCCGCTCTTTTCCGCATCTTTCCGGCATGCGCTATTTACCAAGCCGACGCTTTCTGTTACACACAGGAGTGCGAGCATCAGCGGCACCGTGTTCGTCGATCCCAAACGTGAGGGCATCTATCAGGCGGGTATGGAAACGCTGCCTCATGTCATGGTCACTCTCGATGATCAAAGAACCGTCTTCAGTGATGCGAGCGGGCATTTTCGATTTAAAGGCGTGAGCGCCGGCAGCCATTACGTCGCCTTGAAGTTTGCCTCCGATCTCGATCACTATTTCACCTCGCCAAATGAGGTCCAGGTTAGCGACGGATCAATCGTAAACTTCGGCATCGCTTTCCCGAAAACCGATCTATGGGGCTATGTGAAAGACGATACGGGCGTCGGCATGGCCGATATCGAACTTCATGTCTCGACTCAATCTGGTTGGGTTAGCCTCACCACCGACAAAAGCGGAAAGTTCATTCTGCCCGACGCGCAGGCAGATCGTTATTCCATTGCGGTGAATCCGGAAAGCGTTCCGCTTGGCTATTCCACGGAAGAACTTGCTCCGGTGGAAGTGAAGATGCCCTCCGGCTCGGCAAAGCATCTCGTAATCGTGATCCAGGCCATGCGTGCGCTCACTGGCACTGTTACCATCTACGATTCCGCGGCCGGGCGCTATGTCCCGGTGACAGGCGCCGTCATCAGTGTGCCCGCGCTACACCGCAACGTAACTACGCAGTCCTCTGGGCGGTTCGCTCTTACCGGATTGCCCTCGGGCGACCTCGAACTCAAGCTGGTCGCAGGTCAGTCCTCATTCACGCAGACAATCTGCCTGTCTGCGCAGCCCGTCGCTCTACATGACGACCTGAGCATCTCCTCGTTGACCGGGCGAGTAGCATCCACAGTTGCTTCTGCAGACCATTAATGCGCTTGTTTGAACTTTCTATCCCGATGCCGCTTTTGAGTCGGTATATGGCGTTGTCCGCTGGAATTGATAGGTAAGTCCTAACCACGGTTGAAAGTCATCGTGCTCGCCCGCCGCATCGATAACTACAGTGCGATTTTCAGTCTCCGCTTCCATGCAGGGGGGGCATTCTCAGACTCGAATAGACACGGTAGAAGCTGCAATACGCACCGCACAGTATCCCGCCAAGGGTTTGATCGACACTGGCGGATTTGCCCTCCCTGATCTTGCTCTCAAGGAGCGAACGCCTCGATCTCGACAAGACGAAGGCGAACTAGTGCCGGCGGATTAATCACCGCAAGGTGGTTCGTCATGAGCAGATTGTGCACTCCACTCTCCGGCTGCCCAATTGTCCCGGCGCCGTTCCAGTTCTGGCAACAGTAGCGCGATCAACAATGCCAGGATCACTGCGCCCAACACCACCATAAGCAGTATGCTTGTGTCATCTAGCGCCAATGCCAACTCGCTTTCCACCGAGGCGGAGTTACAATGCGTGTTCGTATCGGAATACAGTTGGGTGGCTGTGATCTGTTCGCGCCCCAGCAGTACATACAGGCGCCAGTGCCGCGCGCGCCATGCCACGGAGACCGCGGCCAGCCGCCCGCAGGGCTCCGCGCAAAAGAGGCCCGACGATCGATCACTGTTAATTAATCAATTCTCGGCCTCCGACCAGGCGGCATTCGCGGAATCACGCAGAGCAATTTCAGAATGCACCGGTTTTAAGTCCTAAAGATTGATGAGGCCGGCCCCGGCCCTAGCTAATTCCGCGGAAGCCTGTGACCCAGAAAACCAAAGCTGGCGACGGCACCGGCCCCAATCTGAAGCTGATTCTGCGCGTTATTGCCACCGTTCGGAAAGCCGGTGTGCACATACTCTGCTTCGATTGCGCGTACGGACAGGTGCGACGTGAGCCTGATATCCAGCCCCGCCCCAGGGGAATACGTAAAACTGTTTGCGCTGGTACTGTCAGAGGTGCTCGAAGGAAAGTACGAGTTGCCCCCATGTGCTCCGCCTAGCAGGTACTCGACAAAGGGCGTGAATCTGAAGTGCGCCCAGAATATCTTTGGTCCGGCCTTGTATGTAGTAAGACTGAGGTCCTGCCCCAACGAACTGATCTGCTTGGAACGGTTGTACGTGAATTGGCCGGTTACGCCGAGCCACGGGCTCAGGTTGAGATCGCCTGAGACGAAGCCTCCATTCATGCTGAAGCACTGGCATGATCCTGGAGGTGCGTTCGCGCGGATGAGGTTGTAACCCGCCGCGACACTGAAATGCGGCGGCATGAAATTAGTGTCCCTAACAGTCTGTTGGCTTGAAGCGGCGATGCATCCGGACAGCATTAAGTAGAAAGCGAGAACCAAGTTCCGGGTCATATTGTGTGTCTCCTACCGAATTTGAACGTCCGTTTTCCGAAGTGCCCCGCTGCTCAATAGAGCAGCGAAATACTGGGAGAAGTCGCCGTGGCGTTGGTGTCGACCAACGCGAATCTCGTCGGAGAAATCGCGTAGATCACGATTGTTCCATTCGCGAGAACGTATCTTCCCGCTGTTGCTGGGGTGACGTTGTTATTCGGATTGGACAGACTGTAGGTGGTGGTTGCAGTCGTGCCAAGCTGAAGGACATTCAGCGTGCCGACTCCGATGTTTTCATCAAGAGTGTAGTTGGCTGCTCCGGCGCCGTTCGCGGTGAAGTAGCCGGAGGTGTTGATGCTGGCAAGCGAGCTCGCCGGCACAGTGGTTTCGACATAGGTTCCATTCAGGGTCGCCAGACTGAAGGGCGCTCCTGTCTGCGGTTCAAATTGCCCGAGGCCGGCATACCCAGTTTCGAGAAAGTACCCGGTGTTCGGAGATACCAGGTAAGCGATGCGCGGAGCAGGCGGACCTGACGACAGCCCAAGCAGTTGGAGCAGTAGAGAAATTGCCCCCGAATGCCCCGGATAATCGAGTTCGGCGCGTCCATTGCTAGCCGCCGTGCACGCAGCAGATCCCGTACTCCCATATGAGCCGAGCAAGGCGGTCAACAAGTTCGACTTTTGGCCGTTTGAGACGCCGGTAAGATTATTGATCAGGCCGGTTAGACCACCGCTATCCACATTCGACGTATTGCATGTGCCTGTGCCATTGCCGCTCATGCGGAAGAGGGTGGCGCTTGAGTAGTTCAGGACACTTTGGAGCACAGAACCGAGCAGGCCTGGATTGACCTGCGCGTTTTCATAGCCAACAAGTGCTCCATTCAGAGAAGCGTTATTGAACAAGCTTGAGGACTGCAGTCGCGCCGTTCCCGCAAGCAGCGTATATGACGAGTGCTTGTCGGTTGACATCACGAACACCATATTGGCGTTCACAATGTAGGCGGCATAGTCGGTTGGATAGAGCCCATCGGAGATGCCGGTGTTGACCATCTCCAATTGCAGGCGTCCGTTGGCATCGGCCGTCTGGGACGAACCCGTCAGCGGCGCGTGCGGGTAGTTGAGACTGGCGGTATTGGTGTCTGCCTCTCCGGTACTGATGTTCCCGGGACCACCAGCCGTAAACTGGCCAACCGTTGCTACCGGGCCTGAAGCCAAGCCAACCGTGCAGGAGATCAGGCACGGCGTATCGCCCTCGAGGCCGAACGCGTAGCTGCCGTTCAGGCCGGCCGTGAAGGCCGAGGGTGTCTGGGCCAAAAGCGTTCCCGATCCCTTGGTTCCGGTCAATTCGTTGTCGTCGAACTCGGTGAGGCTGCCCTGGGTGGAGATAGTTGCCGGTGACACGGGGACCGTCAGCGAGATGGCGTATGTGAACGTCTGGTCGGTTGTGCCGTCGGTGTTCAGTGTGGTGATGGTGATCATGCCGCGGTTATCGGCATTCACCTGATAGGTGCCAAGGAAGTTTTGGCTCTCCACGGTCGTACCGGACGGATTCGACGATTGATGGTTCGCATCGAGTTCGCCCGCGCTGATTCCACCGGTGCCATCAGCGGTAAAGCTGCCTACGGCGGCTGTCTTGTAAGCCAGCACGCCGGCCACAACATCGTCGTACCCCTGGAACAGGTAAGCATAAGGCCCGGTAAGTTCCGCGTCGTTAGATCCCGGCGCGTACTTGACCAGCAAGACAAGCGGCAGGGACGCGGTTGCGGGTGTGCTCGCGCTGTCCGTAACCGTCACGGTGAAACTACTTGCGCCGGCGGCTGTCGGTGTACCCGAGAGCGCGCCGTCCGATGCGAGGGTAAGACCGTCTGGCAGAGCGCCAGCGGCAATGGCATAGCTGTACGGAGGTGTGCCTCCGGTCGCCTGAAATGAGTATGAATAGGCCGCGCCCACAGTTGCGCCGGGCAGAGTCGCCGTCAGGCTGAGTGTGCCGGAGGGATTGATCGTGATGCTTTCACTGCCCGATACAGTCTCTACCGGACTGTCCGAGTCTGTGACCGTAACCGAGAAGGTGGATGTGCCCACTGCGGTGGGTGTGCCGCTCACTGTACAGCCGGAGAGTGTCAGTCCACTGGGCAGAGGACCGGTGACGGAGCAACTGTACGGAGAAGTGCCGCCGCTCGCGGTGATCATTCCGGTATAGGCCACACCCACAGTGCCGTTCGGCAGGGCGCCTGTGAGCGCAAGTGCTGCGTGACTGATGATGATGGTCTCCGGTCCCGAGGTGGTCTGTCCGGGACTGCTCGAATCGCTAACGTGCAGCGTCACCGTCGCGCTGCCTGCCGTGGTGGGTGTACCGCTTACCGTGCAACCGCTAAGGACCAGACCGCCCGGCAGTGTTCCAGTAATGGAGCAGGTATACGGCGAAGTGCCGCCGTTGATCCCGATAGGCGCGGTGTACGGCACGCCCACGGTGCCATTCGGCAGAGTCGTCGTGGTCAGGATCAGTGGCGGCGAATTGATTACGATGGTCTCATTGGAGCTGGCCGTTTGTGTCGGAGAACCTGAATCTGTCACCTTCACGGTCAGCGATGAGTTGCCTGCGGTGGTGGGCGTACCGCTCACTATGCAGCCATTGAGGATCAGACCACTCGGCAGTGTTCCGGTAATGGAGCAGGCATATGGGGTTGTACCGCCGCTCGCTCCAATTGTGGCATTGTAGCTTGTTCCAACTGCGCCGTTCGGCAGCGTGCCGGTAAGCGCCAGAGCAGCCGGGCCTATTACGACGGTTTCGCTTGCGCTGGCAGTTTGTGGTGTTGGAGCGGAAGCGTCCGTTACCTTAACAGTGACCGCGGAGGAGCCGGCCACGGTGGGTGTTCCGCTCACCGTGCATCCAGTCAAAGAGAGCCCGGCGGGCAGTGTGCCGGTGATGGAGCAGGTGTATGGCGGAGTGCCATTACTTGCTGTGATAGCCGCACTATATGCCCCGCCCACGGTTCCGCCAGGCAGTGTGCTCGTCAGCGTCAGGGTTGCCGGTGCGGTCACGATGGTTTCGAGGGCACTGACATTTTGTGGAGTTGGCAAACTGGAATCCGTTACCCCGACCGTCACGGAAGAGCTGCCGCTTGCCGTCGGCGTGCCGCTCACGGTGCATCCACTCAGGCTGAGCCCCGCAGGAAGGGACCCGGTAATCGCACAGATGTAGGGCGTCACACCCCCATTGGCGCCAATCGTAGCGCTGAACGGCACGCCCACAGTTCCATTGGGCAAGGTTCCCGTTAGTGTCAAGGTTGCTGGCGCAATCACGATGGTTTCGAGGGCGCTGGCATTTTGTGCCGGTGTGCCGCCATCGGTCACCTTCACGGTCACGGCAAAGCTGCCTGCTGTCGTCGGCGTGCCACTCACGGTGCATCCACTCAGGCTCAGTCCGCCGGGCAAGCTACCTGTGATTGAGCAACTGTGAGGCAAAGTTCCCCCGCTCGCAAGGATGGACGCGTTGTAGCCCACGCCCAGGGTTCCGTTGGGCAGCGTTCCTATCAGCGTCAGGGTTGTCGGAGCAATGGAGATCGTATTGTTCGCATTGACCGTTTGTGCCGGAGAACCTGAATCTGTCACCCTCACCGTCACCGTTGAGTTGCCTGCGGTGGTCGGCGTGCCGCTGACCGTGCAGTCAGTGAGCGTCAGCCCCGCAGGCAGCGTCCCCGTAATCGAGCACGTATAGGGCGCAGTTCCACCACTTGCCGAGATGACCCCGCTGTAGCTTACGCCAACGGTGCCGTTTGGTAGCGTGCTCGCTAAAGTCAGCTGCGCCGCATTGATGGTGATCGTCTCATTTGCACTTGCATTCTGAGCGGGCGAGCCGGAGTCTGTGACCTTCACCGTCACCGTTGAGCTGTCTGTAGTCGTCGGCGTGCCGCTGACCGTGCAACCTGTAAGCACCAGCCCCGCCGGCAGCGTTCCTGTGATCGAGCAGGTATAAGGCAAGGTGCCGCCGGTCGCAGTAATGGTCGAGCTATAGCCGACGCCTGCAATGCCGTTTGGCAGCACATTTACGATGGTTAGGGCTGATGGCGCGACCACGATGG
>JAATGG010000256.1 GCA_015654835.1 Terriglobales bacterium
AATCATCTGCAGACCTGGGGCAGTCTGCGACCACGGGCCGTTGTTGAATTCAGGAGGATTAGGCGACTATATCTTGGACTGTCCGAGAATGCAGGCCCTGCATGTTGTTAAGCGATAGGTGCTTTCGGCGGGGATACCAGAATCGGCAGCAGAATCGATATCGCCATGATGATGGCAATCACATGGAGACCGCTCGCGTAGTTTCCCGTAAACTGCCGCATGTGTGCGATCAGAAGCGGCCCGAATGCGCTTGCAGCGCCCCACGCCGTGAGCATCAGTCCGTAAATAGGACCGACGTTCTTCGAGCCGAAATAGTCTGCAGCGAAGGCCGGTAGCGTGCCGAATCCGCCGCCATAGCACATCAGCACGATGAACGACACAACGGTGAGAAGCGCAACGGAGGTGATGCTTGGCAGAGCCCAGAATAGGCCCACCTGCAGCAGAAACATCACGGCAAAAGCCCACCTGCGCGTGATCGTGTCCGAGATCCACGCCCAGAACACGCGGCCTGCCGCATTCCCGATGCTGGCGATGCCCACCATCCCTGCCGCAACGGCTACGCTGGCCTTGGCGATCTCTTGGAACATCGGAGACTCCTGAGAGATTACCGAAATGCCTGCCGAGGTATTGAGGAACAGCAGCAACCACAATGCCCACCACTGCCATGTTTTCAGCGCGCCTGCCAGCGTATACTCCTTGCCTGCGCGTTGTGCACTTTGCGTTGCGGTCGGAGTCCATCCGGCAGGCTTCCATCCGTCCGGTGGGTTTTGCATCATATAGCCGGTCGCCATCGTGATCACCAGGTATGCGACACCGAGATAAGCGAACGTTTGCAACACACCGACAGTTTGAATCAGATGAGTAGCCACTGGAGCCGTAACCAAAGCGCCCGCGCCGAAGCCGCCCACAGCGATGCCCGTAATCAGTCCGCGCCGGTCGGGGAACCACTTAACCAGCACCGCCACCGGGACGATATACGCAAGACCGAGTCCAACGCCTCCAACAAATCCGTAGCTCACATAAAGCCACCATAGCCTATCCGCAGAAAAGCTCGCGAGAATGGCTCCGAGCCCGTAGAGAAATCCGCCCGCGAGCGCCACGACCCGGGGCCCTTTCTTATTGAGCCAAAGCCCGCCAAAGAAGGCCGCGACCCCTACGACGGAGATACAAATTGTGAAGGTTAAAGTTACCTCTGCGATAGACCAGTGAAACTGCTTTGCAAGAGGAATCCTGAAAACGCTCCATGCATAAACGGCGCCGAGAGCCATCTGCATCACAAAGCCCGCTGCTGCGAGCCCCCAGCGATTCGTAGTCGACATACACCACCCCCAGGCGTATCTGTAAGTTGCTTCCGTTCCTACGGACAGTTTCCCCGTGACCTGAGTTGAGTGCCCAATGTATCGAGAAACTTATTGAGCAAGGCCATGCTTCGACGCAACTCCGGTTGGCGGAATTGGCTCAGCAGGGAAAAGAGCCCCGGCGGTTCGATAACTGGTTTTTGGCATCCGAGTGTTTCACCCATCGCTACGGCAACCCCCTGAAGCACGTCGGGATCGATGGCTCCAAGCATCTTGCCAAGAATGATGGCATTGCGAATGGCGCGAACGGCCTCATCCGATTTGGTCGCATCCACCGCGGTCTCAACCAGTTTGTCGCTTGCGCCCAGCAAGCCTCGCAATAAATCGAGAATGCCGTGATCATGCAACTGCTGAAGCACTTCGTACGCGCCAAGCAATGCAGCCGCGTGCTCCACAGGAGCCTGATCCAATCGATTGCGTAACTCCTCGCTGGTATCGCGGGGAGGCAATTCCAATGAAATAGGCCGAGCCATTTCGTTCTCCTCTCTGCTCATGCAACGGCCTGTTCGTCTCGCAACAAACTGGCCGCCTGGTTGGTAATCGTCCGAGCGATACCCTCTATGCCTGCGCATGACGGCTCTCGCTCCAGGAACCCGAACTCACTTCACATAGTTTGGATAAACGGGGAATTTTCTGGTGCTCGATTGGAGAAGTCGGACGTAATTGCAATCTGTGCAGGGGCCGCCGGTTTGGATGGAATCAAGTTGGGGATCATCGTAAACCTGCGGCACTTTAATACCTGCCGGTCTTCCGCAGACGATTGTTGGATGCGGGTACTTAAACTGCGGATGCGTAAAGGTTTTTCTGCTTTGTATAAATTCCGTGAATCACGGCTGCCCACAAGAGTCCATCTCCGACGCTCCCCAACTACACATCTGCGGAGGGAAGACAGCGAAACCCGCCCGAATAGACGACAAATCGCCGGCCGCGGAGAAAGCCGATCAGGGTCAGGCCCAGTTCCCGGGCCAATTTGACGGCCAGGCTCGATGGTGCCGACACCGACGCCAGAACGGGGATGCCTGCCGCCAAAGCCTTTTGCACAATCTCGAAGCCGCCCCTGCCGCTGACCAGCATCATGTGCCCCGCCAGCGGAATGTGCCCGTTCATCACCGCCCATCCCGCGATCTTGTCGACCGCGTTGTGCCGGCCGATATCTTCACGCAGGGCCACCAACTCACCCCTCGCATCGAACAGAGCCGCCGCGTGAAGCCCGCCGGTCCTGGTAAACACCTCTTGCTGCGCGCGCAGGCGCTCCGGCAGTTGGCACAGCATTTCCGGGTCGATGCGGAAATTCCGATCCGGCTGCTGCAAGCCCCGCGTTCGAATCGCATTGATCGAGGCTTTGCCGCAGATGCCGCAACTCGATGCCGCAAAAAAATTCCTTTGCAAGCTGCTGGAATCGAAGGACATATCCTTCAACTCCACTTCCACCACGTTGTCTTTTGGACTGTTCTCCTGCGGCACGGCACGAAGATCGGCAATTTCGTCCGGCGATTCGATGATTCCCTCAGTCAGCAAAAAACCGGCAGCCAGTTCAAGGTCGTGCCCCGGCGTCCGCATCGTCACCGTGAGAGGCACTTTCCCGATGCGAATCTCAAGAGGCTCCTCGGCTGCGAGTGAATCCTGTTGAGAGTGAACCTTCCCGTCCTGCCATTCCGTAACCTGCGTAAGTTCGACACTTCGTTCTGGCGCGCGCATTCCGGGCTCCGCAATCACTGTTCAAATTCGACGTTCAACGATCCATGCGGGATATGTCAAGCTATGTTAGACCGAACTCGAACGCCGTCGAAAAACTTCGGCCGTGCCTGTGACGCGCCTTTCTCTGCGCATCTATAAAGACACGGCCTTGAGCCGGCGCGA
>JAATGG010000085.1 GCA_015654835.1 Terriglobales bacterium
ATAATGCGCGCGCCCAGCACGATCACGTTCATGTCGTCGTGCTCCACACCCTGATGCGCGGAGTACGTGTCGTGGCACATGCCGGCGCGAATGCCGGTGATCTTGTTGGCGGCCACGCAAACGCCGACGCCCGAGCCGCAGATCAGAATGCCGCGCGGCGCCACGCCTGCCTTGATCGCTTCGCCCACCTTTTCGGCAAAGTCGGGATAGTCCGAGGGCTCGGTATTAAAAGCGCCCAGGTCGATCACTTCATGGCCGGCCTTGGTCAAATAGGCGCGAACCTCCTCCTTCAGAGGAAAGCCCGCATGATCGGCACTAATGACAAGTTTCACAACGTGTCCCTTTCTTGGAACCGAGCGAAGCGGCGGAGTTGGCGTCGCTGGCGGAGTTTGCCAAACCTCTTAACTCCGCCAGCACGCGCTCACTCCGCTTCGTCAACCTACTTTTTTACCAGTTTCTTGGCGCGAGCCGCTACATTCTCCGCACTGAAGCCCAACTCCGCCAGCACCTTCGGTCCCGGTGCCGAGGCGCCGAACCGATCGAGCCCGATGACGTCGCCTTCGAGGCCCACATATTTATACCAGCCTAGCGGGGAACCGGCTTCAATCGCCAGCTTGGGAACGCCCGGCAGCAGGACGCTGGTCTTGTACTCGGCCGTCTGCTCCTCGAAGATTTCCCAGCTCGGGAAGCTGACCACCCGCGTGGCAATGCCCTCGGCTTCGAGCAGCTTTTTGGCCTCGACCGCCGGCCATACCTCGGAGCCGGTGCCGATCAGCACTACCTGCGGATTGGCTGCGTCTTCGAGCACATAGGCGCCCTTGCTCACGTTGGCATAGGTGTCATGGGTGGCCGGATCGATGACCGGCAGATCTTGCCGGCTCAGCGCGAAGAAGCTGGGACCCTTGCGTTCGAGGGCCAGTCGCCACGCCGCGGCCGTTTCATTGGCGTCCGCCGGACGGAAGTCGGTCAGGTCGGGAATTGCGCGCAGCATGGTCAACTGCTCGATTGGCTGGTGCGTCGGTCCATCTTCGCCCAGGGCAATCGAGTCGTGCGTAAACACGAACAGCGAATGCGCCCGCGACAAGGCGGCCAAACGGATGGCCGGCTTGCAATAGTCCGCGAAGCAGAAGAAGGTCGAGCCGAACGGAACCAGTCCGTCGTGAGCGGCGATGCCGTTCACTGCGGCGCCCATGCCGAACTCGCGCACGCCGAAATAGATGTTCCGGCCCGCGGGATTGACATGGAAGCTCTCGCCCGGCTTGAAGATGGTCTTGGTGGAAGCGGTCAAGTCCGCAGCCCCGCCAAACAACTCGGGAACCGCTTCGGCAATGGCATTCATCACCACGCCGCCGGCATTGCGCGTAGCTTGCGCCTTGCCTGCCGGGAAGCTGGGAATCGCCTTCTCCCAACCCGCTTTGCGCTCGTTCTTCTGGGTGCGCTTGAACTCGGCTGCCAGCTCGGGAAATGCTGCCGCGTAGCCTTCGAACAGGTTGTTCCACTCGGCTTCAAGCTTGGCGCCGCGCTCGACGGCCTTGCGCCAGTTGGCCAGCGCGTCGTCGGGAACATAGAAGCTCTGGTCTTCAGGGAAGCCGAAATACTTTTTGGTCGCCGCCACATCCGCCGCGCCCAGCGCTTCGCCGTGCACCTTGTTGGTGCCGGCCTTGGGGCTGCCATAGCCGATGATCGTGCGCACCGAAATCAGCGAGGGCCGGCCGGTTTCCGCCTTGGCCGCTGCAATCGCGGCTTCAATAGCGTTCAGGTCGTTGCCATCGGCCACATGCTGCACATGCCAGTGGTAGGACTCGAAACGCTTGGTCACGTCGTCGTTGTAGCTCAGCGACGTAGGTCCGTCCAGCGAGATGAGGTTGTCGTCGTAGAGGAAGATCAGCTTGCCCAGTCCCAGCGTGCCGGCCAGTGCGGCGGCCTCGTGGGAGATGCCTTCCATCAGGTCGCCGTCGCCCAGCAGCGCATAGGTGTGATGGTTCACCACCTCAAAGCCGGGACGGTTGTAGACGGCCGCCAGATGCTTCTCTGCAATCGCCATGCCCACGGCCATGCCGATGCCCTGGCCCAATGGTCCGGTGGTCACCTCGACGCCGTCGGTCTCGCCTGACTCCGGGTGTCCGGGGGTCTTCGAGTGCCATTGGCGGAACGACTTCAGATCGTCCAGCGTCAGCTTGTAGCCGGACAGGAACAGGGTCGAATAAAGCAGCGCCGACGCATGTCCGTTCGACAGCACAAAGCGGTCGCGATCGGACCACTTGAAGTGGGCCGGATTGTGCTTCATCAGCTTATGGAACAACAGGTAAGCGATCGGCGCGCAGCCCAGCGGGGCGCCGGGGTGTCCGCTCTTGGCCTTCTCCACCGTGTCGACGGCCAGCAGCCGTAATGTATCAATGGACAGTTGGTCTAGTGAAATTCCCGCGAGGCTTGTGCTCATAACCTTTTTTGCAATGTCCTTTCGTAGATGTGCGAACGTTACAGTAAATCCATTTACTTAAGAGCCGATCGTTATTTCCACATTGTATCCAAGCCAGCGCGATCTTTCCGGCCAGCGGAGAGTCCATGATAGCCCACCGCTCCCCTGACCCGGATTGGCCACAATGTCCGCACTGAATCCCGAACTTCCCAGGCTGCGGCTGGTCGCGGCGTGTTCCGTCTTCCAGCCATCCGTCGACCACAGCAATTCAAACCGTTCTTCGTCTAGGATGCGTAGAGTGTTCCCGGCGGCAATCTTCTGGATGGGCCGCCGCCGGCTATAGATTTCCACGTCCCGGCGCAGCCGCTGCCGGCCCGCCGGTTCGCAATACCGCTCATATACTGGATCGACGCGGTCGAATACCTTGCCGTCCAGCGCCGAACGCAGCAACTTCAAATACTCGGCATGAGCCCAGACCAACGGCACCGCCGAACCTGCCGGGCGGCCCATCTGCAAACCCGCGCCGGGGCGGTTTCCTTCGTCCCACACCTGCTCGGGCAACATCTGGCCGATGGTGGCAAAGCGTTCATAGGTTTCGATCAAGGAGGAAACATCTTTGCCCGCGGCCAGTTCGTAGTGCGCGCGCTCGCCGGTCAGCAAGGGCCACACGCGGCCCTGGCCCCAGCCCTGGTAGGGGCCGCCGTCCGGCCGCTGCCCATAGCCATCCCAGTTATATCGCAGCCACCCCGGCCCTTGCGGCAGGCGGCGCTTCAGCACGGCATCGACGACAGCGAGCGAATCCACGATCAGCGGATCGCTGGCGCAGCGCACGCCATAGCGCACCAGTTCCAGGAAGCCCGCATCCACAATCTCCCGCGCTTCGAACTCGTAACGCGTACCGGGGGGCCGGTTGTTGAGCCGGATCGTCTCCGTGCCGCAGCTTTCGCACGCATACGCCTCGCCTGACTCCGGCGGCCGGATGCGCATATAGTGCCTGTGGATCGAGGGGTGCAGCACGCCGGCGTTGGTCACTGTCCAGTCTTCCAGATGACGCTCGATCCAATCGGCAAAATCCTCAAGAAACTCGGCCAGTTCGATCGATTCGCGGGCGCGGGCAATCTCGGCCGCGCAAATCAGCCCGGTAATCACCGCCGCCAGCGTCGAAGGCGAGTAGCCCGCGTTTTCTTCCCAGCGTTCCTGCTGGGTCAGCGGCGCATGGCGCACCAGAAAGCCCGCCGCCCGCTCCACGAAGGGCAGAATATCCATTTCTCCGAGCCCGTCGGTCTTCCACAACCGCCAGGCCAGAATGATCGGGAACGCCACCTCGTCCAACTGCATTCCGTACCAGTAGGGGCGACCATCCACCCAGAAGTTCTGGGCGAAGCCGCCGTCGGGCTCCTGCGTGCAGGCCAGGTAAACCAGCGCGCGCAATGCCGTTTCGGCCCGTCCGCAGGCCAGCAGCGCCGTCGCCGTCTGCACCATGTCGCGGGTCCACACCAGGTGGTAGCCGCCCAGGTCGTCGTCGCCCTTCACCTGTCCCCAGGGAATGGACGCCGAGGCCACAAAGGCGCCGGAATAGGTCTTATCCTCATGCGCCAGCAGCACGTTGTGGCTGGCGCGCATCAGCTTGCCGCCGTCGCGGGCCTTGGCTGCCAGCCACTCCGGATTGGCCGCCCGCTGCCACTGCTCGATGAAGCGGGCGCGGTGCTGCTCATAGCTCATGGAAAGCGCGCTCATCGTCTTCTGCAGCGCCGTGTGCTGGGTGTCTCCAATGCCGAAGGCCAGCAGAAACTCGCGCTCGCCCGCTTTGCCGGGCTGCAGGTTCACCTCGCCCATCAGCGCGATGTTGCCGTTGGTTGCCGACCCGAACTCCCAATCCATCTGGAAGTTGCCCATCAGGTCGCGCCAGCCGTCGCTTGCGCCCACAAAACCGCAGCTTACCCGCGAAAATCCGCAACTGGCCGCCATGGCCAGCGACCATTGGTTCTTCCACGCCAGCAATATTTTGTGTCCGGCAATGTCCAGCGCCCGGCCGGTGTTGCCCGCGCCACCGCCGCCCAGGTGAGGAGCCAGCAGGGCATACACCTTCAAGCGCGGCAGCAGATCCTCATGGCCTTCCAGCTTGACCTTGATCAGCACCGCACTGTGGTGCGGGTCGCAGATGATCTCCTTGGTCAGGGTGTACCGCCCATCGGGATCACGGTTCACATAGCGAACTCCAAGCGCCTCGGGATGGATGTACTCGAAGCTGGACAGCAGGTCGCGCTTCTCTTCGTGCGCAAAGCTCTCTCCGTCGCTGATCAGGAACTCCATGTCCCGGACCTGCGCGCTATCGATTGTGGGGTGATAGACCTCGTTCAGAATTCCGTGCGAACAGGTGAACCATACCCGGCTGGACGCCGAATACGCGGTTCCCACGGCGTCTTTGACGCTCGAAGTCCAACGCGGCTCCAGCCCGGGCGTGCCAAAGGCTTCGCCCTGCTGCTCAAGCCATCGATAAAGTGGCTGATCGCTCATAGTTGTCTGTTGATCGTCGTGCCGAACCGGGGAAAATGGGGAAGCCGTACGGATATCCGCTCCTTTATCGATGTTTTACCCGGCCGAAAGTTTCTTTTGCGCACTTGGAGTGGGCGACGGACCGGGCGTTAGGGAAATTGTGTCATGCGGAAACAGAAAATCTTCGGACATGTACAACTAAATGTGCAACTTTCCCGAACCCGAAGCCTTCTGTCCCGCATCCATCCAACCGTGGGACTTGCAGCTTCCATCCAACCAGAGGGCTGCTCCCCGCTGTGAGATTTGAGTGTGAAAATTCGGTTTCACCCCCTGCGGCACGCAACGGTTCTCACACGGCGCTCGCTACCGCACCCTACAATTTGAACGAAGGAGATTCCCCAATGGCTTACGAACTCCCGCCTTTGCCGTATGACTACGCCGCCCTCGAGCCCTTCATCGACGCCGAGACCATGCACCTCCATCACGACAAGCATCACCAGGCCTACATCACCAACGTCAACGGCGCTCTCGAAAAGCATCCGGAACTGGCTTCGAAATCCGTCGACGCCCTGATCGCCGATCTGGCTGCTATCCCGGAGGACATCCGCACGGTGGTCCGCAACAATGGCGGCGGCCACGCCAACCACAGCATTTTCTGGACCCTCATGGGACCTGTTGGTTTGCCCCATGTCGGTGGAGCCCCCACCGGCCCCATCGCCGAGCAGATCACTGCCGACTTCGGCGACTTCGAGACCTTCAAGAAGACCTTCAACGAAGCCACCGCCAAGCAGTTCGGTTCCGGCTGGGGCTGGCTTGTTTTCCAGGGCGGCAAGCTCAAGATCGTCACCACCGCCAACCAGGATTCGCCGCTCTCGCAGGGGCTTTTCCCGATCCTCGGCAACGACGTGTGGGAACATGCCTACTATCTCAAGTACCAGAACCGCCGCCCCGAGTACCTCGCCGCCTGGTGGAACGTGGTCAACTGGGCCGAAATCAACAAGCGCTTCGCTACCGCCAAGGGCTAGGGCATTTCGATTTGCATGTGAACATCTCTGGCGTTGTGCAAGTGGCAATTTCTTGAGGAAATTGCCACTTGGCATCCTGCATTCTGTTCAGAGCAGAATCGAAAACCACAAATTCCATTACATGCCCCCCAGCCGCCAAGCGGCGAGAAAAGCTGGAGGCTGGAGGCTAGCAGCTAGAAGCTGCTTCTGGTCCTCCGAAACTCTTTCCCTCAATTCCGTGTCTAACAGGGCGATGAAGACTTTTCGGAGTACACTCGCTTTCCTCCCGCTCGCGGGGCTGCTTGCCCTGGTCCCCGTTGCGGCTCGTGCCCAGTCCGGCACCTTTCAGGTCAGCCAGAATGGTCACGCGGTCGGCACTGCCAGTTTCCGCGTCACCGCCACGGCAGGCGGTTACAACTCCACCTCGACGGTCAAGGTTTCGATGCAGGGTCTCGACTATGCGCTCTCCAAAACCGAACTTCTGGACCAGGCCAACCACCTCAAGCATGTGCAATTGAGCGGCACCGTCAATGGCTCGGCCGTAACGGTTACCGGCGCTCCGGACTCGGCGCAGCTTCTGTTGAACATTTCGGCCAACGGCCATAGCACCACCACGCGGCTCGCTCTGCACCCGGCTGCCGTGTTCCTGCCCGACTTCGATCCCGGCGCGCTGGAAACTCTGCTCACCGTGGGCGCCGCGCAGAACAACCGCGACCTCTGGGCGGTCATCCCCAAGAAGGCCGGCACCGTTGAGGCGGTGCAACTTGCCACGTTTGCCGACCAGCAGGGCACCCTCAACGGCAGGGCCATTCCCGTACACCACCTGGTGGCCACCATCGCCGGATCTCCTACGGACCTGTTCGCCGGCCCGCAAAATCAGCTTCTTCAAGCCGAGTTGCCGCAGGTGGGCGGCTTCGCCCTGATTCGCCAAGGTTTTGTGCTCAAGCCGCCGAGCAAGCCCACCGACACGCCGCCCCCGCCGCCACCCGCCAACCAGCAGCAGAATGGCCAGCAACCCCCGCCCCAGCAGGACTAGAGCATTTTCGGAATACACGTCGACTTTTTGAGAGCAGATAAGAAGTGGTTTTTAAAAAAACCACTTCAGTGTGCGCTTTCGGTCTGCAGCAATTCTGAAATTGCCATAGTTCCGGCTGATTCCGTTTTCGTCGAAATTCATAAACCCCAGGCGAGGGTGAGGCGCAACAGTAAAGATGGGCCTCACCCTCACCTGGGCGCTCCGTCAGACTGCCCGCCCAGCCGCCGTTCCCGAAGCCCACGCCCACTGAAAATTGAACCCGCCCAACTGCCCGGTCACGTCCACCACTTCGCCCACAAAAAACAGTCCCGGCACCGCTCGCGCCTCCATCGTCCGCGCCTGCAGGTCGTTTGTATCCACGCCCCCGGCCGTGACCTCGGCCTTCTCGAATCCCTCGGTTCCCGTGGGATGAAAAGCCCACCGGTGCAGCCCCCGCTCGCAGGCCTCCAGCGCCGCATTCGACCAGCCCGCCGGCGCGCCTGTTTCCGCCACGAAACCAGCGAGGCGCTGCGGCAGCACCGCCCGCAACGCCTGCCGCAACGCCGCTTCATCCCGACGCGCCCCGGCTTCCATGAGCGGCCCCAGCACATCGGCCCCCGGAGCCAGATCCACCTCCAGCGCCCCACCGTGCCGCCAATAAGACGACGCCTGCAACACCGCCGGCCCGCTCAGCCCGCGATGCGTCACCAGCATTTTTTCGCGGAATGCCGCGTCGCCGGCCGTCACCGTTACGTCCGCGGCCACTCCGGCCAGGGCCGTCCAACCCGCCTCCGCACCGCCCAGCAAGAGCGGCACCAGCGCGGGACGGGGGTCTATCACCCGTAGCCCAAACTGGCGGGCCAAGTCGTATCCCAGCCCCGTGGCCCCCATCTTCGGAATCGACAG
>JAATGG010000183.1 GCA_015654835.1 Terriglobales bacterium
ATCTCACGTACGATATCCGAGCACTTGCCCCTCAGCTTATTGGGAGAGTTCAGGCAGGCTTGGACGTAATTCCTTCCAGCAGAAGCCAGGAAAAGAAGTGGACCGACTCCATCCGCAAAGAGCTTCTTCCTGCGTGGATTCGCGATGAAGCATACCCCGTTATCCAAAAGAGCCTCGAAGGGATTGAAACGGCCACGTGCCGCTTTTCCAACGAGTGTATTTTTATCGATTACAAACCCGTTGTCGCCGCTTCCAGTTATGTCTTGCCCAGGGTCATGCTCGAATTCGGGGCGCGCTCAACTGGTGAACCCGCCAAAGTACATGAGATTCGGTGCGATATAGAGGAACACATTCCAAATGTTACGTTCCCAGTCGCCAAACCGCGAGTCATGGAACTGGCTCGCATTTTCTGGGAAAAGGCCACTGCTATTCACGTTTACTGCGGGCAGGGCGGGGCCGGACTCCATGAACGATTTTCTCGGCACCTGCACGATCTCATGCGGCTTGAGAGAACTGGGTTCGTTGATCAGGCCATCCAAGCCCAGGACATTGCGGCGGCAGTCGCGCTCCATAAGAGTTCATTCTTTATTGAGAAGGACGCAGCCGGAAATCGGATCGACTATACGTCTGCTGTTCGAGGGGCATTGTGTCTTGTGCCGGAAGGACAAGCAAGGGAAGGGCTCCGATCAGACTATCTAAAAATGGAAGCGGATGGGCTTTTGATGGAAGAAGCCGAACCGTTCGAGCATCTGATTGAGGTGTGTCGGAAAATCCAAGAGAAAGCGAACAGCATTCACCATCCCGAGGACGATCAGCGTCGCTGAGCAGGGTGCCCTCCGCTGGTGGTACGCTCCGCAATTCGTTCTCCGTCTCCGAACCGCCATTTAGAGCAGAATCAAGATAGCTATACCCAGGTGGGGATTCCACGAGTAATCCTGTATATCTCTGACGAAGTGACCGCGATGACGAGGATGGGACGAGCCTATTCGGACGATTTGCGGGTGAGGATTTTGGAAGCCGATGAGCGCGGCGAGGGCAGTTGCCGTGTGCTCGCCAAGCGATTTGGCGTCAGTTGGGAGTATGTGCGCAAGCTGCGCCGGCAGCAGGCTGCGACTGGGCAAAAGGCGCGTGTTGCGCAATCGCGGTACGGAATCCGGAGCAAGGTGACCGAACCGGTCAAGACGCACATGCTCGGCTTGGTCAAGTCGCAGCCCGACCTGACTCTGGCCGAACTGCGGGAGCGTATCCGTTCGGACAAGGGCGTTTCGATGAGTTGGGGACTGGTGCATCTATGGGTTCGCCGGCTGGGTCTGCGGCTGAAAAAAAGTCGCTCCACGCCGTCGAACGAGACACCGAAGCCAATCGTATCCGTCGCGCCGAGTTCCACCAGCACATCCTCGCGATCGATCCGAAAAGGCTCGTCTTCCTTGACGAAAGCGGCATCTCGACCACGATGACGCGGCGCTTTGCGCGCTGCCTCGGCGGGGAGCGCATCCATGAAGGGACGCCGGAAGGAGACTGGCAGATCGTCACCATCCTGGGCGCGATGAGCCTGGGAGGTATGATCGCTACGATGACCGTCGCCGCGGCCACCGATACGGACATCTTCCTCGCCTACCTGGACCATTTCCTCTGCCCGGCCCTCACTCCAGGAGATGTGGTGGTAATGGACAACCTCAGTTCGCACAAGGTCGACGGCGTGCGGCAGCGGATCGAGGCAGCAGGCGCAGAGCTACTCTACCTGCCGCCCTACTCGCCAGATCTGAACCCCATCGAAAAGGCCTGGTCCAAGTTCAAACAACTGCTCCGCTCCGCCAAAGCTCGGACCGAACTAGCCCTCGACCAAGCAATTACTGAAGCCCTTCAGGAAATATCTCCAGAAAACGCACAGGCTTGGTTCAGGCTGACACTTAACTGGGTACAGCTATGATGAAAATGCTCTAATGGCGGAGGAGTTCAATGATGATCTACCTGCACCACAGAAGTTTTCCCTTCCTTACAAAAAAATGAGCACCGCATGTTGCCTGCTCCCATATTGATGGGGCGAGCGTTGGGCGACGAAACAAATCCAGATTGATTGACCAACTACCACTTCCGGCAAGCGGTAGTTGAATATGATCGCCACATTTGGGACACCGTAGGTGCGCCCATTTCAAATACCCGCCGCGCATTTCGACAAGCAGGATACCGGGGAGCAATTCTTCGCGCGCCGGACATTCCGACACCTCATCTGCCAGAAACGATGGCCGGGACAAGAAGGGCATCCTGAAAACGAGTTCTATCAGAAATAGAGGAAGCGTTCGCATTGGCACTTAGCTCTGGTTTAGAAACGGTGACATATCACCACGTCCGTCAAACTTCCGTAAGGCGCAAAGAGGACAATCTGGATTACGTCTACCGCTAGGAACCATGTCTGCATCCTTGATCCAATCAAATCGACGCACGCGTTCTGCACAGTGCCCCTGAGAACCTCGAAAGCCGGTTAGCCGATGTAGCAGCTCATTGACCGCAACCGCTGCAATCTCGGTTGTAAAAGTGACTACCGCCGGACTGGGGTCGTTGCCACCTGCGACATAACCAGCGCGTCGGTATTGTTCGTAACGTGCGTGATCACTTCGCCGCATCCCTTCCTCAAGCATCTTCTGCGGACTGATAAGTTGCCGGCAGACTTGACATGGATAACCTGGCTGTACAACCGTTACCCGCCCATCGAAACTATCGTACCCGCCTTCCTCGTTGGGGTCGATAAGGACCCCCATGTCGATCACCGGAATCATATAGAAATACGCCATCCGGTTAAGAAAATTACGTCCCAAGTGATCGTCCGTACAGCCAAAGATAACGTCACATGCGCGCAGCGCATCGCGACATTCAAGGGAATCAACATGCTGTTTGACGCGCACCACTGACCGAGCCAAGCCAATTTGAGCAATTGCGTCACCCACCACATCAACTTTGAATCGACGGGCAATGGCATCGGATCGCGTCGAAAAATGTAGCCGGTTCAAATTCGTAATATCAACCCGATCAGAATCTATGAGTAGGAATTGAGACACGCCGCATCGGGCTAGTAAGCTGGCTACTGCCGAACCAGTTCCACCACAACCCACAATTGCTACTCGAAGATGCGCCAAATCTTCCGTGGTTCGAGCGCCGAAAGTGCGAGATTGCCGATCGAACTCGATCGGCGCTGCTATCATATCCCGGCCTGGATACCGTATTTGGAAGCGGTCGCCGATAATGCGAATCAACTCTGCGGAGTGCGGCTTTACGCTCGAATCGTAAGCCCGAACCAAGAATTCACCGGTTCGATCCATGACCATTGCGAAATGTGGCCTTTCCGTGTCCATGCGCCCAAAGACGATTTCAAAGGATTCTTTGTCCGCGGTGTCATCTCGTTCGGAGAAAAACAGCGCCTCGGCGGGATGTGAATGCGCAATACAGATGGCGTAATCTCGCGTCATCGCCCTTTTTGCTAATTTGAAAAGAGTGTCAGTAGACCAAATAAGAGATGTGGGGGTTCTCTCAAGGAACGCTTCCGCAGGAAGATCGATCACCTCGCGCACGAGCACGCGCTCCTCAACTACTCCAGTCCAAGGATCAATCTGTCGCGAACGGCCGCAAAGCAAAAGCGCGCCATACTCATTTTCATCACGCAAAAGTGACCGACGCAATTGCTGATAATGTTCATCGAGTATTGAGAAGGTATAACGTAGCATTAGGCGCTCCGGAGCTCCCCGCGGATGTAACTGATGAATGTTCGCAATCCATCGATACCGACACGCCAATCGTTGACATCTAGATGGCGTGACCAAAACTGCCATGTCTTCCCAAAGAGCGTTGAGTCGACATTCGCATTTTGTGGATCGCCTCCATCCGCACGTTTGAGTTTGGGGATGGTGTAGAAGCTATCCAGCCGGGTCGTAGCATACTCATCAGGAATCACGATGAGAAGATCGCAAGCCTCTACTCTCGCAAGCGAACCGCCATTCATTACTCGTAGATCGCCCGGAAAGGAGAAGCCGGGAAACAGTACCCCCCGGCGCTCGTTTCCATCGGGCATCTTTTCGGTGAGTTCCTGGTAGTCAATGCCGTTTTCGCCAAGAAACTCCTGATCTTCCTCGGGAAGAAAGCTCATCTTGGCTACCTCGCCGCTCCGGGATTTGTCTTTGGCTTTCGGGTCTGAAATCTCTTTATGCCCTCGGGTTTTGCCGCAAGGTCGAGATCCACTAATTCATCAGGCCCTATCTCTGGATCCTCGCCAGCGCCAGGAACCAATTGATTCACGACCCAGTCTGCAGCGCTACCAGCAAGATCGAGGATTTGGCGCCCCTTGATATGACGTTCAGGCCATTCCTTCTCCTGTTTGTTTACGATCAGCTTGTAGGGACGTCTGTGCTCTATCTCTTCGAGCTTTTCGATATCTCGCTCCAAACGCTCCTCATCCTGTTTTAGGCGTTCTTCATCACGCCTAATCTCCTGTTCAACTTCGCGCTCGCGCTCCTGCTGATCGTCGGGCATTCTGAAAACCTCCTGGATTTAGTCGTGAACGCTACTGTCGTTCACGATTCAAATAATGCCCCAACTCTGAATTAATGTCAACCATATAAAAGAGAATGTCAATAACGCAAACATGTTTGTTTGATTATGCGTAGTCAGGCAGGCAAACGTGTTTACTGTATTGACATAATGATTGCCGAGATGCCAAGATATTGCTGGTATGACTGCTGACAGCGAAAAGGCTTTCTACAGAGCTTTCGGTCGAATGCTCTCCGAGGCAAGGCGAAAGAAGCGTATTTCGCAAGAAATGCTCGCCGATGAATTGGGCCTTTCACGTACTTCGATAACCAACATAGAAAAAGGCCGCCAGCCCGTTCAACTGTACTCCCTGTACGTTATTGCCCGATTGCTAGGAACGGACGTTAAAGAACTTCTGCCTTCCGTTGCTGTTTTCGAGCGCCCCGAGCAAGCTAAGGGAATCAACGTGAGCAGATCCGAGTGGCTACAAACGATGAACGTAAAACTTGATCACACGGGAGATGACGATGCCCACCATCGAACAACAAGCAGCAAAGCTGCTCGAAGAGAATAGTGTTCGTCGCGCGCCAGTCCCTGTTGAAGCAATCGCAAGAGCCGTAGGCCTCGATGTGCGTTATGCCCCAACAACAGATGACGTTTCCGGTGCGCTGATTCGAAATGGAAAATCCGCCGTCATTGCGGTAAATTCTGCGCAACATGAAAATCGGCAACGCTTCACAATTGCTCACGAGATTGGCCATTTCATTTTGCACAAGCGAACCGACCAACATTTTGACGAGGACTTTCGGATAGACTACAGAAACGCCGTGTCGTCTGAAGCTACCCAACGTAGCGAGATAGAAGCGAACGGATTTGCTGCGGCACTCCTAATGCCAGTCAAATTTCTGCGAAACGATCTGCTTCGAGTGGAACTTGGCGAGGGCGACGCTGATCAAGAGATACAGACTCTAGCTGTTCGATATAAAGTGAGCAGTCGAGCAATGGAACTTCGCCTTTTGAATCTTGGGTTCATATCGCCACTGTGAGACGTGTCAATGCCTGTATTCGTGCGGAGCCATAAAGAAACCGCCCTAGCTCTCGCGGCGTGTGTTGGAACGCAAAGCAGAGACACTGAATGCCGCGTATTCCCAAGACTGACTACTTAGACTGCGTCGCGTTTTTGTATTCAACTGGGGCTCCCATACGGGCTAGAGAAAGTGTGGATAGGAAATGACTCGTATCCGAACGACAACGGCCTATGGAGGATGGTAATTCTGGATTCGCGTGTATCGTCCCAAGATGGAAAATCATGGATGTTCTCGCCCAGGTAGATGCCGCTGGTAGCTCGACAGAAGTGCCGATTACTGTCAAAATTCCTCAAACAAGGGAGATGTGACAACTCGATATATCTGCTGGCTCTTCCTTCAGGAGAAATCCGCAAACAGGTCGCCCGGCTTCACCGAAAGTGCTTTCGCCAGCTTGACGATGTTTTCTAGCGCCACATTTCGCTCGCCGCGCTCGACCCCACCGACGTAGTTGCGATGCAGTCCGGCTCGTTCAGCCAGTGCCTCCTGGGAATAGCCCCGCTCGTCGCGGAGTTGCCGCAACCTATCGCCAAATCGAGACTTAACGGAGCGTGTGGCCACACTCCTATGCTTGTGTTTAGACCACTATGAGTCTACACACGATGAGTGTGATGTTGTCCGGAAGGGTCGATTGGAACCTGTGGAGAACTTTATTGTTCTCTCACGAGCCGTCTTTCATCCCGGTAGGGTAGAATTGCCGAGTTCGGATCTGACAACAGGGCGCCTCGGATGCTGCTCTAACGAGGCTGAGGATTGAGTGCATGCAGGACAACTACATCGAATGCCTTGAACTAGCGGGCAAGACGATTCAGGAGTTTCGCATCCACCGGGATACCGGTGACGGAACCAATGTCGAAATCAAATTGACGGACGGAACCACCTTTTCCTGCTCGTTGAACATTCGGCCCGACGTGAAGGCATCCTTATATAAGGGTGGAGTCGGAATCCCCGAAGTTCTCCAGAACTACGAAGTCTAGGCAAAGCCGGGCCGAAGAATGCCTCGTTATGCCTTCCATGCATAACGGTCGGCATGGAATTCATTGGACGCTCGAATCGGTTCCATCTTAACTTTGCGCCATAGCTGACCCGCCAGGTCAGTGGAGGTGCAAAGTGAATGGAATACGCCGTCTCTTCCGATCCGATGCGAGTCAGAATCGGCCGCCCCTTGTGTCCGCTATTGCCCGGACGAATCTCTCGCTAAAAGCCAACCTTCTTGCGGCCATCCGCGCGATGGCCCCAACCCTTCTTGCTCTCTCTCTGACAAGCGTGGCCCATGCCCAAGGGACGATGGACTTCTCCGGCGCCACCACGCTGATGACCACGTTCAAAACCTTCGCCATCTACGCGGGTGCTGTCATCTGTTTCGGCGGTCTGATCTTCGCCGGAATCCGGATGATGAGCGGCCGTTTTCAGGGTAAGCGTTTGAAGTTCCCACCTTGACTGTGTAGGAGAGTCCAACAGGTGTCCGCTTATTTTTAGGTGGAAACCTAAGTGACGGTCGGACAAGAGGCTTGGGAAGAGTGGGTCTGGATTGGGGCGGCGACGTTCCAGGGCAGTAGTTCCTCGATTCGATTGATAGGGTGTTCGGGGATACGGGCCAGAACAGTGCGAAGATAGAAGTCGGGATCGAGTCCATTCAACTTGGCAGAGGCGATAAGACTGTATAGCGACGCGGCTCTTTCACCGCCGGAATCGGATCCCATGAACAGATAA
>JAATGG010000100.1 GCA_015654835.1 Terriglobales bacterium
ATCACCCAATAAATCACCGCGGCGGTCATTGTCAGTGCATAGACAACGATGCCGGGCCCACTCACGTTCTCAAATTTCTTGATCCAGAAAGGCGTGCTCTCCAGGCCATCCGCATCGCGCTTCAACGCCAGCGCGTTCAAGTGCCACGTATAAAATCCCCAGATGGCAAAACACGACAGGCTCGCCCAGATAAACGCGCCGGGATTGAGCATCGGCTGCTTCCAATGGATCGCGTGTTCGATGGTCTCCAACTGTGCCGGGCTAATCTGCCCACGCTTCACACCCTCTTCGATCATTTCTGGGCTCGCCCACATATATAGCTTCTTGAGCGAAAGCGCAATCACCACCCAATATACAAACACCAGCGGCAGCGTGCGGCTCATCGCCTCCAGAGGACGCCGTAACAACAAGCCCCACTTGCCGCCCGAGCAGTATTGAACCATCAACAGCGCCAGACCGCCCACTGAAAATCCAAAGGTCAGCATCAGCCCCAGCAGCCATGCGCGCAGCACGTGGTCGATCGACCGGTCCGCGATAGCCAGCAAGGCTGCAATCACCGAGAAGGCCGCTCCGACCAGCAAGGCGCGCATCTTCCATGCATCGACAAATGCCGGAGCGCCCAACTCGGCGGGAAGCGTCTTGGCGTGAGTTTCGTGAGCCATGTCCATTCCCTTTCCCTGACTCCTTACTTTGCTGCCCCGTTGGCCGGTTGATTCGTCGGCGCAGGCAGCGGCTTATTGGGAATCGTGATCGCCGGGTCTACTGGATTGGCCGGCGCCATCGCCGGCGTTCCCTGCTTGGTGTCCGGCGGATAGGCCTGCACGGCGGTCGACGGCAGCGTCCACGGCGCCGCATACGATGCCGGCAAATTCTGGCTTGCCGCCACATCCTTCAAGCTCTTCACCTGCACGCCCGCCGGCACATCCTGCTCGCTCGCGGCTTGGCTCAACTGCAGTGCGCGCACATAAGCCGCCACCGCCCAGCGATCTTCCGGAGTCAACTGCGCCGAGTAGTCCGGCATCGCTCCGTAGCCGTGGGTCATGACATAAAAATAATGCGAAAGCGGCTGCGACCTGCGCACCTGGTCGTTCAAGTTCGCCGCGGGCTTGTAGCCGCGCTGCACAATCTCGCCCAGTCCGTTGCCCACCCGCGAGTGGCATGGCGTGCAATAGATATTGAACCGCTCCTGCCCGCGCCGCAGCACGGCTATCGTTGCGGGAAACGGCAACATATCCTGCTCTTCGCGGTAGCCGTTTGCGCCCTGAATCACCCCGGTGTAGTAGTAACTGTCTTCATGCAACTGTCCACGCGCCACCGTGTTCATCACCTGGGGCCGTGCTCCGCGCTGATCGGCGAACAACGCCGAGCCCCGCTGCGGAATCAGCTTGGGCTGGTTCTGCATATCCTGCCGGCAGCCCGCCGTCAGCAACATCGCCGCCAATCCAACAGCCGCAGCCACGCGCCCTTTTTCGGCCGTCTTTCTTTCACTCCACATCTTGAGGCGGTTCACAGGCATCAGTACTCCACCTCCACCACTAAAACCGGCGCAAAGCTTTCCAGATATGCTTTCGCCGCGACGATGTCGAACTTAGGATCGAGCGCTTCGAGACACAGAAAGAACTTGTCCGTAGTCGCCCCATCGCGGAAGTTCGGCGCGTTGAACAGCGGATGATAAAGCGAAGGCAGTCCGTTCAGCGCCAGCATTCCAAACGCCGCCGACAGGCCTGCAAACAAAATCGTCCACTCATACGCCGGGATAATAAACGCTGGCCACGAGTAAGTCGGACGCCCGGCAATATTCAACGGATAGGCCAAGGTAGAAACCCATGTCTCCAGTCCGAACATGGCTGCCAACCCCATCAATCCGCCAATCAGCGTCAACAGCGGCACCTTGTTGCGATGAAAGCCGATAGCCTCCGCCGCCTCTTCCAGCGGATAGGGCGAGTAACAATCCAGCCGGCGCCAGCCATCCAGCCGCGCCTGCCGTGCGGCCCTCACCAGTTCACCCGGCGTTTCGAATTCGGCTAACAGGCCGTAAATCCCTTCGCGTGGGGGCATTAGTCACCAGCCTCCGCTGTCGTCTTGGCCTTGATCTTGGCGCCCGGCAGCATGGTGCGAATTTCAGACATCGGAATCATGGGCAGAAAGCGCACAAACAGCAGGAACAGTGCGGTAAACAGGCCCAGCGTACCCACATAGGTCATATAGTCCCACTTCGTCGCGCGGTAAGTTCCCCACGACGACGGCAGAAAGTCGCGGTAGAGGCTCGTCACCACAATCACGAAGCGCTCGAACCACATCCCCGTGTTAACCACAATCGAGATCAAGAACATGAATGGAATCGATGTGCGTAACCTGCGCGACCACAGCGTCGTCAACGGAATCGCCAGGTTGCACAGGATCAGCACCCCATACGACCACCCCATCGGCCCGAACATGCGGTTCCACATCATGAAGAATTCCCAGTGCGATGCCGAGTACCAAGCCATGAAAACTTCCATGCCGTATCCATAGGCCACAATGAATCCCGTCGCCAACATCACCTTGCCCATGTTGTCGATATGCCGCTCCGTCACCAGCGCTTCCAGGTGATAGAACTTGCGCAGCGGAATCGCCAGCGTCAGTACCATGGCAAAGCCCGAGTAAATGGCGCCAGCCACAAAGTACGGTGGAAAGATCGTCGTATGCCAGCCCGGCAGCACCGCCACCGCAAAGTCGAAGCTGATTACGGTGTGAACGGAAAGCACCAGCGGCGTAGCCAATCCCGCCAGCAGCAGCGACGCCGTTTCATAGCGCGCCCAGTGCCTCACCGAACCGCGCCATCCCAGCGAGATCATGCCGTAGGCATACTGCGCAAGCTTCGAGGTGGAGCGGTCGCGCATGGTGCCAAAATCGGGCACCATGCCGATGTACCAGAACACTACCGAGATTGTCGCGTACGTCGAAACCGCGAACACATCCCACAGCAGCGGCGAGCGAAACTGCGGCCATACCGTCATGGTATTTGGATATGGCAACAGCCAGTAACCAAGCCACGGACGGCCAATGTGAATCAGCGGAAACATGCCGGCGCAGACCACGGCAAAAATCGTCATGGCCTCGGCAAAGCGGTTGATCGAGTTACGCCAGCCTTGCTTGAACAGCAGTAGAATTGCCGAAATCAACGTGCCCGCGTGCCCGATGCCGATCCACCAGACAAAGTTGATGATCGCAAAGCCCCAGGCCACCGGCTGCGTAATTCCCCAGATGCCCACGCCCGCCAGAAACAGCCACAGCACGGCCACCAGCAGCACCGTCGCTACGGCTCCTCCCAGGCCGAAGAGCGCGAACCAGCCCAGCGGCGTGTGCGGCGTCAGCACGATGCGCGAAATCTTTTCGGTGACCGACAAGAACGTCTGGCCCGGCGCAATCACCCGGAACTCGCCCGTGGCGGAATCGATCCGCCGCTCGAGTTCCGGGTCCTTCGGTTTCAGGTCGCTGGTTGCCATCGTGGCTTCAACCCTTGGCCGGCGCGTGCTCCACCGGCGCTTCTTCAAGTTCTGTGTTCGGATTCAAAACCGCGGCTACATACGTCGTCCGCGGACGGGTATTCTGGTCGGCCAGCACTTGATAGCTGCGCTCGTCTGCGCGTAACTTCGCTACCCGGCTGCCCTTCTCGTTGATGTTGCCGAAGGTGATGGCCGAGGCCGGGCAGGCCTGCTGGCAGGCGGTCACAATCTCCCCATCGCGAATCGTGCGATTCCCTTTATCCGCCTCGATCTTGGCTGCCGAGATGCGCTGCACACAATAAGTGCACTTCTCCATCACCCCGCGGGAACGGACAGAAACATCCGGATTGCGCGACAGCTTCAGGCTCTCGGTTTCGTAATCGGAGTAAAGCAAAAAATTGAAGCGCCGCACCTTGTACGGACAGTTATTCGAACAATAGCGCGTACCCACGCAGCGGTTATAGACCATCGTATTCAGGCCCTCCGGCGTGTGGACCGTTGCGCCTACCGGGCATACCTGCTCGCAAGGTGCGTTCTCGCAGTGCTGGCAGGCCATCGGCTGAAAATGCGCGCGCGGTGCGGCCAAGTCGCCCTCGAAATAGGTGTCGATGCGCAACCACTGCATGTTGCGGCCGATGCGCACCTGCTGCTTGCCGACAACGGCAATGTTGTTCTCGGCATAACAACTCACGATGCACGCGTTGCATCCGGTGCAACTGTTCATGTCGATCGACATGCCCCAGGCATTGTCCTTGTAATCCCAGTTGGGGAACATCGACGTTCCCATATCCGTCTTCTCGCGGCCCTCGCCCTCGTTGGCGAATCCCGGATGAGCCTTGAACTCATCGAGCGTTGCGTAGCGCACCACGCCGCGATCGCCCAATGCCTCATTGGCTTCAAGCGAGTTGTTGCCGCTGCCCTCGCCGCCGAACATCTTTGCCCGGTGATCCTGATAGTGGCTCTTGGTGATCGCGATGCCCCACTTGCCCTCGACCTTCCTCATGGACCCGGTCGCATAGAACGGCGCCCACGTCGGCCGTATCAGGTAAGCGTTGAAACCGGCGCCCGAACCCACTCGTCCCGCAAACTCGCGTCCATAACCCAGATACACCGTCACCGAATGATCGGGATGCCCGGGCGCCACAATCACTGGCGCCTTTACCTTGCCGCTGCCCACGCTCAACTCGACAATATCGTCTTCTTCCAGGCCCATCTTCGTCAGCGTCGCACCGGAAACAATCGCCGCATTGTCCCAGCTCAAGTTCGTCACCGGCTTGGGCAATTCCTGCAGCCAGCCCACGTTCGACCAGCGTCCGTCATAAATATTCGGATCGGGCCGGAAGATAATCTCCACCGCATCTTTCGGAGCAGGCGCGGGAACCGTTCCATGGAAAGCCGCATCCACGCTGGTCTTCGTCGAGTCATCGAACGTCGTTCCATCGATCCAGCCCTGATGCAGCGCCTTGCGCCAGCCGGTCTCGAAGTCGCCCTTGATCGTCGGCCGCCACGTTTCACGCACCGCCTCATACGCACTCAGCAAAGGCTCGTTCAGCAGTAACTGAAACACGTCGTGCGCGGTTCTTCCGCCATACAGCGGATCGATCAGCGGCTGCACCACCGACACCGTGCCGTCATACGCCCGCGCATCCGACCACGACTCCAGCACATGCGCCGCGGGGATATGCCAATGCGCAATCTGCCCCGTCTCGTCCAGATTTGAGCTGAGATGAACCACCGTCTTGGCCTTCTGAAAGGCCGCAGCAAAATTAAGATCGGCAGGCGCGTTATAGATCGGATTGGCATTCAGAATCACCAGCCAATTCACCTTGCCCGCATTCAGATCTGCGACCAGCCCCTTCAACTCCGCGATCTGATCGCCAGGCAGCGGATTCACCGGCTCCGCGCCCACCAACACCGTCTTGCCTACATTCCCCAGAGCATTGTTGATGGCCAGCGCCAGCATCGTCACCGACGCATCCTGATAGAGCCCGGGAACCACCGCGCTCCGGCCCGCATGAGCCTTCAAGTCCTTGACCAGCACGGCTAAAAACTTCTGCTGCTCTCCGGTCCAGCGATAACTTGGAGCCTCGACTCCCGCCACACCTAGGGCCTTTGCCAACTCCGCGGCAAACGCTGGAATCTCGCTCGCCCGCAGCCCCAACCGATGCTCGGCCTTCAGGCCCGTCGTGGTCGGCGTGCTCTCGACCGAATACAGCCGGTTCAGCTTCACCGGGTCCTTGCGCCGCGCTGCATACTCTCGCACCAGCTTATGAAAGCCCGGATAAGCTGCGCCCGACAGAAAGTCCGCATCGAGCGAAACAATCACATCGGCATCGCTCAGCGCATACTGCACGCTCAACCCCTTGGCAACCGCGGTCCCTGCCCATGCCGGGTCATACTGCACCAGAGTCGCTTTAGGATACGCCGCCTGCACGGCCTTCCATTGCCGCGCCAGCGTCGGCGAAGTGATCGTCGCACTGAGAAAGTAGATGCCGCTTCCGCCCTGACTCTCGGCCACGGTATGACGAAACGTCTGCGCAAACTCCGTCCACTCGCGATTCTCACCACGATATGTCACATGCTGCGAGCGGTCTGGATCGTATAACTCCAGCAGTATTCCTTGCGAGAACGGGTCCGACGATCCCCGGTTATAGGCGTGCTCTGGATTGCCGTCTATTTTGATTGGCCGGAACTCGTCGCTCTTCACCAGCAGCGGCACCGCCCCGGTTACAAAAGGATGTGCCGTAGCAAAGTAATTTGGCTTGCCTAGCACCAAATCTTCCGGCTGCTTCACATAGGGATAGATCTGCTCGTCGGGCTGCTTCGTGCAGCCAGCCAACCCGGCCAGCGCCATCGATGCCCCCATCAGCTTCATAAAGCCGCGCCGTGAAACCGGATCGACCCACTCCTGCGCGGCGCTGGGAAACTCTTTCTCGACCGCGGCCTGAAACTCCGGCGTATTGGCTAGCTCATCGACCGACCGCCAATAGCGCTTGCCCTTGACGCCATCCAGTTCCTTGCGCACCGCGGACAGAGTCATCGCCCCGCCGTCGTGAGCCGTGACAGCCTGAGATTCTTCTTTTTCGTGATCCACGCTGGTCCCCGCATCGTACCTGGCCCCGTCTGTTTCTGTCCCATGTGCAAGCCCACGCATCTGTTTGTTCATCGATGGCAAACCTCGCAACTGGTCAGTTCTTTCGGGGTGCGAATCCTATAGCGAGCAAGCAGAAAGTGCCCGAGTTCATCCTGGCTGGTGAACTTCCGATACACAGGCGCAGCCGGCATTCCAGCGGCGGCAACATCGCCCGCCAGCCCATGCGCGCCGCCCGGCAGTTGCAACGAAGCTATCTCCGGCCCCGTCCCGCCCGGATCTTTGGTGGTGCAATTCACGCCCTCTGCCGTGGGCGTGCCGCTCTTCACGTCTTCCATCGAACACCACACCGGACGCTCCTCCGCCGGCTTCTCCCAGGCCATGTTGTAGACCTCGCTGGTCGGCCGCAGATTCTTTGCCGGGTTGCGATGACAGTCCAAACACCACTCCATCTGCAGCGTGTTCTGCGCATACATCAACGGCATCTGATCCACGCGCCCATGGCAGCTTGAGCAGCCCAGCCCCTTATTCACGTGAATCTCGTGACTGAAATAAACGAAGTCGGGCAAGTCATGCACCTTTGTCCAAGCCACCGACCGCCCCGTTGCCCAGCTCTGCCGCACCGGTTCCAGCAGTTGAGCATTCGTCCAAATTTGCGCGTGGCAATTCAGGCAGGTCTTGGTCGGCGGAATTCCAGCGTAACTCGACCGCTCGACCGTCGTGTGACAGTATTGGCACTGCAGACCCAGCCCTTGCACATGGTGCTTATGGCTGAAGGGTACCGGCTGGTCAGGGCGCTGACCCTGCCGCGTCACCCAGGGGGAACGCTGCAACTGGTCGAGTGTGACTCCCAAGGCGATCACAATCAGCCCCGTCAACACCAGACTCATCCGAGCCAAAGCATTGGAGCTGCGATCAAATATCTGCGCCATGAATGCTTTCCCTGCTTCGTTGTTCGTCTTTTCAATTGTCTCTGTGATCGCTGTGCTCGCGATCACATATGTCACGTACGAAATCGCTCTATAATTACGCCTCCACTCTGGAGGTTGGCGACCTCGAAGACCCACTATAGCAGCGGAAACCTGTCACACGCTCTCTTTTTAGAAATATTTTTGAGCGCTGCTCAATTCCGTAATTCACTGAAAAGAAAACAGATTGTGACACCGATGCCCATTGGGTACAAGCCTACCTCTCCTTCTGAACTTACGTCCAGAAAGCTGGCATCTTGGTTCGCCTTTTGTGATGAGCTTCTCTCGCTACGTCACCGCATTCCAATCGACCCGATCGAACCCGCGCCCGGACTTGGACTCGCGGGATCTGTAAATTAGGATGCAGGATGCCGCGCTCGGGCTACCCGATTTCTTGCGCTGGTTCTTGTTTCCGTCCCAAAGCGGCGTCAAGCCAATCGAATTGTCCCGGCATCGGCCCTGGCCGGCGAAACGCCCTGAAATTGCCCGGAACTCAGCCTTTCCAGAACGCGATCACCAGGCCCCCGGCCACAATCAGCGTGCCGCCCGCATAGATGGGAGCTGTCGGGTCCTGCCCGAAACGAACCTTCGCCAAAAGCTGCGCCATCAGGAAAAACAGTACGACATACACCCCGAGCAGCTTGCCAAAATCCCACCGCGGCACATTCACCACCGAGCCATACGCAGCCAGCACCACCGCCCCTGCTCCAAAAGCCAGCACCCGCCCCCAGCCAGTCGAGCGATAAAAGCTGATCTGAAAAAACGTGTCGCCGAATGCCTCTAGAAAAGCAGCCAGCCCCAGCACCGCAAATGCACCCAGCGGGTTCGCAGCCAGCCGGTCGAGAAAATTCAAGTTCATCCGTGGAACCTCCGAGTCCGTCCTGCTTTGCCGTTTCTGCCGTGTCGCTCCCGTCGTGCCTGCAGAGTTAGGCTGAGGCCATCTTCAGCGCATATCAGTTCACTCCCGGCGGGGAACGCCGGCTGCTCTCAGCTCTCTTCAAGAATGCCGTATCCTATCCACTTCGGCCTTCTCTCACCGCGAACCGGCGCCTGAGAATGGCCCTTGATTATAGAAAACTCTTCGCCGAACTACTATTTTGTGTTTGGATTGCCCATATGCTCCCATTTCTCAGATCCTGGCTTCTCAAATTCCGGCAGCCCGTATTCCGGCGTTTTAGACTCCGGCGCTGTAGATCCTGTGTAGCGTCTTTTTGCCTAGCCTCCGCCCTGGC
>JAATGG010000167.1 GCA_015654835.1 Terriglobales bacterium
GCCGTCGACCACCACCATGCACTTCGTACCTTTCCCGCGACGGGTTTTGCCGACTGCCGAGCCCCCTTTTTCGCGGTGATGAACGTAGCGTCGAAAAATGCTTCTTCCCAATCCAGCAAGCGGCGCTGGTCCAGCAGGAACAATAGTCTCTGCCACGCTGCCAGCCAAATTCCTTCCTCTTCCCACATCCGCAACCGCCGCCAGCAGGTTGAACCATCCGGATACTGCTCGGGCAGATCGCGCCACCTGGCCCCAGTGCGCAGAACCCACAAGATGCCCTCCAGGCAAGATCGATTCGAGGTCCAAGGGCGGCCGCGACCATCTTTGCGACGCCGCGGCGCGGGAAACAACGGCTCCAATATCTTCCACTCCACTTCACTCAACAGCACTTGTCGCTTCTTCTGCCTCATGACAGAAGATCAACAAAATACCCCCTCACGCATAAATACCTGCTCTGAGGCCAAACCTATTTATGCAACCAGTTCTAGCGACGGAATGTTTCTTGAAGTTGCGACAACGATGGGTGCTTTACTAGGCGCCTATCTTACCGCCAAGGTTTCAGCAAATTGGATCAGCGTTATTTTTGGCGTGGCTCTGCTGTACTCGGCCTGGACGTCTTTACGTAAAGTCTCACCGCTTCAACGGAGTTTCTAGCAGGACATGCTTATGCCGAACCCCAATACCAAACGGGGTCATATTAGAAGAGGTCGGAACACGTTAGAATTCCGATTACTGAAGGAATCTGCGATGCGGCTGTTACCCAGGGCGAGACCATCGTTGTGAATGATGTTTTCTCCGATTTGCGCTATCTTACCTGTTCGCTTGAAACTCGCTCTGAGATTGTCGCTCCGATTGATGCCACATGCAAAATCGCTGGCGAGATCGACATCAATGGCCACGCCCGAAGCGTCTTCGGAACCAAGGACCGCATTTCTCTGCAACAATGTACGACCATCATTGGCCAATTCACTGCAGCGCGTTGATGTTGATAAGCATCCACAACTCAAGCAATTGCAGCATCGTCCTCTTGTGCCCGGCGGAAAACTCCAGCCATAGGTCCGCGTTGACACCCCAGTAAGCACCAATGGGAATTACGAGCATATGGGCGAAACTAGTAATGGTGATGATTATGGAGAACCGCACTTGCGGCCTCCCCACCCAGGCTCTCAGCGGCGGCCTTAAGCAATTCACTCGCTTGCTCCATATGAACCGCAACCTGATGAAGTATACGTCCCAGTTCTACATCGGAGTTCGCCTCGACGGTTGCCTGCCATCTGCGCATCTCTCCGGCATGTTCGCGGTTATGTTCAGCCCAGTGCGGCAACAGAACTCTTAGTTTCTCTGTCGCATTGTTCATGATTCGTCTCCGACCAACTGGGGTTCTGTCACGCGCCTGAGGACAATGGTATGAGTCAGGCAATCTATCCTTTCGATGACAGTATGCTGAAGTGTTCTTGGCTTTTCAAAAAATGAACTAATAGCAACAGAATCGCTTTTAAATTCCAGCGCTGTAACCTCTTCGAATTGGATTTCTCCGCTCCGATCTTCTATGAGCGTGACTCTCATCTCACACATATCGTTCCTCACATGGGGCAATCGCCCCGGCGCCTAGGAATTCGGCTAAATGTTCCTTGATGGATTCTACTTCGGTCAAAATGCTCCCGCCTGCGTCGTACGGCGACGATCCCAAACGATCTGCTTCGCGAATCTGTTCGTTCAAGGAGAGACTGCCGAGAAACCGCGACTGAGGAAGAGCAGATGTAATGAAGTTCTCATCGCCCTTGCCATTTACCTTACTCGCGACATAAGCAATATTTCGGATGCCGATTTCAGTGGCCAGCTTCTCAATCTGTGCTGCAGTTTGCAAGCTGCGCTTCCCAGCTTCGACGACCACAATCAATGCATCGACAGATTCGGCGGTGGCACGACCAAGATGTTCAATGCCTGCCTCCATGTCGAGTATTACCAGATCGTTGTTGCCGAGCAGCAGATGCTTCATCAGGCTGCGCACCAGAGTGTGCTCGGGACAAACACAGCCAGAACCGCCTTGGTCAACCGTCCCCATCAGCAGCAGTGAAACGCCTTTGTGTTTGACAAAGAATCGCTCAGGAAGATCGTCCACCTTGGGGTTGAGGATGAAGAGCGATCCGTATCCCTCGCTGGCGCCGGTACGCTCCTTCGCAAGTTCCTTCATCCTGGAGATCGGCTGCAGTCCCACCATTTGTTCCGGACCGATGCCTATCGAAGACGCCAGGTTGGCATCGGGGTCCGCATCGATTGCCAGGACGCGATATCCGTCTTCGGCATATGAACGCGCCAACAATCCTGCGAGGGTTGTTTTCCCGACACCTCCTTTACCTGCAATTGCTATTTTCATAGTTCGCCTCTAAGCTTTTGTCGGTCAAAATCATGCGTGCTAGATGCCAAGAATGGCGCGTTTCTGCTGGATAACCGCAAACAACTTGTCAGCCGCAATGTCGGGGTCTGGCTCGACCAAAAAGTAGCCGCCGAAAATGTCCTTGGCATCCTCAGTCACAAGTTTGACTACCTTCGCAGAACCCAACGCTTGCGGAATAACTCCTAGATGAGTGGGCAAACCCACTGCGACGCTCCAGGTACCAATGGCTACGGCCTTCTCGGACATCGCCTCGGGCGCAGAAGATACGATGGGAAGGTCGTTGAGGTCGACACCGAGTTTTTGCGCGAGAGCAGTTGCTAGGATGACCGCACGGCTGTTGTCAACGCAGGAGCCCATATGCAGGACCAGCGGCAGAGGACCGTTGAGACCGGCTGCGGTACCGATGGCAGTCAACACCGCCTTCAGGCCATCGCCTGCATACTTTTCGGTAGCTTCCTGGGTCATGAGTCCATGCTTGGCAAACGCACCAGCACCGCACCCCGTGGCCAGCAGCAAAACGTTGTTCTTCGCTAGCTTTTTTGCGATGCGCACAAAACTGTCATCCTGTTCGCGCTGCGTGTTGTTGCAACCGCAAAAGAGCGCCACTCCCTGGATATTGCCGCTGACAATGTGATCGACCAGGGGTTTGAGGGGGTCGTTGGCGTCGAGCAGGGAGAGAGCATCGAGAATGGCCTCCGTGCTGAAACCGACAATGGCGGTCGACTTCTTGTCAGGAATGTGAACTGTCTTGGGATTACGATGACCATAGGCGGCGATAGCGATGCGAATGATCTCCCGCGCCGTCTCGGCGGCGTGCTCTTCCTTGAAGCTCACATGCCTTGCGCCGGTAATCTTGTTTTCGTCCATGGTGGTGATCACCTGGGTATGGAAGCAAGCCGCGATACGAGGCAACGAAGGCATGATGCACTGCACATCCAGGATCATGGCGTCGAGCGCTCCTGTCAGGATCGCCATCTCCTGCGAGAGGTAGTTGGCGGCCAGCGGAATTCCGTGACGAATCATGATTTCGTTGCCGGTGCAGCAGATA
>JAATGG010000219.1 GCA_015654835.1 Terriglobales bacterium
GCCCACGGCGTGCTCAGTATTGCTATCACTCCGGGCAGTCGTGACAGCCCGGAGGAACTCTTCCGATCCAACCGCTGCCGCTCGGCCGGAACTCATGGAATATGATCGTTACTCTATACCCCCATCTCGAGTAGATCTGAATACCCGCCTCGTGCGCACGTGGAATAGACACGTTGCGTGCACGCCTATTCCAGTGATTCGTAATATTTGTGCTTGTCGTTGCCGTTAGCGGTCAAGAATTCGGAACGATGGCAGAGTATTCGAGGCGCGAACATGAAGACTGCGAGGCATGAAGGCTTGCGCTAGGGTTTGGCGTTGGAGCCGCACAATGCCGGCGATGTTCCTCTGACGAACGCATTGAAATAGCCATTTCGGGACTGCTTCTCACGCACGTGCACAGTGGTTCCGAGCGATGGCCTGGATCAAGGAAGATGTCAGAAAGGCCCTCCCATTTATACAGCGACGCTCATTCCTCGAATGAGCAGGATTGGCGCCGATTATCGGCGGAATGCCTGGCAAATGCCACGCGACGATTGGCCTCCTAGAAAACCAACAGGTATTTTCGTCGCGCTTTCCTGCAAAAATCGTTATCTTCTGAAAGATTAATGCCTCGTCCGTCGTCATACTCGGGAGTAGCTGAGTGAGTTGCTGCGTGACTGTAGAACAAGCCCAATTGAACGCCGCGGATTGACGACAGAAGGTGCTCTAACGACGGAGTAACGATGCTTCTGACTTCCTCAGTGGCATGGTTTCTCTCGGCTGCACGGCAAACCGTAGCCGTTCAGTGAAATTCATTCCAGATCCAGCCGGATCTGGCCAAAGGAGGGTAGCTTATGTCTGACATCGATCTGTATTCCTCAAAGACCGCGGATTCGATCCGCGCGCTCAGCTCTTTTGAGCATTTGCTCTGGCTGATGGACCAAAATAGCCCCATGCACGCAATCCTCGCAGCGCGGGTGAGAGGGAAGACCACCATCGCTCAGTGGGAAGTTGCACTGGAAGCCGCAAGGCTTCGTCATCCTTTGTGGTCATCGAGCATTCAGAGCACCGAGAACGCCATCCCACATTTTCATCATCTTAAGAATGTGAAGATCCCGTTGCGAGTCGAGCATCAGGAGAGACTGGAAGGTTGGGAGGAACAGATTGCTCTTGAGCTTTCCCTGGCCTTTGATGCGCTGAATGGACCAC
Organism: Terriglobales bacterium; assembly: GCA_015654835.1. Taxonomy (GTDB): domain Bacteria; phylum Acidobacteriota; class Terriglobia; order Terriglobales; family Acidobacteriaceae; genus Telmatobacter. Next base: position 1,189 of record JAATGG010000219.1, read on the forward strand.
TCGTGCGGGCAGTTCTCGTCCACTCAGAGAAAGGCTGCATGTTTATACTGTCAGCCCATCATTCGATTGCGGACGGGATGTCTCTGGCGTATTCGATTCGGGATATTCTCGAAGCCGTCTCGGGGAAAGAGTTGTCGCCCTTGGCGCCACACGTATCGCAGGAGGAAGCGTTCGGTCTCCCCATGCATGTCGATAGTGAAGGCGATTCCAGCGTTCCCGTCTCGAAAGGTCTATCATTCGTTGAACTATATCGCGCAAAAACGCCGGCGCTTCCGACAGTTAAGAGCTTGCAACTGTCTTCTGGTGTAGCAACTGCTCTTCGCCGGCGTGCACACGAGAAGGGAACAACGGTACATGGAGCGATGAATGCTGCTATCGCCATTGCTGCGACACGAACTTCGCATGTTGGCAAGAAGGATAAGCTTCACATTTGTTCGACTATCAATAACCGGCAATTTCTTGGGATGCCCGAGGATTGTACAATTTTCTTCACAGCGTGGAATGTTCCCTTCGAGCGAGTAGATTCCAATTGCTTCTGGGAACTTGGCCAGGGCGCCAAATCTACGCTGACACCGGGTCAGTCGGCCGTGGGCGTCAGATCAGTGCTCGGTGCGATACACAACAGAGTGCGGCCTGGAATGGATGTCCGAACCGGAGCCGATTTAGGCGCGCAGCTTTTCATGTTCGATATTCATGTGTCGAATCTTGGAGTGCTGCCGATTGCAACTCGTTATGGTGCTCTTACGCTTGAATTGGTCCATGGGCCTGCTGTGCTCCTCGGATTTGAAGGCGAGCAAACAGTGGGCATTTCTACGGTAAACAACAACATCTGCTTACTCCATTCGAGCTACGACCCCATCCCAAATCTATTGGATCAAGTTGAAGAGTTGCTCTTGGACGCGTGCGTGCCCGGCGCTCGCTAGGAAAAAATCTATTGCAACCAAGCACAACAGTGCGCCGATCCTTAATCAGTTTAGCGAGTGTACATGGATGTGCCGGCGTATCCAAACGGAAGGTACCAGCGTTCGACGAAGGTGATCAATGGTCTGTTGAGGTGATGACGATGCGAGGCAAATCGGATCATTTTCGCTCTGACAATAGGCCTGGGATCGTCGCAAAGGCATTGCGCCAATAAATGGTGAATACGGGAGCAATGATGAGCGCTGCGCTACACTAACAATCTCACTGGTACAAATTACCGGGCAGACCACTGAGGAAGTCACCTTGTGCTGTCGCAATAGAGGGC
>JAATGG010000066.1 GCA_015654835.1 Terriglobales bacterium
GGATGCTGCGTCTGCGCGCCGGGCGGAAACATGACGGTGCGATGAAAGATCAGGTCGCGCGCTTCTTCGAGTGGAATCGACCGTGCGCCGGCGAACGCGATGCGCCCGGTCCGGCGTATCTCCGCTACCGTCGCATCGATCGCTGCAGGGTCGATGCTGGCCGGCTCGCTGCCCGCCAACCCCAACAACACGGCGCGGTCCGTCGCGTGGCCCATGCCGGTGAGAGCCAGCGATCCATAAAGTTCCGCCTGCACGCGCGCGACACGAATCAACGAGCCGTGCTCTGCAAGTTCGCGTGCGAAGCGGCAGGCCGCGCGCATCGGGCCCATGGTATGCGAACTCGAAGGACCCACACCGATTTTGTAGAGATCGAAAAGACTCGTAGTCACTCCACAGATTGTAGCTGGCATCTCTGTATCGATGCTTTCCAGCTTGGAGCCATTCGCATTGATTCGGTCTGCGCCCCTCGTAGACTCACTTACCGTTAAAAAGGCAGCGCACGCGTTCGTCGCAGCATCCTATGGACGTGACTTTGCACATGCGTACATTACGACAGCGTTCCTTGACGTTCGCAGCAGCCGTGGGAGTAACCATGCTGGTAGTTTCCTGCACCCATATTGCCAAGCTGGCTCAAGACAAGCCGGTGGGCGAGCTCGAAGTCTTCGCGACCTTCAACGGCCCCATGCCGACCGGCGTTACCGTGTCTCACGGCAATCGTGTGTTTGTGAATTTTCCGCGATGGGGCGACGATGTTCCGTTTACCGTAGCGGAGCTCGTCAACGGCAAGGCCGTGGCCTATCCCGGCGTCGAGGTCAATCGCCAGGATCATCACGATGCGCTGCATCACTTTATCTCGGTGCAGAGTGTCGTCGTCGATGCCAAAGATCGTTTGTGGGTGCTCGATACCGGCGCACCGCTGATGAAGCAGACGATTCCGCAAGGGCCGAAGCTGGTGTGCATCGACCTCGCGACCAACAAGATCGTGCAGACGATTCCGTTTCCCGCTGAGATTGCGGGCAAGAATTCCTATCTGAACGATGTCCGTTTCGATTTGCGCAAGGGGCAGGCCGGCTTTGCCTACATCACCGACTCTTCTGCCAAGGGGCCGAATGGAATCATCGTCGTGGATCTTGCGAAAGCGGAAAGTTGGCGCCGCCTGGCCAACGATCCGAGTACGCATCCAGACCCAAACTTTCTGCCCATCGTCGAAGGCCAGCCCCTGTTCCATCAAGAGAAGGGCCAGTTGCCGCAGCCCTTGGCGTTCGGATCGGACGGCATCGCCATCAGCGCCGACGGAAGCCGCCTCTACTATTCGCCACTCTCTTCGCGGCAGCTTTATAGCGTAAGTACCGATGCCCTGCGCAATCGCAGTCTCGGGGACGACCAAGTGGCAGCGACCATCAAGAAAGTTGCGGCCAAGGGCGCCTCGGACGGTCTTGAATCCGATGCCGCCGGAAATGTCTACGCGGGCGACTACGAGAGCAATTCCATCCACGTCATTCGCCCGGACGGCAACATCGAGGCCCTGGCGCACGACCCGCGCATTCTCTGGCCCGACACATTCTCGCTGGCCGACGACGGCTATCTCTATTTCACCGCCAACCAACTCGCGCGACAACCCAGTATGCACGGCGGCATCGACCTGCGGCAGAAGCCTTACGTTCTGTTCCGCATCAAGACGCAGTCGCGCCCAGTCCGCCTGCAATAGGCCGACCATCGCCAGTACAGCGAGCGCGCCGGAGATCGATTTTCCGGCGCGCTTTTTTGATCCGGACTTAATGCGGCTCGCGACCGGCAACGTTATCCCGCACACGGTCGCTTGCGGATGGTATACACTCGCTGCAAATCTCCACCATGCTTTTTAAAGCCCTCAGCGCCGCCGTGTACGGAATCGACGCCAACCTGATTGACGTCGAGGTCGACTACAGCGGTGTGGCTACCGATCAGGATCATTTTCACACCGTTGGCCTGCCGGATGCCGCAGTACGTGAAAGCCGCGACCGCGTGCGCGCCGCCATCAAGAACTCCGGCTATCTGATTCCGCCTACGCACATCACCATCAATCTGGCGCCGGCCGATTTAAAGAAAGAAGGCTCGGGCTTCGATCTGCCCATGGCCGTCGGCATTCTTGGCGCTTACGGCGCGCTGCAGGTAGACGATCTCAGCCGCTTTCTTCTGGTAGGCGAGTTGGGCCTCGACGGCAGCTTGCGGCCCGTGCCCGGCATGTTGCCGGTCGCGATTCTGGCGCGCGAAAAGAATATTCCGAACCTGATTCTGCCCGCGGCCAATGCCGCCGAAGCCGCAGTGGTCGAAGGCGTCAACGTCTATCCCGTCACTTCGCTGCTCGACGTATTGCAACTGCTCAACACCATGGTGTTGGGAGCGATTCAGCGCGAGCCCTACCGTGTAGCCACCGAGACATTGCTCGGCGAGTTACAACACTTCGCCGTCGACTTCAAAGATGTGCGCGGCCAGCAGACGGCCAAGCGCGCTCTAGAAGTTGCCGCAGCCGGCAGTCATAACATCCTGATGATCGGGCCGCCGGGCTCCGGCAAAACCATGCTGGCCAAGCGCCTGCCCTCCATCCTCGCGCCCCTGAGTTTTGAAGAAGCTCTGGAGACAACCAAGATTCACTCTGTCGCCGGAGTGCTCGACGCTGCTGCGGGATTAGTGACGCAACGCCCTTTCCGCTCGCCTCACCACACCATCTCCGACGCCGGGCTCATCGGCGGCGGCATCATGCCACGGCCCGGCGAGGTCTCGCTCGCCCATAACGGCCTGCTGTTTCTCGACGAGTTGCCGGAGTTTCCGCGCAACGTGCTTGAAGTGATGCGTCAGCCTCTTGAAGACCACACCGTCACCATTGCGCGGGCCAGCATGTCGCTCACCTTTCCTGCGCGCTTCATGCTTGCCGCTGCCATGAATCCCTGCCCTTGCGGTTACTTCAACGACAAGTCGCGCGAGTGCATGTGCACCCCACCCATGATTCAGCGCTATGTGGCCAAGATATCGGGACCGCTGCTCGACCGCATCGATATTCACATCGAGGTGCCGGCCGTTCAATATAAGGAGTTGCGCGGGGGCGTAGCAGCCGAGGGCTCCTCCGAGATTCGCGCCCGTGTGCTGGCCGCGCGCGAGCGTCAGCAGGAGAGATTCAAGAAGGCCGGCGAAAAAATCTACTCCAATGCGCAGATGACGACGCGCCAGATTCGCGCTTATTGCGAACTCGGCCCCGACGCCGAGCGCCTGCTGGAGCGTGCCATGCAGCAGCAGGGACTGACCGCGCGCGCCCACGATCGCATCCTTAAGGTGGCCCGCACCATCGGCGATCTTGAAGGCGCCGCGCATCTCACCGTCTCGCACCTCGCCGAAGCCATCCAATACCGCACGCTCGACCGCAGTTATTGGGCTTAGCTCCTTCAATTGAATCGCGCGATAAGCGAACGTCATCCGAACTTTCTTTTGCTTGCCTTGGCTTTTACTTGCCTTGGAAGGATGTTCGCGGTAGCTTGGTGGTCAGTCATCGCGCGTTTCGGGAGGTCGAAAGGTGCACGAGGCAGCCGTGAAATCGAGTTGGGACTCGCTGCTGTTCGGCGTCCCTTTGCTGGTTTTGTTATTTGTCGGTTTCTTCCGTCTGGATGAGGTCTTCACGAGCCACAAGAAGCATCCGTCGCGCTCTCGCAAGCCCATCCGCCTTTCTACCGACGCCGGCGAACCCGTTCTTCGCGATCCCGACGGCCGTCCGTCCGACTAAGTTCCGAGAAAGCGGGGGCCGTGTCCCGTCGGAGGCAATCCACAGCTTTTCCACATCTGACGGGCCACACGGGGCAGAGACTTGGTTACTTGCGATTCTAAGGAACTTCCAATCCGTAGCCGATACCCCGCATAGGCGGAGATTCTTGTCCGCGATATGAGGATGCGGAGGCGCTTATGAATCCCTCGGTTCTAAGTTCAGGCTGGGATACTTTTCTGTTTGGCATTCTCTTTATCGGTCTGCTGCTGATCGCTTTCTTTCGTGTGGACGAGATTTTCGCCGCGCCAGCCCCGCCCTCCACGCGTCGACGCAAGAGCACGGTGACTGGAATCGATGAGGAGGGAGAACCGATTCTGTGCGATCCGGACGGCCGGCAGTGGCTGGAACCGCCCAGTGGGAAATAGAAGTAACTACTTGGTTTCCTCCAGATGGGGCCCCGGGAAAAGAGTTGCCCGGACGGGCAATTTTTTCTGGAGGGAGCAGAATTCCTTGTCGCGTCGAGAATGCTATCTTGCTGTAAATATGGCGGTTATATGAGTTCCATCGGGGTCCGTCGCGCCCTGAATAGTTTGCCGAAAAAGGCTGAAAAAGTAGTTGACCTCGAAGTCGGAGCGGGTATACATTCAGGAGTGCCATCCAAAAGGGCAGACTGAATTGTGCGATTTCCCGCTCCCCTCTGTCATTTCCTGCATCATAATGAGCGAAGGCTCAGCCGTTGATGCCCCCGGTGGGTTTTTCCACTCCCCGGAATGGGAATGCCGGGTGTGCGGTTTCTCAGCGCCACAATCTGTAGTTCTCCTAGGGCATTAGAACAGTTTCTGCTGGAACGAAACTGTGTCAAGATTCTGAACTCGACGGCCATTTCGTGCGTCTAAAACTTGGAGCAGTTTTTCGGCAGCCTGAAGCAGCATTGGCTGCCTACCGCACCGGCGGCGCCAAGCAGTTCCGGCGGGCGGCCAATTTTGAAGGAGAATTTTCAAATGCGTTCTGATTTGGTTTTTGGGGCACTCTCTCACGTGTCCAATCGATACCAGCTCTGTCAACTGGCTAGCAAGGCAACACGAAAGCTGCATAAGCCCAACACACGGCTACAGGACACGACAAACGAGGTCCTGGAACGCTTTCACACCACCAATCCGGGGTCTTTGGCGCCCTTTCCGGCGTCCGTGACTCAACAGGTCGAGCAGCGTCGCGCTGCGTAGCCATCTATCCCGAAGCGTATAGTCGAGTAGGCAACGATTCCAAAGCGGCTCTCCCGCTGGGAAGCCGCTCTATCCTGGCGTTTCAATACTCCACTTGAGTTTTCGGGAAATGCTGCAAGCGCGGCCCGCTCGGTCCGTTTCCTTCAACTCCCGCCTGGTTTTCTCCTGGAGCAATTCCTCCTCTCGAATCCCCGCACATCCCGCCTTATTGCAGGTGAACATGACCATTGCTGAACTAAAAGAAAAGAACATCACCGAACTGAGCCGCATCGCGCGCACCCTGGAAATCCCGGGCGCCAGCGGCCTTCGCAAACAGGATCTGATCTTCAAGATTCTCCAGGCGCAAAGCGAAAAAGAGGGCCACATCTTTGCCGAAGGCGTGTTGGAGATTTTGCCCGATGGCTACGGCTTTCTGCGCTCGCCCGACTATAACTACCTGCCCGGCCCCGACGACATCTATGTCTCGCCCTCGCAGATCCGCAAGTTCGATCTCAAGACCGGCGACTCGATCAGCGGCAATGTCCGCCCGCCCCACGAAGGCGAGAAATACTTCGCCCTGGTCAAGATCGAGGCCATCAATTTCGAGTCTCCCGAGGAGACCCGCAACAAGATTCTGTTCGACAACCTGACGCCGCTCTATCCGCAGGAACGCATCAAGATGGAGACTGTGCGCGAGGCCACCAGCGGCCGGGTCATGGACCTGCTGACGCCCGTGGGCAAAGGCCAGCGCGGTCTGATCGTCGCCCCGCCCCGCACCGGCAAGACCATGCTGCTGCAGTCCATTGCCAACTCCGTCACCACCAACCATCCTGAAGTCGTGCTGATCGTGCTGCTCATCGATGAGCGGCCCGAAGAAGTCACCGACATGCAGCGTTCCGTCAAAGGTGAAGTCATCAGTTCCACCTTCGATGAGCCGGCAGCCCGTCACGTACAGGTAGCCGAGATGGTGATCGAGAAAGCCAAGCGCCTTGTCGAACATAAGCGCGACGTCGTCATTCTGCTCGACTCGATTACCCGCCTGGCGCGGGCCTACAACACCATCGTGCCGCCATCGGGCAAGGTGCTGTCGGGCGGCGTCGACTCCAACGCCTTGCAGCGCCCCAAACGCTTCTTCGGCGCGGCCCGCAACATTGAAGAGGGTGGCTCGCTCACCATCATCGCCACCGCGCTGGTCGATACCGGCTCGCGCATGGACGAGGTCATCTTCGAAGAGTTCAAGGGCACCGGCAACATGGAAGTCATCCTGGACCGCAAGCTTGTGGACAAGCGCGTGTTCCCGGCTATCGACATTCAGCGTTCCGGCACGCGTAAAGAAGAGCTGCTCATTCCCAAGGACGACTTGCAGCGCATCTGGGTTCTCCGCAAGGTGCTCAATCCGCTGTCGCCCGTCGAAGCCATGGAACTGCTCGTCAGCCGCCTGGAAAAGGTGCGCAACAACGCCGAGTTCCTGCAAAACATGAACCAGTTGTAAGAACCGGGCGTTCGCAA
>JAATGG010000231.1 GCA_015654835.1 Terriglobales bacterium
CTTGCCTGACCCTGCAATGACACCCGCCGAGGTGGAGGGCTTCATGCACTCCTTCAACGTGGGCACGGTGATTTCGACCGCCGTGCATGAGGCCTATCCCGGCCACTATGTGCAGTTCCTGTGGGTGCCGCAGGCGCCGAGCCGCGTGCGCAAACTGCTGGGTGCAAACACCAACGTCGAGGGCTGGGCGCATTATTGCGAGCAGATGATGCTCGATGAGGGCTACGGGCAACCCGGCGCCGGCGCCAAAGACGAGCGCGAAGCCAGGTTTCTGCGCCTCGGTCAACTGCAAGACGCCCTGCTGCGCAACGCGCGCTTCATCGTTGGCATCGAAATGCATACAGGCACGATGAGCTTCGATCAAGCCGTCGGGTTTTTCGAGAGAGAGGGTTACCAATCGAAAGAAACGGCCATGGTCGAGACCAAGCGGGGCACAAGCGATCCCACCTATCTCTATTACACCTTGGGTAAGTTGGAGATTATGAAGCTGCGCGAAGATTTAAAGCAAAAACAAGGTGTAAGGTTTTCATTGGAACAGTTCCACGATAACTTCTTGCGCCAGGGCTTTCCGCCCGTCAAGATCGTGCGGCAGGCGCTGCTCGAAGATGGCTCGCCGACGCTTTAGAACTGGGCGAAAGTTCGAAGCCATGCGTTCGCATTCATGCTGATTGAATGAAGGAGATGGAATGAGTAAGCAGGTACGAAAGGCTGTCTTTCCCGCGGGCGGACTGGGCACCCGGTTTTTGCCAGCCACGAAAGTAATTCCTAAAGAGATGTTGGCCTTGGTGGATAAGCCCATCATTCAGTATGGCGTTGAAGAGGCAATTGCTTCCGGGATTGAGCACATCATCATCATCACGGGCCGCGGCAAAGCTGCTATGGAAGATCACTTCGATCATAGCTTCGAGTTAGACGCAACCCTTGAGCGGAGAGGTAAGCATGAGTTACTCGCGGTGTCGCGCGGTGTCTCCGCACTGGCCCGGATCAGTTATGTGCGCCAGAAAGAGCCGCTAGGCCTGGGGCACGCCGTGCTCTGCGCCAAAGACCTCGTCGGCGATGAACCGTTCGCCGTCATCTTGCCCGACGATGTCATCGATGCCGATCCACCGTGTCTCAGGCAGATGATAGGGGTGTTTGACGAGAAGGGCGGCTCGGTGTTGGCCACGCAAACCGTCGAGGGCCCGGCAATCAGTGCCTATGGCGTGCTGGCCGGTTCGCAGGATCCGCATAACCCGCGCATCTATAACTGCACCGGCATGGTCGAGAAGCCCAAGCTCGAAGATGCACCATCGAAGCAGGCCATCATCGGTCGCTATGTGCTTACGCCGCGCGTCTTCGAACTGCTTGAAGAAACCACGCCCGGCGCCGGCGGCGAAATCCAGCTTACAGACGGTATCAAGGCATTGCTTAAAGAAGAGAGGGTCTACGGGTATACCTTCGAGGGCAAGCGGTTCGATGCCGGCGATAAGTTCGGCATGTTACAGGCCACAGTCGAGTTCGCGCTCAAGCGGGAAGATCTGGGTGCAAAGTTCCGTGCATATTTGAAAGGGCTTCCCCTCTAGTTTTTTAGATCCAATTAGATCCAGAATGATCGATTGTAAGTGCACAACGAACATGAGCCCCGTCGAGAAGGCGGGGCTCATCGGTTTTCGGTGCTTCAAAACAAAGGACGAACATATAGCATGAGCGGGAACGGAGTGAAGAACGCGATTTACTTCTGAACTCTTCCCGCTCATGCCTCTGCGTGTATTCCGAAAATGCTCTAAAACAATCCCGGCTGACGTCCCGGCATCGCAATGCCAAAGTGTTCGTAGGCCAGCCGTGTCGCCACCCGCCCGCGCGGCGTCCGGTCAAGAAAGCCGATCTGGATCAGGAATGGCTCGTAGACTTCTTCGAGCGCGTCTTCCTCTTCGGCCAGGGTTGCGGCCAGCGTGCCCAGTCCCACCGGGCCGCCATCGTATTTCTGCATGATGGTCAGCATCAGTCGGCGGTCGATTTCATCGAAGCCGTGCGCATCCACTTCAAGCAGGGTCAGCGCGGCATTGGCCGTCGGGCGGTCGATCGATCCGGTGCCCCGCACCTGCGCATAATCGCGCACGCGGCGCAGCAGCCGGTTGGCGATACGCGGTGTGCCGCGCGAGCGCAAGGCAATCTCCGCAGCACCGTCGGTGTCGATAGGCACCTGCAGCACTTCGGCGGAGCGCTCGACGATAAAGCGCAGTTCTTCTTCGGTATAAAACTCCAGCCGCAGCAGAATGCCGAACCGCGAACGCAGCGGCGAACTGAGTAGCCCCGGCCGCGTCGTGGCGCCGATAAACGTGAATGGCCGAATCTCCATCACATGCGTGCGTGCCGCCGGCCCCTGCCCAATGATGATGTCGAGCTTGTAGTCTTCGAGCGCGGTGTAGAGCTTTTCTTCCAGCACCGGCTGCATCCGGTGAATCTCGTCCAGAAAAAGCACCTGCCGCTCGCGCAGATTGGTGAGGATGGCGGTCAGGTCGCCCTGAATCTGCAGCGCCGGCCCCGATGTCTGCTGAAAGCCGACATCCAGCTCATTGGCGATGATGGTGGCCAGCGTGGTCTTGCCCAGCCCTGGCGGCCCAAACAGCAGCACGTGATCCAGAGCCTCGCCGCGCGATTTTGCGGCCTCCAGCGCAATGGCCAACTGTTCCTTGGCCTTCGACTGCCCAATGAACTCGCGCAACCAGCGCGGGCGCAATTTCAGCTCAAAACCCTGCTCTTCGTCGGCGCGTGAAGCGCTGACCAGTCGATCCGGAGTGTCGTCCCGCGCAATGGCCATGCTGAGGAGAAGTGTAGCGGGCTGGCGCTCCGGCGGGCAAACCGCCAGCCCCTGGCCTTGCGGTTTGCCTTTAGTGCAGCGGCGGATTTTGCGCCTTGAGCCACGCCAGCAGGGCCGCCGGATCGTCCGTGATAATGGCGTCCACGTGCGCATCCACCAGCTTCTGCCACTCCTCCGTGGTGTCGGCGGTCCACGGCGCTACCTGCGCATGGATGCGATGGGCCGCGGCGACCTGCTCCGGCGTCACTAAGCTGACCTCGGGGCTGATGATCTCCGCTCCGGTGATCTCATGCACGTGCACAAAATCTTTATCGTGATCGGTAATCCCCATCATGGCATCGCCGTTTGCGCCGCCGATCAGCGCAGATAGGCGGATCGCCGGGTCCTGCTTGCGCATCTCGATCAGGGTGCGGAAATCGAAGCTCTGCAAAATAATGCGCGACTCGTCGCTGTGATGCTTGTGGAGGGTGTCGACAATCAGCCGGACAAACTCCGCCGGCGTCGGCGTCCGCTCCGGATGGCTCGGGGAACTCTTGGTCTCCACGTTGAGCTGCACATGGTTGTTTTCCATCAGGTCGAGCACCTGCTCGAACGTCGGGATGTGCGTTCCCGGCACCGGAACCTGCTTCGGAAACGCCGCCAGCGCCACCGAGCCGCAATCGTACTGCTCCACCTGTGCCAGCGTCATCGCGTGGATCGGTGTCATCGGCGGCAGTTCCGGACCTTTGCAGACCCGCTCATGCGCCGCGTATTGCGCCGGCTGCATCAGAAACGGGCTGTGCGAAACCACCAGCACGTTGTCCTTGGTCACCGCGAGATCCAGTTCCAGCACGTCCACGCCGTGATCCAGCGCAAACTGAAATGCGGGCAGCGTGTTCTCGGGCCGCGTGGCGCGGGAGCCGCGGTGTCCGTGCACCAGCACGGTATACGGCGCAACGGTATCGGCGGGGTTCGCCTGCCCGGCATACAGCCCAATCGGGCCGCAGGCAATGCCCACAGCCGCCATCAAAGTGGATTGTGCAATCTTCGTGAAACGAGGCATGGCCACGAGATTACAGCGCTTAAGTTAGAACTTGATGACAAGCCCTCCCTAAAATGCGGAATCAAGCTGGGGGTCTCCCGTCCGATAGACTAAAGACTGACCGAACGCCATGTCCTTTCGTTTCGCCCGCCTTCGCCGTTTTCGTTTCAATCTGCCACAGCGCGTTGCAGCAGTGCTGCTCGTGCTCTTTCTTGTGCAAGGACTGTGGCTGACCGCACATCAGGCGCTGAGCGATCGCGACTACCAATATGCCCGCTGCGGGCGCGAAATGTGGGAGAAGCCTTCCCCCCTGGCCGGTTATTTCACCACCTGCGGCAATATTCACGATGGAATTTTGGCCTATCGCCTGGCCGGGTTGCCCCTCACGCTGAATCTCCTCGCCGAGCAGGGCATCGACATCTTCCGCAAGCCTGAGAATCGCGTTGTCCAGGCCTCCGGCCAGTTGAGCACCTGGGAACTCCGCCACCAGCTTACTCATCTGCTGCTCCTGTTGCGCCTGCCGTTTCTGCTCGCGGGATGCGTGCTCGGCGGTGCCCTCTGGTGGGTGACGAGGCGGCTTTATGGCAACTGGGGCGGCTATACGGCGCTGGCCCTCTACTGCTTTTCTCCACCCGTGCTGCGGGCCTGCGTGGTGCCCAATCCCGAGGTGCTGGCCGCCCTCGGCATCTATGGTGGCCTCTATACCTGCATCGGCGTCGCTCACGCCATGCAAGGCCCGCGAAGCAAATGGAGGCCGCGCATTACGCTGCTCACGGTGATCTTCGGCATCGCTGCTGCCGCCCATATCGTGGCCCTGCCCGTCGTGGCTCTGCTCGGTCTGTCCGCCATGCTGTGGGTCGCGGAGGGCCGCAGGACCCAGGTGCTGCCTGTCGTGCTGCTCGCCTCCGCCGGCGCTCTGGTGCTGCTGTTCGCCTGCTACGGCTTCTCGCCTGACGCCTTCAGCTATCTCTTCCGCTCCGCAGCGGGATTTCTCTCCGTATCCTTCGATCCGGCGCGGCGGTTCTTCTCGACCCTCGGCAACGCCGGCATCACCGTGGCCGCTGCCGCCGCGCTGGTGCTCTACCTGGGCATCGGCAAGGCGCGTTACTTCGGCAATACCGCCCCGCTGCTCTTTGCCCTGGTCCTGTTTGCGCTGGTGACGACGGGCGTTCCCGCCAGCCCCTGGCTGTGGGCCTTGCCCTTTCTGCTCACCTTCGTTGCTGGAGTCTTCGCCGACGCCTACGAAGGCCCCCGCGGCAGGCTGGCCATCGCCGCCGCCGGGGCGGTCGTCCTGCTGCAGGCCGTCTTCTGCGTCCTGAGCCTGCCCGGACTGCTGTAGAAGCAATCGTTTACGCGGCTCGCAGCCCCAGCAGCGCCGGCGAAAAATCTTCCGCCCGCAGCCTCGTTCTTCGAGTGAGATCTAGCCTTCAATCGCCCGATTCGCCGCTGTCCCTCCGCAGCCCCCGGCCCAACCTGCAAAAATAGCTATAACTAAAACTAAAATAAGGACTTATTTGCTTCGATTCGCCTTGCTGAAACCCTCTTCGAGCGCGTAAAATAGAATCGTAGCCCGCGAAGCCCGGCCCCTCTTTTTACCGGAAACCTTCCCGCCGCTCTCTGCGGGCCAAGAAAAAATCTATGGCAGACGATCAGAATCCTCAGCTCCCTCTCGACGGCGGCACTCCGCCAAACGGTGGCACCAATCTCATCTCCATCAACATTGAAGATGAGATGCGCCGTTCCTATCTCGACTATTCGATGTCGGTGATCATCGGGCGCGCTTTGCCCGACGTGCGCGATGGCTTGAAGCCCGTCCACCGCCGCGTGCTCTACGCCATGAGCGAGATGGGGCTTGAGTACAACAAGAAATACACCAAGTGCGCCAAGGTCGTAGGCCAGGCCATGGGTGTGTATCACCCCCACGGCGACTCGGCCATCTACGACACCATGGTCCGCATGGCGCAGCCCTTTTCGCTGCGCTACCCCCTGATCGATGGCCAGGGTAACTTCGGCTCCGTCGATGGCGATCCGCCCGCCGCCATGCGTTATACCGAGTGCCGCCTCATGCGCGTCGCCGGCGAACTGCTGGCCGACATCGACATGGAAACCGTCGACTTCACCCCGAACTACGACGAGTCCACCGTCGAGCCCGTCGTGCTGCCTACCCGGATTCCGAACCTCATCGTCAACGGATCGAGCGGCATTGCGGTCGGCATGGCCACCAACATTCCGCCGCATAACCTCACC
>JAATGG010000280.1 GCA_015654835.1 Terriglobales bacterium
AGCGAACAAAGGTGTATAAGTTGATTTGGCATCGAACCATTCCGGATGCGCGCGGCGCAGAGTCAGTGCGCGATACGTCACCCACAATTTTGGCGCCCCGCTGTCTGCCTCTTGCAATATGGCCTTGGCACGCATATCTGTCTTCAACTTGCTCAGCAAGGCTCGCCTCATATCGTAGTCCACCGGACCACGATTGTCCGGATCGACTAACCGCAAGTCCCATAACTCGCTGCCCTGATAGGTATCTGGAATTCCCGGCGCTGTATATTTGATGAGTGTCTGCGCAAGGCTGTTCATACGCCCTGCACTCAATATTCGCCCAACAAACGCGTCCAATTCGGTGAGGAATTCGAGCGACTCTAAAATATCTCTGATGAACGCACACAAGCTATCTTCAAATTCCTTATTCTGCTGCGTCCAACTGGTCTGCTGTTTCGCCTCCCGCGTAGCTTTCTCCATGTAGGCCGTGAGCCGTTCTACTGAAATAGGCCACGTGCCGATAAGAGTCTGATACAGAAAGTATTCCGTGTTTCGATCGGGATATCGCCCCGTCTTGAATCGTGAATTCATGACAGACCACCCGTTCAGGGCAGAACTCCATACTTCGGGGATCTCCGTGATGACTGCGAGTCGGGCACGAACGTCTTCTCCTCGTTTCGTGTCATGCGTCGACAATGTCGTCATGGCCTGAGGATGCTCTGCCTGTGTGTGCGAGCAACATTCGTGGAATTCTTCCACCGACACGCCGTCACGCTCAGGAGCGCCGCCCACCTCGTTCAAGCCAATCATGCGATTGAAACAATAAAACGCAGTGTCCTCCACGCCTTTGGCCATCACGGGCGAAGTAAATTGTTGAAAGCGTAATAAGAACTCGCTCTCCCGCGCGCCGCGTGCCCGCAGCATCAACACATCCTCAAGAAAGTCAAACAGACCTGGGTCGACATCCTGCCTGCGCGCTCTGGCTTGAGTAATCGCACTTTCGATCTGGTTGCGGTCCTCATCGACAATTTCGTTGCGCTCCGCAACTACATAAGTTCGATATGCAGAGAAACACGCCGCAACTTCACGCAGAGCACGTCTAATCTCCGCTCGTGTATAGTCGCGGCGGTCCCGGTTATTTTCGCAGATTTCAACAAACAAACTCGCAAGCCGGTTGACATCGCTCCCCAGTGCTTCCTGCTCCACGCTGAGTTTCTTGTCATGGGCAACGGCTTGAAAATCTGTAGTCTCTCCGGTGAAATCTTCATAGATGCGGCTAATCTTTCTTAACCCGTCTCCTTGCACAAGAAGTCCATTGCATAAGTTCATAAAATCATAGCCGCTGGTCCCATCAATCGGCCAACTTTCGCGGAGAGATTCCCCGGGTTCGAGTATCTTCTCACCGATAATCCAGGCATCCGGAGATCGACTCCGCAGACGGCTGAAGTATTGTTGCGGATCTCTCAACCCATCTGGATGATCGATACGAACTCCATCCAGCACGTGATTCTGAAGCCATTCCAGAACCCTGGAGTGTGTCGCCTCAAAAACGTTCGCCCGCTCCATTCGCAATCCGATCAGAGTATTGATGTCAAAGAAGCGGCGATAACCAAGCTCTTGATCTGCGGTGCGCCAATATGCGAGTCGATAATTTTGTTGATCCAATAAATCATCTAAAGCGTCGTTATCCCCGTTCAACTCCACGAGGGCCTGTGCAATCGCCGCAGAAATTTCCTCATGATCGTCACAAAGTCGCTTCAGTAGCGCATAAATCACTGTCTTGTCTCTATGCCTGGCCAATACTGGATCCTGCTCGGTCGAGGCGGGCGAAGGCAATCGTGTAAGGCTGTCGGCAATGAAGCTGAGCGTGTCGTCATGCTCATGTGCGGCTGCTTTTGAAAGCACAATTGATAGCGATTGCGGAGACAAAGGCAGTGCGTGATCCATATAGCGCACCTGAAAAAAAGGGTCTGCGCGAACTATCTTGATCTGGCCGGCACTTAGCACCTTTCCGTATTGATCTCCAAGTATGGGGATCAATACTTTGTTCTGAAGCTTGACTTCGGCGGAATGCCAGTCTATATCGAACCATGTTGCATATTGGCTCGAAGGTCCGTTTTCGAGCACATCCCACCAATAGCGATTATGAGAGCCGGTAGCCATATGATTGGGAACAATGTCAAGAATCTGTCCCAAATTAAGCTTCCCAAGCCGCTCACAGAATCGCGCGTGCCCTTCTTCGCCGCCAAGTTCTTCATTCACCTTTTGGTGATCAACCACGTCATAGCCATGCATGCTGCCAGGTGCGGCTTGAAAATAGGGGGAGCAATAGACATGGGAAATGCCGAGGTCTTTCAGATAGTCCGCTACCTTCGACGCATCGTCAAAGGTGAAGGATGCATTCAATTGCAGTCGATAAGTCGATAGGGGAATCCGTCGCATGGCTTGCCTTGATTACTAAATCTGTAGATGCCGACTTGCAGGTCGGCGTGAGATGCAGAAGAGCCGTCGTTACGCCTCTTTTGTGAGAGCTTCCGTAAGCTTATTTGAGACGTTACTCAAGACCGGGCATGGCCTTCCATGGATCATGCGTAAGCCATTTCTTCCAATCTTAGAGATCTGAAACGTAAAATTGTGGCCGCTCCACTAACTTCAATTCATTCCAATTCAGTGGCAAAGCGATTGGAACTCCCGCACGTGCTCGCGGAGAGAACGGCGCAATAGAAGTAGCGCCCGCTCATTGCGAAGATAGTTGAGATAGATCCCTCTGGTACGCGCCGCCTTGGTCACCTTGCTGAGAAACAATGACGGCGTATCGCGCTCCATGGCAAGAACGAAGTCGTGTGCAAATTGCTTGACTTCGGGCCATGAATACTCAGAGCGTATCGGCACTACAATGTGCAGTCACTTGCCTCCCGTAGTCTTCAAAAAGCTTTCGAGCTTGAGTGCTTTGAGCCTTGACCGAATTTCCATCGCAATTGCGGCGATTGTGTCCCAGGCAATCGCTGCATCCGGACCGGATCGAAAACGATTCGGTCCGGATGCTCGATGGATTGGTTGCGAGACCCCAAAAGATGTACTTCAAGCACGCCGCACACTGGTTGTGCTGCGTTGGATCAAGCTTCGTCTTGATCCATCTGGATTGATGGCGCTCAAAAGCACGATACGCATCGATTGCCGAAATGAGAAATTCGTCCTGAGTGAAAAATTGTTTCGGGCGAATGACTCCGCTGCATACTAACTCGATCATCTCCGGCATATAACGTCGATGATTGCGGTTGCCTGCCTTCAACGTCAGATCCTTTCCGAGCACCAGATCCATCGGGAACTCCCGCACTGCGGCCGGATATACGCCAATCACAGAAACGACCGGCGCTGTGAATCTCTGATGCATTGTCCCTCGAAGAGGCAGCCTGATACGCTTTTCTTGTTGCGAGTAAGTTGAAGGGATGAAGAGAATTCAGGAGAAAAGCTTGTCGTCGGCCCAAAAGGAAGAAAGCCAAAATAGCTATGCTGTCTCTTCGCCTCGCTCACCTTGCGTAATTCAATTCCCGAATAAATGAGCGAGGTAAGATTTCTGGCCCACCTAGTTAGAATCGGTATCCAGGCTTGAGTTCGCATTGGTACACGGCCGATTTTTCGGCTTCCGCATTCGTTCGTGCATTGCAGGTTGCCCAGCTTAGATAGAGTTCCGGTCCCAGTGGAAAGACCATTGCAGTGCCATCGAGTTCCGCTTCGATGCTAACTCCCTCTTGCGTGGGAGGAAGTGTGAAGTTGAGCGTCCGTCCATAAACCACTGGGTAAGATTCGCGCATGCTGGAATTGATGGCCGAGTGAAAAACCTCTGCTTCCAAAAGAAATGTAGCGGTGCTCGACCAGTCCAATGCTGTGACGTTAATCGTGCGGCCGCCTTGGATAAAGCCGCTTGCATCGATCTTGGTAAAGGGGCACGGTCCCGCAATGCACGAAGCGCGGACATTGCGAAATTCGTTGCTCTGCCCGGCGTCCAGCGTAGCGGAGCTGCTGAACGCCTTCCACCTTCCGTCGGGCGAGCATGGCGCAATACGATTACAAGGTACATTACCTTGTCCGATCACCTGAAAGGTCTTGACCGCACTGCCGATATTTTCCTCCGACTCCGAATTGATCGTATAACGTATTCGGATATTCGAGATGACCGATTGCTTGCCCCCTGAAACGGGTTCGGCTTGCACTGCGGTGGGCGTCATGGCCGCGACGTACAGCTTTCTCACCGCAGATTGCAAACCTGTCTGCAATTCGAGGTTGAGAGGCAAATAATTTTCATGCCGAAAGCTGAGAGTCGCGGTCGTTTGTGGCGGCCACACCTTCCCACGGAAGGCTATGCGAAAATACCCCGAGGCATCGGATTGAGTGCTCGCGCTTGTTTCACCATCCGACACGGTGACCAGCGCGTTCGCGATAGGCTGTTCTTTCCTGGCATCGGCATCTTTACGGAGGACGGCGCCCTGGACCGTGAGAGAGCGGGGCCTCCAGCGGTGCATGCGGTGCACAATGAGTACCGTCGTTACCACTCCAAGCGCGGCGATACCTGACCAGATTGCAACCTTTCTCCATTTCATCGATCTTCCGTTCGTCTACTAATCATTGGACGCACTTTCCTTCTGAATTGCTGTCCGCCATTTGCCGGTTCGCAGGGCTGCTGTTTTGCATCCAAACCAGTAGTCTTCAAAATTATTTTTGGAGCCCCTTGCACTACCGTTAGGACGGATGAATGAACTCTTTTGACGGAGAAAAGAAGAGAAAGATTCGCAAATCTCTGGAACAATTCGCCTTCTCTTCCTCTCGCCGCAATATGCTGCAGCAGATCGCCTCGCTCTCTCTCGGCCTTCCCCTTTCGCAGGGCGGATTTCTATCTCTCTTCGGCAATCCCGCGTCGGCTCAAGCGCAGGCGAGAACGACTCCCCACACACACGCGGCTCCGCGTCCCCCGGCTAACCCTACCGCCACGCCGCTTTCGCCTCAAGACGAACAATTTTTGAACGATCTTGAATATCACAACTTCCTTTTCTTCTGGGAGCAGGCCAATCCCCAGACAGGATTGATCAAAGACCGCTGCAACGTGAGAAGCAAAGATACCGCCATTGCCGCCAGCATAGCTTCTACCGGCTTCGGCCTGACAGCTATCTGCATTGGCCAGATGCGCGGATTCGTGAGTTACGCCGAGGCGCGCCTGCGGGTCGTCTCCTCATTGTCGTTTCTATGGCACAAACTGCCCACTCATCGTGGATTCTTCTACCATTTCGCCAACATCAATACCGGCGAGAGAGTATGGGATTCCGAGGTTTCTTCGGTCGATACGGCCATGCTTTTATGTGGCATTCTCACATGCCGCCAGCACTTTCGAGACAAGGATATTGATGCATTGGCGCAGGCGATCTTTGATCGGGTAGACTGGACCTGGCTTTCTGAAGATACAACCTTACTCTCTCATGGATGGACGCCGGAATTCGGCTTTATCCCTTCCCGCTGGGACTTGTACAGTGAGCTGATGATGATGTATCTGCTGGGCATGGGGTCTGCTTCCCATCCACTCAACAGCGATGCATGGTTTGCGTGGAAACGAACCATCTTCGAGTATGATGGATTGCGCTACATCGGTTCGTTCGCGCCCTTGTTCGTACATCAGTATTCGCAGGCTTGGTTCGACTTTCGCCACAAACGCGATCGGTATGCGGACTACTTTGAAAATTCGATTATTGCCACAGATGTGCATCGCCGTTTCTGCCTCGAATTGAATGAGCAGTTCTCCGACTATAGCAATGCGCTGTGGGGCATTACGGCGTCGGATTCCGAAAGAGGCTATGTGGCTTGGGGTGGTCCCCCGGCGACGGGGCCGATTGATGGAACCATCGCTCCCGCCGCTACAGGGGGCTCTCTGCCGTTTTTGCCGGACGCCACCATGCGTGTCCTCAGGACGATTCACGATCACTATCCCAAGGCTTGGTGCAGGTACGGCTTTGTTGACGCGTTCAATCCCTTGAATGATTGGTATGATACAGATGTCATTGGAATTGATACCGGGATCACCATGGTGATGGCGGAAAACCTGCGCAGTTCTTTCGTGTGGAACACGTTTATGAAGAATCCTGAAGCGCAGCGAGGCATGGCCCGGGCCGGCTTCAAGAGTTATTCTCCCGCAACGTCATAAGCAACGCGGGACGGTTCTTCATAGCGCCCTGGCGTCGTCGCGGGGCATTCGGGGCGGCGGAAACAACAATCTTTCACAGCCTTGCATCGCACTAGTAGCATAGTGGAAGAAAAACTCCACCTCATCCGGCCACGCATCGATTGGCGCGACCATTTTTCACGACTCCAACGCACCATGTGCCTGGGCCAGTTTATTTCCGGCAGGTTCCAAAACGACTATGTCTCCGACTTTGAATAACACGAAACCTGCTGGGGAGTCCGGCGAGAAGCGATCCGTCCAGCCGCACGAATCAGGAAGTGCCTGGGCCGATCGCCTTCGTGCGCTTAAAAATGTTCCCCCTGTTCTCCATTTTGTTTGGGAGTCGGGCCCCTCTGTCGTCTTTTGGAATATCGCAATCCGGGTCCTGGTTGCTTTTCTTCCCGTGGGCATCGGCATCATCGGCCGCTTTATTATCGATGGCGTCAACCGCATTCGTATGCACCAGGCGTTGCCCGAGCATTTCTGGTGGCTCGTGGGCGGAGAGATGGGCCTCGCTGTGCTGACCGGGATTCTCTCCCGCTCCGTCGATTACTTTGATAACCTGCTCGCCGATCGCTACACGCATCACGTCAGCGTCGAGGTGATGCGCAAAGCTGCTGCGCTCGACGTCACGGTCTATGAAGATCCGGTCTTCTATGACCGCCTTGAGCGCGCCCGCGTACAGGCTACGGACCGGCTGGCCATGATCCAGCAGATGGGCCGCCTCATTCAGCAGACCATCACGGCGATTGCCTTTTCCGCAGTCCTCATTCGTTATTCGCCGTTCTTGCTCCTGTTGTTGATCGCCGGCATTATTCCCGCGTTCCTCGGGGAGAGCCACTTTGCTTTCCTCACCTATGCCAAAAACTTTCGTCAGACTCCCTGGCGGCGTGAGATGGATTACCTCCGCCAAGTGGGCGGAAGCAAAGAAGCGGCCAAAGAGCTCAAGCTCTTCAATCTCAGCAGCTATCTTACCGAGCGCTTTACCGGGCTTTCCAGAAAGATATACGAAGAAAACGTTGCCCTGAATCGTCGTCGCCTTTTCTGGGGCGGCCTCCTGGCCATTCTAGGTCAACTCGGCTACTACGCGGCCTATGGCTTGAGCATCTATCGCACCATTCAAGGGAGCTATAGCGTCGGCGATCTGACCCTCATTACCACTGCCATCATGCAGGCGATGAGTAACATCCAGCAGGCCTTTTCAACTGCCTCGGGAGTAGCCGACCAAGCCCTGTTCCTCACCGATCTTCTCGCCTTCTTTGAGATGAAGCCGCGCGTCGAGTCCAAAGTCAACGGTCTCCCCGCGCCGCGCCCGGTCGTGCGTGGCTTCGAGTTTCGCAATGTTTCGTTTGCGTATCCCGGCGTCGAACGGCGCGTTCTCAGCAATTTCAACTTCACCCTCAGTCCCGGCGAACGCGTGGCTCTGATCGGTGAAAACGGACAGGGAAAGACCACGATTGTTAAGCTCATCACGCGGCTCTACGATCCTACCGAGGGAGAAATACTGCTCGATGGCGTCGATCTGCGCGAATACGATCTGGATGACTTGCACTCCGAAATCGGCGTCATTTTCCAGGACTTCATGCGCTACGAAATGACTGCGCGCGAAAACATCGCGGTTGGCCGCATTGAGGTTCCGCATCATCCCGAGGAAATTGAATACGCCGCGGAGAAAAGCCTTGCCAGCGGTGTCATTGCCAAACTTCACAACGGATACGATCAAATGCTTGGCCGCCGCTTTGAAGGTGGTGTCGATCTGTCTGGAGGCGAATGGCAAAAGCTTGCGCTGGCCCGTGCCTATCTGCGCGACGCCCAGTTGCTTATTTTGGATGAACCAACCGCAGCGCTCGACGCCCGCAGCGAAGCCGAAGTTTTTGAGCGATTTGCCGAACTGACCTCGGGCAAGATGGCGCTCCTTATCTCACATCGCTTCTCAACCGTTCGCATGGCCGACCGCATCGTTGTGCTCGAAGCCGGCAAACTCGTTGAAGAGGGAAGTCATACACAGTTAATGGCGCTCGGCGGCCGCTATGCTGCCATGTTTGAAATGCAAGCCGCCAGTTATCGTTGAGGCCCTAGAATGACCGACACTGCCGCCATGATCGATTCCCAGCACATTCTCGCCGAGAAAGACCTTGATCGCATTCACGAAGCAGCGCGTGCTGCGGCATCGTGGGATGTAGTCCCACGCCCGGCAACCGCAAGCTCGTTCCCCAAGCGGGTTCTCGCTGCTCACCGCGCTCTTAAAGTGCTCGAGCAGGAGCTGGCGTCCCTGCCGACTGAGCCCCCCACCGGCACCTCCGCCGAGGCAGTGAGAATCATCGCTCTTCAAGAGCTGCGTGCCAACCCACGTATGCTGCGCTCCGCTATTACCGCCGTTTCCAGCAAGCCCGCGATCATCGCCCGGTTGCCCCGCGTCGTTCTCCCTGCGGATCGGGATGAACCGCGAGCCGCCACTGTGGCCGAGCTTTACTTTCGCACCGTCAAGGGGGAGTTCTTTGGGCCCTCCTTCACGGCCCTCATTCGTGCGCTGCAGGAGTACGAGCCTCTCGCCCTCGACGAGTTATGGAATATCGCTTCCTTCCTCAAATTCGCTCTGCTCGAATCGTTGCTCGACGAGGCGCATATCTTATTGCATTCTCCCGAGGTCGCGCCGGTTCCCCTCATCTCTGCGCGCATCAAGAGCCTTCGCACCGTCGCCAATACCGACTGGGTCTTCCTCATCGAGCCCCTCATCGTTTTCGATGCAACGCTGCGGCAAGATCCCGCCGGCGTCTATGCGTCCATGGAGTTCGAGAGCCGCGAGTTATATCGCAAGCGCGTCGCCTTCGTCGCGCGGTATTCCAATTATTCTGAATCGCAGGTTGCTCAAGGCGCAATCAATCTTGCCCGGCAATGTGAGCAGCATCCCACCGATGATCCGCGCATCCAGCGCCGCCGTCTCCATGTGGGGTATTACCTGGTCGATAGCGGTTTCGCTCAACTGGCCACTCGAACCGAGTTCCACCCGCGTCTTGTCGACCGCATTCGCATGTCGATCCGCGCTCATCCGGACGATTTCTATATCACCGCCATCGAATTCATTACGGTGATTTTCATCGCGGCCGTGATCTTTCCTCTCCTGCCGAATGATTCCGTTTTTATCAGCGGCCTGATTGTTGCTTTCCTCCTTTTGTTGTTACCCGCTACGCAGTGCGCGGTCGATCTGGTCAACAACACGGTCACGTCGATCTTTGATCCCGAACCTTTGCCCAAGCTCGACTTCAGCAAGGGAATCCCTGCCGAGTGTACGACCCTCGTCGCTGTGCCTACGCTCTTGATCCACGAGGAGCAGGTGCGTGGACTGGTGACCGATCTCGAAATTCGTTTTCTGGCCAACCGTGACCCCAATCTCCACTTTGCACTGCTTACCGATCTCGCCGACTCGGTAAGTAAACCACGCGAAAATGATTCCCATGCGCTCGTAGACTTAGCGCTTCAACTGATCAATGATCTGAACGCTAAATACGGATCGCTGAACAGCGGCTCGTTCCTTCTGCTGCACCGCCATCGCATCTTCAATGTGCGCCAGGGCGTGTGGATGGGCTGGGAACGCAAACGCGGCAAGCTCCTCGACCTGAATAAGCTTCTCGTCGGCGAGTACGATGCCTTCCCCGTGAAGGCGGGCAACATCAGCGCGTTGCGCCAGGTTCGTTACATCCTTACGCTCGATTCCGATACCCAGGTGCCTCGCGGTGTTGCGGCCCGGTTGATTGGCGCCATCGCGCATCCGCTCAACCAGGCAATCATCGATCCCAAGCGGCGCATCGTCGTCGCCGGCTATGGCATCCTTCAACCGCGCGTGGGCGTGAGCGTTCATGCCGCAACGCGGTCGCGGCTGGCCACCATTTACTCGGGCCAAAGCGGCTTTGATATTTATAGCCGCGCCATTTCCGATGCCTATCAAGATCTCTATGGGGAAGGGAGTTTCACCGGGAAAGGTATCTACGAGGTGGCCACGCTTCATGCTGTGCTCGACCGCCGTTTCCCGCGCAACTCCCTGCTCAGTCACGATCTCATTGAGGGGGCGTACGCGCGCGCCGGCCTCGCCACTGACATTGAAGTGATCGACGACTACCCTTCGCATTTGAGTGCCTACACGCGCCGCAAACACCGCTGGGTGCGCGGCGATTGGCAGATCGCGCAATGGATGTTTTCCCGCGTCCCGGATGAGTCGGGTCACTGGGGACCCAGCCCGATTTCGACCATCTCCCGCTGGAAGATTCTCGACAATCTGCGCCGCTCTCTCGTGGAGCCTTTTACATTTATCCTCTTCCTCGCCGGTTGGCTCGGCCTTCCCGGCGGCCCGCTCTATTGGACCATTGTTCCCCTCATCTTGTTCATCTTTCCCACTCTTGTGCAGTTAGGTTTTGGGATAGGTCGCACCATGGCTGGCGGGCATAAAGGCAGCATGAGCCAGGCCATGAGCAGCGCCGGGCGCGCCGCTCTGGTCGCTCTGCTCAACCTCGTCTTTCTTCCCCATCAGACCTTACTCGCGGTCGATGCGATTGTCCGTTCGCTGGTCCGGCGGTTTATCACCGGCGAGCGTCTTCTTGAGTGGGAAACCGCGGCTGAGTCCGAGTCTCAATCGCCGCGACGCACGCCGGTCGATCGCTATCTGAGCCTCATGCCTTTGGTTACCATGTGCGTGGCCATCGTAGTCTATCTGTTCGCGCCCAGCAGCAGGGCCATTCTCATCGCCGCGCCCATCCTGCTTCTCTGGGGATTGGCGAACTTGGTCACCACCTGGCTCAACGCGCAGCCCCGTGAACAAAATCAACGCCTCAGCCCCACGGACAAAACATTTCTGCTTGGCCACGCGCTCCGCATCTGGCGTTACTTCCACCAGTTCGGCGCAGAAGGTCACAATTACCTGATCCCCGATAATGTGGAAGAGGAGGGGCTGTTCGAGGCCGCCCGCGTCTCTCCCACGAACCTGGGCCTCCTGCTCAATGCCCGGCAGGCGGCGTGCGAATTCGGCTTTCTCACTGCGCCCGAGTTTGTTGCTCTCACCTCTGCCAGTCTGGCCACGATGGAGCGGCTCGAAAAGTATCGCGGTCATCTCTATAACTGGTATGACACCAAGACGTGTGCCGCCCTCAATGCCGATCCTTTTGTATCTTCGGTAGACAGTGGTAACTTCGTCGCTTCTCTTTATACGCTGCACGCTGGCGCGCGCGATCTGCTGCGCAAGCCGTTGCTCTCGCGTCATCTTTTCACCGGCCTCCGCGCCTATTGGCAGATGGATCAGTCGCAGAAGCGGCTTGTCGCTTTGCCCGCTGCGACCGCATCGATCACCGAATGGATCGCCTGGTTACCCGGCGCCTCCGAAGCCCTTTCTTCTGCGGCTGACCAGCCTCTCGACGATCCATGGTGGTCGAAAGAGACCGCGCATCGTGTAACTGCAATCCTCGCCTTATTGCGCGATTACACTCCATGGCTGCTGCCCGAATATGCGCCCCTCCGCAAGCTGCCGCACTTCACCATCCATGAGGAGCCGGATACCCTCAGCATCGAGGCCGCGCCCGCTTTCTCTGAGACACTGGCGGCAAGCCTTGCCAGCACCTGCGAAACCCTCAATACCGATTCGCCGCTGCTGCCGCTGGCCCAGCAACTGCGCGCATTGTTGCCCACCGCTACTGGCAAACTGCGCGAGCTGGTCGTGGGCATTCGCGCCATCTCCCATGATGCCGAGCGCCTCGCCGAAGAAACGGATTTTACCTTCCTCGCCGACCCCGACCGCCAGATCCTTTCCATCGGCTTTGACATGGGCAAGCGCAGGGTTCACGAGGCCTGCTATGACATGCTTGCCTCCGAGGCCCGCATTGCCACCTTCATCGCCGTTGCCCGTGGCGATCTTCCCCAACAGAGTTGGTTTAAGTTAGGTCGCGACTACGCGCGTGCCTTCGGCCAATTTGTCCTGCTCTCTTGGACCGGCACCATGTTCGAGTATCTAATGCCTTCTCTGTGGATGCGCAGCTATCCCGATACATTGGTCTCGCGCACACTGTCGGCGTGTGTCCACATCCAGCGATCGTTTGCAGGGGCTCTCGGCATTCCCTGGGGCATCTCCGAGTCGGGCGGTGCCCGCAAAGATGAGGAGGGCCACTACCACTATCAGGCGTACGGCATCCCTGAAATCGCGCTCTGGTTCGAGGCCACCGCTGGCCCGGTAATCTCTCCTTACTCCACGTTCCTCGCGCTCGGCGTCGATTCCGAGGAGGCGATTCGCAACCTGCGCCGCATGGCCTCTTTGGGATGGGTCGGTGCCTTCGGCTTCTATGAGTCTGCCGATTATTCCGCCTCTACCCGCAACCCCGTCGTAGTCCGCGAATGGATGGCTCACCACCAGGGCATGGCGCTGCTTGCCATCCTCAACTGCTTGCGCAGTAACATCGTGCAACGGTGGTTCCACGCTAATCCCGTCTTGCAGTCAACCGAG
>JAATGG010000094.1 GCA_015654835.1 Terriglobales bacterium
CCGCAGGAGAGCACCATATAGGCGAACCAGCCCTGCGGCGCATCCCACCACACTGGAAGCACCGGCTCCATCCCACGCCGAAGCCGAGGGGGATGAAAGCCGGCGGGCTTGAATCTACGAGGTGCTTTGCTTCGCCTGGCAAAAGCGGGCAGTGGTCGCCCGTCCCATGGAAGGACACCTGATGGCCAAGCAGCCCCAAAGTCGCGCACAAACCGGAAATCCCAACGTCGATCTCAACGAAAGCTCTGTCTACGGCCCGGAGGAAACCGCCCCGGCCAGGGCCGACGATATCGCAACCGAGGCCACGCTCGACCGGCTCGAAGAGATTACCGGGGGAGCCGACGACGATCCGGACATCGACGACCCGAATCTCCATGAAGGCAGACTCGCGGAGGAAGTGGACTCACTCATTGCCAGCAGCGAGGAGGAGGTCGACGCCCTGAAGGTCAATCTCCTGCAGGACGATCAGATTGCCACCACCCGCAACGGTTCCGGGCGGGTTATCGACGAGATCGCCGAAGAGCGCGTGGCGGAATACATCGAAGTCGGGCCGCGGCTGACGAATGAAGGCGCGATGCTCCTGGAGCCCGGCCTCGACGACACCAGCGCCACAATCCGTCAGCATCATCCCAACAGCGAGCGGGCTCGCAGCGAATCGGTGGTGGAGGGCAACTTCGACGAGATCCAGGACGAAACCCGCTCCGAACCCATGACAGACAAGGGCACCGGAGCGTGAGGGCAGCCGCCCAAACGCCAGAAAGGCCCAGGACAATGTCCTGGGCCTTTCTGGATAGCTCTTGTGTCTGGTCGGATCGCCGAAACTACTCTGCGATTTCTGCAGCCTTGGTCTGCGAAACGGTCCAGTCGGGCGCGCCCACCTTGAACCGCGCAAAACGCCGCACGGTGATGTTTTCGCCCAGCTTGCCCACCTTCTGGGCAATCAATTCCTTGATGCTGACGCCCTGGTCCTTGATAAAGGGCTGCTCCAACAAGCAAACCTCCTCATAGAACTTGGCCATCTTGCCATCCACGATCTTCTCGATCACCGGAGCCGGCTTACCCGTTGCCGCAGCCTGTGCACGATAGATTTCCTTCTCGCGCTCCAAGTCCTCAGTCGTGACATCTTCAGGCTTTATGTACCGAGGATCGGTCGCCGCGATATGCATCGCGATGTCTTTCAGCAGATCCTGGAAGTCGTCTGTACGCGCCACAAAATCGCTTTCGCAGTTCACTTCAAGCAGCACACCGATCTTGCCGCCCGCGTGAATGTACGTGCCCACCGAACCTTCGTTCGTGGTGCGCGCCGCCTTCTTCTGCGCCGAAGCCATTCCCCGCTTCCGCAGCACGACAAAGGCGTCCTCAATGTCTCCCTTGGACTCCTGCAAAGCTTTCAAGCAGTCACCCATCGGTGCGCCGGACTTCTCACGAAGTTCCTTCACCAACTTGGCATCAATCTTGTCACTCACTGTCGTCATCTCTCTTTTCCCAGTCTCAGACCAGTCCGGTCCCGGACCGGTATCCTACGTTCCCGCCACACACTTTACGGCATAAGAAAAGCGTGGCACTCGCCACCAGCGGCCACGCTCCCCTTAGTATGCACAATACATGCGCATAAAAGATTAATCGCCGCCCTCGGCTGCCTTCGTCTCTTCAAGCAGAGCTGCAACCGCCGCCGGAGCCTTGCGAATGCCGCCGCCCAGAGCCGCTTCCAGATCCACTTCTTCGGCCGGAGCCGCTTCAGCGGCGACCTCCTGGGGCGCTGCCACTTCCGCTACCGGAAGCTGCTCCTCGGTGAAGGACTTGTCGCCCACCATGTTCACACCCTCGGCCGCCGAATCGGCGATCTTCGAAGTGAACAGGCGAATGGCACGAAGCGCATCGTCGTTGCCCGGGATCACGTAATCCACAACCGTCGGGTCGCAGTTCGTGTCGACCACCGCTACGACAGGAATCCCCAGCTTGCGGGCTTCCTTCACAGCAATGGCTTCGTTGTTCGAGTCGATCACGAACAGCGCGTCGGGCAGACGCTTCATGGTCTTGATGCCAGCCAGGTTCGCCTGCAGGTGCTTACGCTCCCGCTCCAGACGAATGACTTCTTTCTTGGTCAGCAGTTCGTAGCGGCCATCCACTGCCATCTCATCCAATTCCTGAAGGCGCTTCACCGACTTCTGCACCGTCACCCAGTTGGTCAGGAGCCCACCCAGCCAACGCTGGTTGATGTAGGGCATTCCCGCACGGGTGGCCTCTTCAGCCACTGCATCCTGAGCCTGGCGCTTGGTGCCGACGAACAGGATCATCCGCCCTCCCGCGCACAGATCGGTGACGAACTTCGACGCATCCTTAAACAGCTTGAGCGTCTTCTGCAGGTCGATGATGTAAATACCGTTGCGCTCGCCGAAGATATATTCCTTCATCTTGGGGTTCCAGCGCTTGGTCTGATGCCCGAAGTGAACACCCGCTTCGAGCAGCTCCTTCATTGTGATCGTGGCCAATGGGCCTCCTTCGTGGATTGCATCCGGGCTGGTGCTACCGTGGTCCGGATTGATCCCGCTTGAGCGGGAAATGGTGGTACAACCTAACCTTTAGCGATTGGCTTTCCGCCCTGCCCTGCAGGCGCTGGTATCAACATTGATGTTGAAATCCAGACGGCCTGCACAAGCATGAAAGGCTGAAAGCCGACAGCTAGAAGCTGCAAGCCAGCGCGATTAGCGCTTGGAGAACTGGAACCGAGCGCGAGCGCCCTTCTGACCGTACTTCTTGCGCTCCTTCACACGCGCATCACGGGTCAGCAGGCCTTCGGCCTTGAGGGTCTTGCGCAATTCGGGATTGAACTCGATCAGTGCACGGGCAATGCCCATCTTGACGGCATCCGCCTGCGCGGCCACTCCGCCGCTCTTCACGGTGGTCACCACGTCGAAGCTCGCCGCGAGCTCAGCCACAACCAGTGTCCGCTTGGCGGCCACGCGCTGCTGCTCAGTCACGAAGTATTCTTCGAATGCCTTGCCGTTGACCTTCCACTCACCCGTTCCCGGACGTAGAAAGACGCGAGCGATCGCCGACTTGCGGCGGCCCGTACCGTAATACTGAACCAGATCTGCCATTCATTTCCTCTTAGCTTCTAGCCTCTAGCCTCTGGCTAAAAGCCGCAAAGTTCTCAATCTCGGACAAAGGGCCAGCCGCAGTACTCGCAGCCAGCAGCCGTTTTTTTACGCCACTTCCAGGGCGACCGGTTGCTGCGCCTGGTGAGGGTGCTTGTCGCCGCGATAGACCTTCAGCTTGGAGCCCATCGCACGGCCCAGCTTGCTCTTGGGCAGCATTCCCTTGATGGCTTCTTCCAAAATTCTTTCCGGCTTGCGGTTCAACAGGCGCATGAAGGACTCCTCACGCAACCCGCCGGGGAAACCGGTGTAGCGGCGATAGAGCTTGTTTTGAGCCTTCAGGCCGGTCAACCGCACCTTCTCCGCGTTAATCACGATGACGTGATCGCCCATATCGATGTACGGCACATACTGGGGATTCAGCTTGCCGCTCAGCACACTGGCAGCCTTGGTCGCCAGCCGACCCAGCGTCTGACCGCTGGCATCTA
Organism: Terriglobales bacterium; assembly: GCA_015654835.1. GTDB lineage: Bacteria > Acidobacteriota > Terriglobia > Terriglobales > Acidobacteriaceae > Telmatobacter. The sequence continues at coordinate 3,587 of JAATGG010000094.1, forward strand.
CGACATACCATTTGCGGTCAATATCCTTGCCGCTTGGAACAAAGGTACCCATCTCTCTCCTACCCTCTTATGAATCTGCCCAGCCTACGACGTTTGCCGCTTGCCGTCACAACTTAAGATCTTTCGCAATCAAGCGAATTTGCCCATGCAAAACGCACGGGCCGACTTCCACCCACTGCCAAACAAATCTGTTCGGGTGAGGACTGCGCAGGTTGGCCCCACAAGGGGCTCTACCTCGCTGGATTCCCACAAAAACCACATCCAGCAGCCTGTTCCAGTGGACCCCGCCAGGGGTTCGACCAGCCGAGTCCGGGTGAGCACACACAGACCCCAAGCACAACACCACGCAAGGACTCCAGAATACGTGATTTTTAATGCAGAGTCAACGAAAAGGCGGCATAACCGGCGCGGGGCAGGAGCGCCAAATATCGTTCCTGCCCCACCTGATTGCCAGCCCAGCCCTGATTGTTACGCTGCGGTAGCATCCGCCGGCCGAACCACATCTGCCGAGCGAACCCGGAAGCGCTTCATCTGGATGGAAAGCGTGCGCTCGATCTTGCGTAGTTCGCCCCGCTCCGAAGGACCGGCGAATGTCGAAGCAACCCCGTGCGCCGAGGCGCGCCCCGTACGGCCGACGCGATGGACAAAGTCCTCGGCCATCTTGGGCAGATCGTAATTGACGACATGGGCGACGTTCGCCACATCGATGCCACGTGCAGCCACGTCGGTGGCCACCAGCACGCGGTGACGCCCCTCGGAGAAGCTGCGTAACGCCGCGTTGCGCTGCGACTGCGAGCGGTCGCCATGAATCTGCGTCGCCGACCAGCCGGAGCGGGTAAGCCGCCGGGCCACACGATCCGCCCCATGCTTGGTACGCACGAAGACCAGAAAGCTGCCCTGCTCGGCTTCGAGCAGGTGCTCAAGCAATTCCTGCTTCTTGTCCGCATCGACCTCAAAGGTACGCAGTTCCACGTTCTCAGAGGGCTTCAGTACCGAACCGATCTCGATGCGTGCAGGATTCTTGAGGTATTTGCGCGCAACCTCCTGGATGGCTCCCTCCAGCGTGGCGGAGTAGCAAAGCGTCTGGTGAGCGGCGGGCAACATGGCCACGATGCGCGCGATCGCCGGCTGAAAGCCCATATCGAGCATCCGGTCCACTTCGTCGAGCACCAGCATTTTTACCTGGTCCAGCCGCACCAGCTTGCGCTTGAGAAAGTCCTCAAGCCGGCCCGGCGTGGCGACGATGATCCGCGCGCCGCGGCGAACCGCCTCAAGCTGCGGACCTTCGTTCATGCCGCCGACCACCAGGGCCACGGTCTGCGAACTGTTGGAACGAATCACGCGGAAGGATTTCTCCACCTGCATGGCCAGTTCGCGCGTGGGCAGCAGGATCAGCGCATGGGCTCCACGGCCTTCATTCTTCTGCAGCATTTCAATGGCGGGAATCAGAAAACTGAGGGTCTTGCCCGTGCCCGTCTGGGCAGTGGCCAGCACGTCACGGCCTTCGAGCGCGGGGGGAATCGCACCGACCTGGACGGGGGTGGGGGTTTCAAACTTGTTGGCTTCAAGCCGCGCCATGAGGGCGGGCGAAAGAGAAAACTGCGAAAACTGAGTCGTCAAAATAAGGGTAATCCTGTGGATTCCGGGAGCCCCTGCTTTGTGGGGCCTGCAATCGGAACCGGACACGAGGCACGCGCACTCATCCTGTCCAGGCGCGAACCTGCTCTTCGATTGTGCGTAAGGGAGAACCGTAAGGTCCTTAGGACTGGCCAACCAGCATTCATGCCAAAAGACACGAAGCTCGCTCACCCGGAGCTGCCACACGCTGCTGATGCGCCAAGCGGCACACTGCCGACCGGCTCCACGCTCCCGCATAATCCCGGTTCCATTGCGCCGATCCAAATCAAGGATACTGAGACGCTATGGACTCCAGACCTTCACACAGTCTGGGTAGAATCACCGGGCGGAAGACTCAAGTGGATACGCTGTAGGGGCTTGGGGAAATCTGTGCCGGGCTGAACCTGCCCCAGCGAGCTAATCAGAAATGCATCTCTGGAGGGGCAAACCGCCGCTCACGACCAAATCACTGAGCGCTGACTAGAGTGTAGCATGGTTTTCGCTTTTTCGTTGCCGCTGCCGTCAGTCCTGTGCTTCCAGCCGTTCCACCACTTGCGCCACCAGGCGGTCGAGTTCTCCGCTTGCCGCCGCCTCTTGAAGAGCCGGTTCGGCGATGCGCTCCATGCGGGCGTCGGGCAGGCCCATCCGCCGCTTCAGCAGCAGAATCTCCTGAATCTTGTTGTCTGGAATAAAGACCAAGGGCTCGCCGATCTGTTTGGCGATCAGGTAGGTCTTGCAATAGTTCTCGAAGATCTCTACCAGCCATTCGGCATGGGTAATGGTGTCGGACCAGCACACGATGCCGTGATTCGCCAGCAGAATCGTGTTGTGGTCCTGCACAAAGGGCAACACTGTCTCGGCAAAGGCCCGGGTGCCGGTAGTCTCATAGGGCGCCACGGCGACCGGGCCGATGAAGATCTCGTATTCGGGCACCAGACCGACGGGCGGGGTGGTGCCGGTCATGGCGAAGGCTGTGCCATGGGGGGGGTGGCAGTGGACCACGGCACGAGCCCGCGGGTTTTCTTTGTAGATTTCCAGATGCAGCAACAACTCGCTGGTCCGTGGCCGGTCGCCTGCCAGAATATTGCCTTCCAGGTCGGAAAGGCAGATGTCGGCCGGCTCCATATCCCCTTTGCTCATCATCGTGGGGGTGCAGAGCACGTACTTCGGCCCCAGCCGCACACTGATGTTGCCGCCGTTGCCATCCACATATTCCCGTTCCCACAGCTTGCGGCCCACACGGATGATCTCCGCCCGCAAAGCCTCGGCCTCGAAGGAGTTGGCGGCCACCGAAGGCGAAATCTCGCCCACCTTTGGCTCCCGCAAAACCTCCACTACAGCCTGCACCACTTCCCTTACCTGCTCCACGATGGGGACTGCTGTCTGCTGCGTCATGAGGGGCCTCACTTCACCGAGCATTGTGGGACTGGAACCGAAGATCTACGCACGCGCATCCAGAATAGCTCTCGCCGACCGCGGGTGGAGGGTGTGTCCCCAACATATAAGACCGACTGCCGACATAAGCCGGTGACTTGGGTCACCCTTGCGTAAATCATTCCCGAAACGGTCGCCCATCCTCATTCCAGCCGACCTCTCCGCGTGAGGAACGCAATCATCCTGCAGGTATCAGTTTTCTCTGCAACTCTTCCAATGTCTGCCCCTTGGTTTCGGGATAGAAGAACAGAACTACGAAGAACTGCACCACTGTCATCGCGGAAAAGAAGACGAACGGTGCTCCGCCGGTTCTGGCCGCCAATATTGGAAAGATCGAGGCAATCATCGCGTTCATGATCCAGTGGGAACTGTTGCCCACCGCCTGGCCTTTGGAGCGGACAGCGTTGGGAAATACCTCGCCGATGTAAACCCAGATCACCGCGCCCTGCGAAAGTGCGAAGAAGGCGATGTAAACCACCAGCAGCCCCAGCAGCGCGCCCTGGTGCGAATTGGTATAGAAGACCCAGGCCACGCCCGCCAGACAGACCGCCGTGCCCGCCGCGCCGACCAGCAGCAGAGTGCGCCGGCCCAGTTTGTCGATCACCGTCATGCCCAGCAGCGTAAAGACCAGATTGGTGGCGCCGATGGCCACGCCCTGCAGATCGCCTGAAACCTGGCTGAACCCGGCACGGGCAAAAATGCTGTTGAGGTAATAAAGGATGGCGTTGATGCCGGCCAGTTGATTGAATGCGCCGATGGTGATGGCCAGAAACAAAGGATAGCGGTACTTCCAGCGGAAGACGGGCTCGTTGGCCACGGCGTGTTCGGCCTGCAGTGCGGATTGAATCTCCGCCAATTCCCCTTCGGGATTGTCCGCGCCCATGCTCTTGAGTACGGACAGAGCCTCGTCGATGCGGGCACGGGAGACCGACCAGCGCGGGCTGCGCGGAATCCCGAACAGCAGCACAAGAAAGCCCAGCGCCGGAATTGCCGCCACGCCCAACTGCCAGCGCCACTCAGCCGCGCCCAGATGCGCTTCACGAACCAGGTAGTTCGACGCATAGGCCAGCAAGATGCCGACCACCACGTTGATCTGGAAGACGCCCACCATGCGTCCGCGCCACTTGGCGGGAGCCAACTCAGCAATATAGACCGGACCCAGCACCGACGAGGCGCCGATGCCCAGGCCGCCCAGCAGACGGAAGGCGAGCAGCATCGGCCAGTTCAAGGCGAAGGCGCAGCCCAGCGCCGACAGCAGATAGAGCACGGCGGTTACCCGCAAGGTCTCGCGGCTGCCGAGCCTTTGCCCCACCGGGCCGGCGACCAGTGCGCCGATCACAGTCCCCACCAGGGCGATCGAAACAGTAAACCCCTGGGCTCTCTCATTCAGTCGATACAGGTCGCTCAGAGCCTTGATGGCCCCGGAAATGACGGCCGTATCGAATCCGAAGAGGAGCCCGCCCAACGCGCCGCTCACGGTCGCCTTGGCTAAATTGAAGTTGAGTCGCATCGGTATCCCAGTCGTTTTTAATTTCCAACTCATCGTACAGACTGGGACTCAGACCGGCAAACAGGATGACGGCGTTGCCCTTGCCCTGCTCCCCACACGCGACAGAAGTGCGAGCTATGCCTCTGCCTGCGGCCGATCAGGAGCCGATTTCGGCTCCGCTCCAGAGGGTGCCGGAGTTACCGACAGAACCCGGCAGCGGTGTTTGCCCGCCGCGCTCCAGGCCAGCGACATTTCGGTATCCAGGTAGACGCAATCGCCGGCTTCAAGCACTTCGGTCATGCCGCCTGCATCCAACTGCAGCTTGCCTTCCAGCACATAAACCAGGCCGCTCATCTGCTGGCAGTTTTCCGCCGCCGACAGGGCTCCGCCGGCGGGAAACTCCACCATCTGCGCTATCAGGCGAGGCGACTCCGCGGCCGAGTTCAGCGGAATGCATTTTGCCGCGTCGAGCCCGCGACCGTCGCTCTGCAGATGGGCCTTGCGCGTGATCGACAGCGTATGCCGCGCCGGCTCCGAGAAAAAGTAGCTCATCCCCACGCCATAGACCCGGCTGATGGTGGCCAGCGTCGGCAGGGTCGGAATCATCCGGTCTGTCTCCAGCTTCGAGAGCAGAGCCGTCGAGAGCCCGGTTTCTCCCGCCAGCCGCGACAGCGTCAGCCGTTTCTGCGTGCGCAGTGCGCGCAGCTTCATTCCGATGCAATAAGGTTCAAGAGACCACTGAGCGTAAGAAACGGCTTGAGTCATCGTCAACTCCCCTTTAAATTAACCATCAAGCTTGACACCCGGAGCCGCTCCGGATCTTGAGAAATTTCTGAAGTTTCTTTGAAGAACTGGCAGCTTCCCTCCGACAGGTCAGAGGGTTTAACGGCTGTCATAGAGGGTTCCCTGCCAACCCATGAGCCGGTTCCTGGTTCCAACTTTATGACGTTCCTGCTTGAAACATGATGATTATGATGAAAGGATTCATGCTCCCAGTGACTTCTCGCTTCCGGTTGTGCCCCCTTTCGACGATCTGCGCTTTGCTGTTGGCAGCGGCCCTGGCCGCTCCCCGGCCCGTCGCAGCACAGGCCCCACCGGCCAAGCCCGCTCCGAATCCCTCTCCCGACCTGCTCGTGCTTGCCAATGGAGACACGCTGCACGGCAAATTCGTCAGTGAAGTCGATGGAAAGGTCACCTTCCACAGCGATCCGCTGGGAGACATCTCTCTCACCTGGGACAAGATTAAGGAATTGCATAGCAGCCAGAGATTCGCTGTGCTCGACAAAAGCGTGAAGCTACGCGGCAAAAAGAACGCCAGGCAAATCCCTGTCGGGACCTTCGACGTGGCCAACCAGGCGATTACCGTGCATCCCGAAGTTTCCAGATCAAGCGAGCCGATTCCCGTGAAGAACGCGCAATACATCATGGACGAGCCCACGCTGAACAAGCAGGTTTATCACGAGCCCAGCTTCTTTTCCGGATGGAGCGGTCCGGCGACGGCGGGAGCGACCATCGTAACCGCGACGCAAAACCAGTACACCGTGACCGGCTCCGTCGCCCTGGCGCGGGTCGTGCCCACAGCGAGTTGGCTCGACCCTCACAATCGCACCACTACGGACTTTAGCGGCTCGTATGGAAAGATCACCCAGCCCGGATATTATGTTCCGGCCGCCACGCCGGGAGAACCCTCCACCTATGTACCGGCGGCGGTGACCAAGACGGCGATCTATCATGCGGACGCCGAGCGCGACCAGTATTTTTCCCCGCGCTTCTACACCCTGGCACAGACCGCCTTCGACCATAACTTCGGACAGGACCTGGCCTTGCAGCAGATTTACGGCGGCGGCATGGGCTGGACGGCTATCAAGACGCCCAAGCAGGAGGCCGACCTGCGGGGAACGATCCAATATGAGAGCCAGAAATTCATCAGCGGAGCCCCAACGGCCAATCAAAACCTGGTCGGATCGACCTTTGCGGTCAATTATGTGCTCCACCTCAAGCTGCTGACCTACACACAGGCCGTCGCCTACATCCCCGCTTACAACCAGTTGCACGCCTACTCCGGCAATGAATCGAACACCATCGCGTTTCCCGCCTACAAGAGCTTCAGCTTCTCGGTGGGAACGATCGACAGCTATCTCAACGATCCACCGCTGGCGGTCCCCCCCACCCTGCGGAACTCCTTCCAGTTCACAATGGGCGTGACCTACACGGTCAAGTCGAAGTATTGATTTCAGGCGCCGGCGGTCGTTCTTCTTCTCAGCAAACCGGGAAGCGACGACTGCCCGCACAGTCTTGCCTGGCTGTGTGTCTGATTGTGGCGGAGTACACCGAGACGGCCCATCGGCGCTAAAAAGCGGCGTCTGAGGGGTCGCCCGGCCGTTTTTCACACGATTGGGCATACTGCGCCAGCACTCTTTCCTAACCCGGTTGCCTTCCTCGGCATGTAAAAAGGCTTATTCGAGCTACATTATTGACTTTTAAAGTAACAAGTAACCCATAACCGATTACTTCAAGGGTGAAATGTCGCCAGTGAAACCCGGCTCCGGCGTTTTAAAATCAGATAATCATCCTGTTGTAATCAGTCGGGCTCAAAACTGGCAATATTCGTCGGGGACTGTCGCTCGGTTTCTTGGTTCCTGATCCTTCTTGATCGCGCATACGCCCGCGACCACCGGTTGCCGGTCGACGTGCGCATAGCGAGAAATCACACGAATGTTGATTGTCACTCCGAAGACGTGTGCTGGGTATACGATGAAACGGCCTTTCTCTGTCTCGCCCGATTCCCCCGGGTTTGGATTCTCGTTTGGAGGTTTCCGTCTCGAAGCGGATGGCACGCTCTACCGTGGAGACGCGATCGTCCATCTGCCTCCGAAAGAGCTTGCGGCGCTCCGGCTCCTGCTGACCCATGCGGGCCAGGTAGTCACCCCGCAGCAACTGACACAGGAACTCTGGGGCGAGGTTCACGTCACCCCGGACAGCATCCCCAAATGCCTTTCTTCGCTGCGCGCCCGGCTTGAACCGGAGCAGTGCATTCAAACTGTCTACAAGCGCGGATACCGTTTCTCGTCCGAGGTGCACCGATACGGCGAGATCGAGGCCGAAGCCCTGCCGCGACTGGCCATCATGCCCTTCGCCACGGGCTATACGGTGCCGGATTATCTCGGCATGGCCGTGGCCGAAGAGACCCTCGCCCAATTGGCCGGGGCCCGCAATCCTGTGGCCTCGCTGCTCGCGCGGGACTCCGTCTTCACCATGGCCCGCCGCGGCCTGACCGCCCAGGAACTCGGTAAAGCGCTCAAGGCCGACTTCGTGCTGACTGGCACACTACGCGCCCTTTCCTCGCATTTTCGCCTGCGTGTCGAGATGATCCGGGTCGCGGACGGCACCGAGCTCTGGGTTGAAGACATGCTGGTGGCACTCACCCAGCTTGCCGGAATCGAGTCGGAGCTGGTTCGCCGCCTCACCGGACGCCTGACTTCCAGCGAATTGAGTGTCCCCGCTCCCGTCCCTGAGGCCGACAACTCTCCGCAACGCACCGAAGCTTACGAAATCCTGCTGCGTGCGCGCTACGAGTGGCAGACTTTGCAGCGCCACCAGATGCAGGATGGCCTGCAGCACCTCTCCCAGGCTGCGGACCTCGATCCCTCCCTGGTGGCTGCGCGCATCGAGATCGCCAATGCCTGCGTGACGCAAGCCCTGTTCGGCTACATGACTCCGGCCCTTGCTGCAGAGCGTGTCCACCAGGTAGCCAAGTCGATCTCCGGCAATCTGCACCGGCAGGCCGAGGCCATGCTACCCACGCTTGGATGGGTCAAATTCCACATCGACCGCGATCTGCCGGCGGCCTGCGAAGCCTTCTCGCTCAGCGATCACCTGACTCACGATCCCTGGATTACCCGCTCGCGGGTTCAGTTTGCCCTCAGCCGCCATCGCTTCAACGAAGCGTTGGACCTGCTCCGCGAAGCTCTCCACTTAGATCCGTACTCCCCCTGGCTCCATGCGCGGCTGGCCTGGTCACTTCATCTGGCCGGCCAAGCTACGGAGAGCGTGGAACAGATCCGGCACACACTCTCTTTGTTTCCCGACGACGACAGCGTCATGATCTACGGAGCTATTCTTCTCACCTATAACGGCGATGTCACCGCCGGGATGGAGCTTGCCCACCACCTGGTGCAGCATTCCCCCTATCTCGATCTCGGCCCGGCCATTCATGCCTATACGCTGGCCTGCGCGGGCCGCAAAGACGAAGCCCGCACCATTCTCGAACGGCTGCAATGGCTGAGCCGCGAACGCTACGTGCTGCGCTCGTTCACCCCCGCCACCCATGTCGCGCTGGGCGATATGGATGCCGCGCTGGCCGAGTTGCGTGCGGTGAACGAGCTGCGCTGTCCGTGGTTCTTCCAGATGCTTGCCGATCCGCGCCTCAAACCTCTCCACGGACTCCCCGAGTACGCCAAACTGCAGGCGACTCTCGTGGACATGGAAACCACCGTGGCGCTGGAACCGGAAATGGCCGATCCGGACGATCTCCGCCAGCTTGCAGGAAACTTCCACAGGTAAACCGATAAAGCTAGCCAAAAGCCCCCCTCTGCTTGTAGAGTTCTTCGCGGGCTGCCATTCCCTGTCTGAACTACCGGCAATTTTCATGCCGGCCGGCATTTGCCGCTGACCCGGCACCTGCCATTGCGGGAGAGGCCTTGCCCAAGGAGGATTGCCTCATGCCGCTTCGCCGCTGGCTTTACCGGGTGCCACTCGCTCTCATCGTTTCCGCCGCCTCGCTCGCGCTGGCCCAACAGCCTGCCTATCTCGACACCAAGCTCTCCCCTGCCGAACGCGCTCACGATCTGGTCGGGCGCATGACCCTGGATGAGAAGGCCGCACAGCTTGAAGACTGGGCCACCGCGATTCCCAGGCTCGGCATTCCCGACTACCAAACGTGGAACGAGGCGCTGCACGGTGTCGCCCGCGCAGGCTATGCCACCGTGTTTCCGCAGGCCATCGGCATGGGCGCCACCTGGGACCCCGCGATCGTCCACAGCATGGGCAATGTCATTTCCACCGAGGCGCGGGCCAAATATAACCAGGCCCAGCGTGAAGGCAACCACCGCATCTTTTATGGACTGACCTTCTGGTCGCCCAACATCAACATCTTCCGCGATCCCCGCTGGGGCCGAGGCCAGGAGACCTACGGCGAGGACCCGTTCCTCACCAGCAGATTGGGCGTTGCCTTTGTCACCGGCGTCCAGGGCGACGACCTCGAACACCTGCGCGCCGTCGCCACCAGCAAGCACTTCGCCGTGCATAGCGGTCCGGAGCAGTTGCGCCACGGCTTCAACGTCGATCCCAGCAACCGCGATCTCGAAGAGACCTATCTGCCAGCCTTCCGCGCCACCGTGACCGAAGGCCATGTGCAGTCGGTCATGTGCGCCTACAACTCCATCGACGAGTGGCCCGCCTGCACCAACAAGATGCTGCTCAAGGATCACCTGCGCGACGCCTGGGGCTTCAAAGGCTTTGTCGTTTCCGACTGCGGCGCGATTGTGGACGTAAACCAGGGCCACAAGAAAGCTCCGGACGTGTTGCACTCCTCCGTGCTGGCGTTGCAGGCCGGCACCGATCTCTCGTGCAGCATTTGGGCGCCCGGCTTCAACACTCTGGCCGATGCGGTGCGCCAGGGGCTGGTGCCTGAAGCTCTCGTCACCCAGGCTGCGGAGCGGCTCTACACCGGGCGCTTCCAACTCGGCCTTTTCGATCCTCAAGGCTCCAATCCTCTGGATAAGATTCCCTTCCAAGCCGCCGCTTCCGTCGCCAATCGCGCAGCTTCGCGCAAGGCTGCGGAAGAGAGTATCGTTCTGCTGAAAAACTCGGGTGTGCTCCCGCTGAAGGGCACGGCAGCCCACATCGCAGTCGTCGGCCCGACCGCCGACCAGTTGACCTCCATCCTCGGCAACTATGTGGGCACGCCGCTGCATCCGGTTACTCCGCTCGATGGCCTGATGCAGCAATTCCACAATTCCCCCATCCTCTACGCGCAGGGGTCCACCCTGGCTGCGGGGGTCGGGGTGCCGGTGCCACGCACCGTTTTTGGCCTGAAACAAGGCCTCAAAACCGAGTTCTTCGCCACGTCGGACTGGACCGGCCGGCCCGTCGCGACCGAAACCGAGCACGACGTGCAGACCGACTGGGAAAGCGCGCAGCCGGTACCGGAGCTCGATACCCACAACTACTCCGTTCGCTGGAGCGGCGCCCTGACGGTGCCCGCCGCCGGCCACTATGTCTTCACTTTGGAACCGGCCGACAGCTTCCCGTACTCGCCTGCCGAGACCTATCGCTTCACCCTGGACGGCAAAGTGCTCTCCGAAGGCAGCCTGCGGGCGCCCGCAGACCTCTCCGTCATGGGCAACTTCAAGGCCGCGCCCGGTGCTTCGCCCACCGCTCCACCGGTCGAGGTGTTTGCGAAAACGCCTTCCATTCCGGTGGACTTTACCGACACCAACCCGCACGACTTTCGCCTGGAGTATTCGCACTCCGGCGATCAGGCCGGCGGCGGCCTGACGCTGAAGTGGGTGGCGCCCGCCCAGGCCCAGCTCGACGAGGCTGTCGCTCGCGCCAAAGAAGCCGATGTAGTCGTCGCCTTTGTCGGCCTCTCGCCGCAGCTTGAAGGCGAAGAAATGCGCATCAAGATCGATGGCTTCGACGGCGGCGACCGCACCAGCCTCGACCTGCCCGCACCACAGCAAAAGCTGCTTGAGGCAGTGGCAGCCACGGGCAAGCCTCTAGTGGTTGTGCTGCAGAGCGGTAGCGCCGTCGCCCTCAACTGGGCCAACAAAAATGCCGCTGCGGTGCTCGAAGCCTGGTATCCGGGTGTCGAGGGCGGCACGGCCATTGCCCGCACGCTCTCCGGCCTCAACAATCCTGCTGGACGCCTGCCGGTCACTTTCTACGCCGGCCTCGAAGGGCTGCCGGCCTTCACCGACTACACGCTCAAGGGCCGCACCTACCGGTACTTCCAAGGCAAGCCGCTGTGGGGCTTCGGCTATGGGCTCAGCTATTCCACTTTCAAATACGGCCCGGTCAAACTTTCAACGGAGACACTGAAAGCCGGCGATCCGCTGACCGCTACCGTCAACGTCACCAACACCAGCGCCGTGGGGGGCGACGAGGTGGTCGAGGCTTACTTGAAAACGCCCCAAACCGACGGCCCGATTCAATCGCTGGTCGGCTTCGACCGGGTCAAGCTCGCTGCGGGAGAAAGCCGCGATATCAAAATCGAGATCGCCCCGCGTGCGCTCTCCAGCGTGGACGACCAAGGCAACCGATCCATCCTTGCCGGCAAATACAACCTGACCCTGGGCAGCGCACAGCCCCAGGAAACTGCCGCTAAGTCAGAAGCCGGCTTTACCGTTACAGGCTCCGTGCCGCTGCCTAAATAGACCTGTTTATGAAAACTTAGTCGCGGGCGCGGACACTTCAACGTTCGCGCTCGCTGGCTAAGGTCAATTTTCCGAATGGGGAAGACACTCAGCGATACACTTCACGGCGGTTTCCGACCTGTAGAACCAGAACTGTGACCACTTCATCGCGGATATCGCAGATGATTCTGTAATCGCCGACGCGATAACGCCAGAGTTCTCCCAAAGATCCTTTGAGCGATTTTCCAGTTTGGCGAGGGGGATCGAGCGGTGCTATGCGCTCGTCCATATAATCAAGCACACGCCGCGCGATCGATCGATCTATCTAATTTACGAAGCTGCTCTCGGGCCGTCTTGGTGTATTCAATCGTCCAGGCCAAGGTCTTTTCTTACTGAAGAAGCGGAATAAACCTTCTCCTGCCCCTTGCGAACCCGCTCCAGCGTGTCCGATGCGAGATAGTAATCTTCCATCTCGGCGATACCGTTTTCGATGATCTGACGAAGATAAAAAGCTTTGGTCCGTCCCGTTTTCAAGGCCAGGCGATCCAGTCTGCTGCCGAGTTCCGGGGAGAGTCGAATTGAAGTCGCCATGAAACTCTCCTGAATACGTGTATTCATTGTATCGCAACTCCCGATCACCTCTCCGAGCAGGTTTCCGATGCTTCCTCCGGCTGTAATCTCTGCTCCGTACCACCACCTCCCAGGTGACCAACATCACACGGCGTACACTCCCTGCTGCTGAATAATCCCTACTAAATAGTTGGAAGATGCGTATGTGCCTGGACGGTGGTTGTCTTGGCATTTCCGTCTTCCCAAGAAGATCGCGGAGGCACTTTGCTTTTAGGCATTCTTAAGGAATCCGCCCCCGGCGAAACCCGTGTCGCTCTTTTGCCAGAGAGTTTGAAATCCTTGCTGGCCCAGGGAATCGCCATCATCGTGGAGGCAGGCGCGGGTCTCAGTGCCGGCGCCTCGGATCAGGCCTACGTCGAAGCGGGCGCAACCATCGCCGCGGACCGAAACTCCATTCTCGCGACGGCGGATCTGCTGCCGCTCGTGAACGCCCCAACCGCCGCCGACCAAGCCCGTCTCAAGCCCGGCGCCGTGGTGATCGGCTTTCTCAAACCGCTGGACGCTCCGGCGGAACTCGCTGCCGCCATCGCCCGCCCGGTAACTCTGTTCAGCATGGAACTGGTGCCGCGCATCAGCCGCGCCCAGTCGATGGATGCGCTCTCCTCCATGGCGACCGTTGCCGGATACAAGGCCGTCATCTCAGCCGCCGACCGGCTGCCGCGGCTGTTCCCCATGCTCATGACGGCGGCGGGAACCGTTCCGCCGGCACGCGTATTTGTGATCGGCGCCGGGGTGGCGGGTTTGCAGGCCATCGCTACAGGCCGCCGTCTGGGCGCGGTTGTCGAGGCCTACGATGTACGCGCCGCCGCCGGTGAGCAGGTCCGCTCTCTGGGCGCAAAGTTTCTGGATGTGGATCTCGGCGGCATCAGCGCCGAGGGCGGCGGAGGTTATGCCGCCGAGTTGAGCGAAGAAGCGCTCGACCGGGGCCGCGACCTGATTACCCGCACCGCGGCTCACTCCGACGTCATCGTGACCACGGCCCAGGTGCCTGGCCGCCCCGCGCCACGCCTGATTCGCCGCGCCGCCGTCGAGGTCATGCGCCCCGGTTCCGTGCTCGTCGATCTGGCCGCGCCTGCCGGCGGTAATTGCGAGCTGACAAAGCCCGGAATCACGCAGCAAATCGGCGGCGTCACGCTGCTTGCGCCTCTGAACCTAGCTGCGGAGATTCCCGTGCACGCCAGCCAACTCTACGCACGCAACATTCTCAACTTTCTTGCGCTGATCGTGAAAAAAGGTGTGCTCGGCGTCGATCTGGCCGACGAAATCCTGGCTGGCGCCTGCGTGGCTCATGAAGGCCAACCCGTGAATCCCCGCGTCGCCAAGCTGCTTGAAGCAGCCAAGACACCGGCTAAATGATCGCCGCAAGCGAGGCCTCCATTCCGAGACCTCGCTTGCGATCTTTGTTCCTTTTGCTGACTTACCAACTCGCTTTCTGGGGTACACAACAGGCATGAATCCCGCCGTCCTCATTGCTTCGGTTTACGTCTTCGCGCTGGCCGCCTTTCTGGGCTATCAGGTCATCAGCCGTGTGCCGCCTCTGCTGCACACGCCGCTGATGTCGGCCACCAATGCCATCTCCGGCATTTCGCTCATCGGCTCGCTGGTGCTCGCCGGAGCCGTGCATTACCCGCTGTTTGCGCACATTCTCGGCTTCATCGCCGTCACCACCGCCACCATCAACGTGGTGGGCGGATTCGGCCTCACCGACCGCATGTTGAAGATGTTCGGCAAGCGCAAGCAGGAAGCCAAGGAGGCCGCCAAGTGAATCTGACCTCCTATTTCATGGAAGCCACCTACCTGGTTGCTTCCATTCTCTTCATCCTGGCCCTCAAAGGCATGTCGCACCCCGAAACCGCGCGCCGCGGCATGTTCATGGCCGAGGCCGGCATGTTCGCCGCCATTGTGGGCACGCTGGTGGGCACGCACATCGTCACCTGGGTGTGGATCATTTCCGGCCTGGCGCTGGGCTCGATCATCGGCGCATGGATGGCGATCTGGGTTCCCATGACCGCCATGCCCCAGCGGACTGCGCTCTCCCACGCCTTCGGCGCCTTTGCCGCCGCCCTGGTCGGCATCGGCGAGTTTGTCGTGCACGCGTCGGACATGGGCGTGATCACGCGCGGCGCGCTGGGCTTCGAAGTCATGCTGGGCGCCCTCACCACCACCGGCTCGCTCATCGCCGCCGGCAAGCTGCAAGGCATCATTCACGGCAAACCCATCCAGTTTCGCGGCCAGAACATCCTCAACCTCGCCATTTTTCTGGCCATGGTGGTCTGCTTCGTCTTCTTCTGGACTCATCCCGGCGCCCAATCGGTCTTCTACTCCATGCTGGGCATCGCCTTCGTCTTCGGCATCATGCTGGTGATTCCCATCGGCTCGGCGGATATGCCGGTCGTCATGTCGCTGCTGAACTCCTATGCCGGCCTGGCCTCGGCCGCCACCGGCTTCGTGCTCGGCAATAACGTGCTCATCATCGCCGGCACGCTCGACGGCTTCTCGGGACTGATTCTTTCTATCCTGATGTGCAAGGCCATGAACCGCTCCATCACCAACGTGCTCTTCGGCGGCTTCGGCGCGGTCACTGCCGTGGCCTCATCCAATGCCGACGGCGTCATGCGCGAAATCAGCATCGACGATGCCGCCATGCAACTGGCCTTCGCCAATCGCGTGGTCTTCGTTCCCGGCTATGGCCTCGCGACCGCGCAGGCCCAGCACGCCGTGCGCGAGCTTGCCGAACTGCTTGAGTCCCGCGGCGTCTCGGTCAAATACGCCATTCACCCCGTGGCCGGCCGTATGCCGGGTCACATGAACGTGCTGCTGGCCGAAGCCAACGTTCCCTACTCCTCGCTCTACGAGATGGAACAGATCAATCCCGAGTTCCCCTCGACCGACGTGGCCGTCGTCATCGGCGCCAACGACGTGGTAAATCCCGATGCGCGCGACAATCCACAATCGCTGATTGCCGGTATGCCCATCCTCGAAGTGGATCACGCCAAGAGCGTCATCGTACTGAAACGCGGCCAGGGACGCGGCTTCTCGGGCCTTGAAAATCCGCTCTTCTTCAAGCCCTGCACCTCCATGCTTTATGGCGACGCAAAGGCTTCGCTCAGTCATCTGGCGCAGGCCGTGCAGCACGTATAACAACTCCGCATCTCTGCGACAAAATGGGCGGCAAAGGTTTCAGTACCTTTGCCGCCCATTTTGTCGAATGCCCTCGAAATTACGTCTCCATAGAAAGTCTGGAGATAATTGGCTTCTCTACTGAGCCAGTCATGGGTATGCGCATCGGCGGGCCCCGAAATAACTTCAACAAAAACAACTTAAGTCACCTATCGAAAGAATCCATTTGGTGCGCATTGCCCTATTTCGGGCCATATGTGCTCTTATCGGTACACAATATGCCGCAAAATAGACCACTTCTGTTGCGCAGTACCAAACGACTGTCTGGATATGCAACAAGTATTCGCCTCTGGTTCCGACACAAAAAATCGGCGGCAAGAGGATATCCCCTTGCCGCCACCGGTATGAACTTCAACCGTAGTTGCTCTCTGCCTAAAAAACTTTGGTCAAACTCGCTTACTGAATGGCTCCCGCGCTCGGCGGTTCAGGCCGATCGGGGTTGGGCGGCTCCACCATGCCTTGAGGCTCGCCAGGATTCGGCCCTGGGTGCTGGGGCCTGCTACGCGGCCCATCGCCGCGCGGACCCCACTCGTGGCGCCGCATCCGCTCGGCGCGGTCGGCCTGCAACGCCTTCCACTGGTCCGGCGTCAGCTTGCCGCGAATCGCCAGCAGAAAACGTGCATTCGCCTTCTCCAATTCGGCACGAGCCTGCGCCACTTTGTCGATCTGCGCCAGAATTCTGGCCTCGTTGGGCTGGTCGTCACGCATGAGCGGCTCCATCCCCAACTCCGCCTTTTCCACAGTCGCCCGCAAGTCGATCAGCGTCTCACGATGCTGCAACAGAATCCCGTCCATTGCCTTGCGCTGGTCATCGGTCAGCTTCAGCTTCTCCACAACCGCGGGATCGTTCCACCAGCGGCCATGCGGCCCATGCGGCCCCAAAGCCCGCTCCATAGGCGGCCGATGCTCTCCAAAGCCCGGGCCAAACTCCTGCCCGAATCCCGGGCCGCCCGGCCCTTGCGCTCCTGCCGCTCCTGCCGCTCCTGCCGCTCCTGCCGCTCCTGCCGTCAAAACTACCGCAATCGCCAAACTCAGCTTTACGGCTATCGATTTCTTCATCGCTTTTGTCTCCGTCCTGCTCTTGATATTTCGAAACATCTCTTGGTACGGGGTCGGCCCCTACCGGCTCTCATCCTCTGCCATCAACCGAGCCAGCGGCTCCATGGCGTCGGGAACTTGCTGCGACACCGCGCTGTCTACCCTGGCCAGCAAATCCTCTTCTTCGCGGGCACGCTGTTCGATCACCCGACGCTGCTGCTCGGCCGCTTGAGCCGCCGCAATCCTGGCTGTTTCCTGGTGCCGCCGATGCTCGTACACACCCCCGGAAACCACCCCGGAAACCATTGCGCACCCCAGGGCCCAACCCGCCGCCAGCCGCCAGAATCTGTGCTGCGGAACCGGCACAAACGCGGTCCGCGGACAACGATAAGCAGCCTCGCTCCAGGCATGAACACTGGCGCGAAAGTCTCCCAGCGCCTGCTCGAATGCCAGACCCTCGGCTGCTCCTTCTTGCACTCCGCCCACACCCGCCTTGCCCGCTTCTTCAACAGTCTCTTGTTCGCAACTCATCGTCTTCCCCCCAACTCCGCGCGCACTCTGCCGACTGCCCGCGAAAGATGCGCCTTCACCGTTCCCTCGCTCAGCCCGATGGCCTGCGCAATCTCGCTCATTTCCATTTCTTCCACATAGCGCAGCAGAAAAATCGATCTCTGCCGCTCGCTCAGCCCTTCGACCGACTGCCAGACCCGCTTCACCCGTTCCCGCGCCAGCAACTGCTGTTCCGGAGAACTTTCGCCGCTGGGCAGCCACTCGCTGGCCTCGTCCAGATCGACGGAGTTGGTCCGCGCCTGGCGCCAGAACTGCATCCTGCGGTTCCGCCAATGGTCTTTCTGCAAATTGATGGCTATCCGCATCAGCCAGGTCATGGCGCTCGACTCGCCGCGAAACCCGGCCCAATTGCGGTATGCCTTGAGAAAGCATTCCTGGGTCAGCGTCTCGGCCAGATCCACATCCCGCGTCGAGGCCAGCAGAAACCTGAAAATCTGCGGACGGTGAGTCGCCACAACATCGGAAAACTCCCGCGCGGCATTCTCTTCCGCCGTGATCATGGTGATCGGTTCCAATGTTGTGCCAGCCGCCATCACTCAGGTAGACGCCCGTGGGAGGCGCGAGTTTACAGCGTTGCCGCAATTCCTTCGACCCTGGGGTGCGAGAGGAGCCGACGCTGGGACGGCTCCATCGCTTGGATGCTCTCTGTGTCCAGATGTTTCACGCGTCTGGATGCGATCCGATTTTTGCGCAGCCGGGCGCATGATCCGGTTTGCGCAAGGGGCCTGCGGTAGAAGCGGCCCTGGGAGAAACCGCTCTACCGATGCGTGCCCGATCCCGACGGAGCGGTCACGGACGGCGTTTCTTTGCCGTGCTCGGGATCGTATCCGCGCTTGACCATCCAGTCCTTGAACGCCGCACGCGGCTCTGTTGCCACCGCGCCGCCGCGCTTGAAATAGGCAAAGTCCTTCATCAACACCTTGAGTTCGCAGGTCTGGGCCGCGCCAGGCTTGCCCATCACCGGCAGCGCGATTTCCAGCACCTGATCCTTCTTCTTCCAGCGTGCCGGATAGGTTTCGAACCCCGAAGAGGTCATCACACGCTGGGAGCAGTTAAAGCTGTAGTCGAAGCCGCGCGGCTCGCGATTCTCGAAGAGGTTTGCCCGCCCCGTTCCCTCGACGTTTTGCACCACATCGCGGCGGGAATGCACGGCTTCACTCGTCTGAAAGACGTGAACGCGTAACGGAAATCCGGCAAGATCGCGCGCAGCGGCAGTCGCCGCCGGCAGAAGAAAGACACAGGCTGCAAACCCGCTTACCCAACCCAAAACAGCACGACGCATTGAAGATTCCCCGGAAAAGGCCGCAATGGCCCGATTTTCCCTGATCCTACAAGGATTCCCGGAAAAGGTGTAGGGGCAACTCAGAGACCGGAGGCCAAGCTCCGCACGACCTATCCCCAGGAAGGCCGCTACGGTTGCGTCGGTATGCTGCTCCACATCGCCAGGCGTCTCACATGAGCGTGTTGGCGGAACTGCTGCGCTTATGGGTGCTCGTGAGCGCCAGCAGCGGCCGGGGGTGGCACCTGCGGTGGCGTCGGGATAGGCTCGTTCTTTCCGTGCTCTGGATCGTATTCGTGCTTCTCCATCCATTGTTTGTAGGACGACGCTGGCTCCTCACTCAACAGGCCATTGTGCCGACGATACGCCATTGAGGGCTTCATATTGACCTTCAGATCGCAGGTCTCCGCCGCATTCGGCTTGCCCATCACCGGCAGCAGAAGCTCCAGCGTCTGGCCCTTCTTTTTCCAGCGAGCCATATAGGTTTCATAACCGGCCGAATCCATCAGTCGGTCGCCACAACGATAGCTGTAATCGAAGGCCTGGGGCTCGCCGTTTTCAAACAGGTTGGCACGGCCCTCTCCGTCTGCCTGCTCCAGATTGCCGTGATAATACATGGAGTGCGCATTGTGCTGAAAGATATGAACCCGCAGCGGAAAGTCGCTGGCATTGTGACTCCCTGCCAGCGCGACGGACGAAAACAGTAACCAGGACGCAACCCCACCCACGACCCCCCAAACCACACGGCCCATAGATCCCCCTCAATGAATCCTGCATGGATTTTTCCCATCCTAGCCGCAGCGGAAGCTCTCGGCAACGAAATAGCGATTTTTTAATATGTCACGAAATGCCGCAGGTGGACGGCAAATCGCTGCTAGACTGTGTGGGTAAACGCTTCCCTCCGGACCTTTGCAAGGAAAAATCCGATGCTGCTCGAATCCCTCCGCGAACAAGTCCTCCACGCCAACCGCGAAATTGCCCGCCGCGGACTGGCTCCGCATACCTTCGGCAACGCCAGTGGAATCGACCGCTCCGGACCCGAGGCCCTGATCGTCATCAAACCCAGCGGCGTCGATTACGCCACCATGACGCCAGCCGACCTGGTCGTCACCGATCTCGACGGCAGGATCGTCGAAGGCAAGCTGCGTCCCTCCAGCGATCTTGACACCCACACGCTGCTCTATCGCGAGTTTCCGCAGATCGGGGGGGTCGTCCACACCCATTCTGAGTTTGCGACCTCCTGGGCCCAGGCCTGCCGGGCCATTCCCTGCCTCGGCACTACCCACGCGGACTATTTTCACGGCCCGGTCCCGGTGACCCCCTCCCTCACCGCCGAAGAGGTCGCCGAGGCTTACGTCCGCAACACGGGAGCGGTCATCGTTCGCCTCTTCCGGGAAAAAAGCCTGGACCCGGTTGCTGTTCCCGGCGTTCTGGTAGCCGGCCACGCTCCGTTTACCTGGGGCAAGAGCGCCGCAGAGGCCGTCGAACACGCTGATGTGCTTGAGTACATCGCCCGCATGGCCTTCCGCACCTTGCTCCTGGAACCGTCCGTTACCGGACTCCCGGTGTTCGTCGGTGAACACCACTATCTCCGCAAACACGGTTCCCAAGCCACTTACGGCCAGCGCTAGAGCGTTTTCGATTCACTTATTAACATCTCTGGCATCGTGCAAGGTGGCAATTCCTTGAGGAAATTGCCACTTGGCATCGTGCCTTCTGTTAAGAGCAGAATCGAAAACGCTTTAG
>JAATGG010000132.1 GCA_015654835.1 Terriglobales bacterium
CCTGCCGTCGCGACCGGATCTTTCTGGATGCAACACGGCCTTGACGTTGAGTTGCGTGGTGATTTTCAGGCCGCAGCGTTTACTTTAGAGAAAACACGCCCCTGAATGTTCCTGTTCATGAGGGACGCTTTTCCTTGTAGACCCATTTAATTGCATTTCTCGGCACACGGTCCGAAATCCAATTTCAAGCCACGGGGTACTGCGGTGAACTTGCTGAATCCTGCAAGTTCACCGCAGTGCCACCGTGTCGCTATTCCCAAGTGGACTTTCTGCCGGAATGGTGTCGGGCGCCTGCCCTGCCGTCGCGGCTTGAATCCGCGTTCGTAGTAAAAGGCCTGTTTGCCTTGTGGCGGTATTGCTGTTTTTGCGAGCGGCGAGGACAAGGCCGGGGAGAGCCAAAGCGCTAAACCCCCTGCCTGTAGCTACAAGGATTGATATTTCACATGCAGGGCCGCCCCGGGGCAATTAACCATTGTTTATATCCAAAACAAAATCTTGATTCGGATGGACGAGTTTTGGGTCCAATCTCTGCAAAATCGCCCTTGCCCCGACTCTTGGCCGGGAGGCGCTCCTTTCTTCTTCTGCCGTTTTCAACGGCCTCCGGTGTTCTGTAAAAACAAGTCATCCACGGGGAATCGTGCTCATGACGTCTACGATCTCCTGCTCTTTACCCGAAAGGCCGCGCTTCAGGCAAATCCCCCTGGATGGTTCATTTGTACTATTGCGTGTGTTGTTGCATCTGCATATAGTTCGGGACGCGATCAAAAGGCGTTGCTCGACGGATATATGTTCTTGTCGTGCAAAGCCCATCTGAGAACGAATGTTGTCGCCTCAGAGGCGTTACCGAAGCAATCGTGCCGACGTTGATTGCAAATGTGGGTGTCAAACAGCATCTGGCATAAGTCCGAACTCTGCTGACTGAAGGGATTAACGATGAAGTCGTTTTTCCAGCGGTATTTCAGAAACAAGAGGGCTACTTATGCATGACAATCGTTACGCTTTTGGAGGATCAGATGATCGAGACGCAAGAAATAAAATCCGCAATGAACTGGGCAAGCGTCAGGCTCTGGATGCTGATGGTTGCTTTGGTAGCAACTCTGTCGATGGCGTTTACGGCGGAAGGGCAGGTGCTTTATGGCTCCCTGACCGGGACTATTACCGATAAGAGCGGCGCCGTTGTAGCCGATGGATCGATTACGCTCACGAACCAGGGAACTGGTGAGACGCGTACTACCAAATCCGGGCCGCAGGGCGACTATCGTTTTGGCGATGTTCTGCCGGGTGTTTATTCGATTTCCGTTGCGCCAACGGGAAACTTCGCCGGATTCGCACAGAAGAACATTACCGTCGAAGTGAATCGTGAAATTCGCATCAACATCGCTCTGGTGGTGGGCAGCGTGGAGCAATCTGTGACGGTGACCGATGCTCCAGCGCCCCTGCAGACAGAGACAGCCGAAGTCAGTTCCGAAATTTCAGAGACGCAGCTTGCCCAACTTCCAGTTGGCGGCACGCAAGGCCGCAATTATCAAAGCCTTTACACCCTGATTCCTGGCGCGGCTAATCCAACCGAACAGAATTCGACGGCCTCGAACCCGTCGCGGGCCATGTCTGTCAACGTCAATGGTGTTGAAGATATGAGCAACACCACCCGCATCGACGGCGCGATGAACTACTATGGATGGCTTCCTTACTTGGTTGCTTATGTTCCGCCCGCGGACTCGATTGAGAACGTCAACATCATCACCAACTCTTTCAACGCCGAACAGGGCCTGGCAGGTGGCGCTGCCATCAGCATTACCATCAAGAGCGGCACACACGACTTTCATGGAAGCGCGTGGGAGTATTACCAGGATGCCGCGCTCAATGCACGAGGATATACGGCGACCCCCCAGGCTTCGCCTACAGTTCCGAAGAATGTCTTCGATCAATATGGCTTTAACATTGGCGGTCCCGTCTATATTCCAAAACTTGCAACGGGCAAAAAGAAGTTGTTTTTCTTCGAAAACTTCGAGCGGACCACACGGCGTCAGCTTATTTCGGGCTTTGTCTCTGTTCCTGACGCGGCCATGCTCGGAGGCGATTTTTCCGAAGTGGCTGCCAACGCGGGGCTGCTTCAAGGAAATGGGACTCAATTTACCGGTATGCTCTATGATCCGCAGCCGGGGGGCGTACCGGTTCCCGTCGGCACTCCGAATTCTCACAATGGCTACTACGATGCAGGCTATCGTCCGACATTTCAGTCGGAGTATGGCTGCAACTGCATTCCGAGTTCGCGCATCGTGCCGCAAGCATCCAAGATGCTTGCTCTCTTGCAGCCCATCTCCGCGAGGGTGACTCCTACTTCGTCCCTGCTCTCTGCCCAGATGTCGAACGACTATTTTGGCACTGGCACATTGGCTTACAACCGCAATACTTCGGACACGAAGATTGACTATGCTCCGTCTGAGAACACGCAGATTTTTGGCCGTTATAGTGTAGAGCCATTCTCGGTCAGCGATCCGCAGAACCTGGGAGCGGCGGGCGGCGGTACATTTGATGGCGGCCAGCCTGGCGCGGCAAGCGGGCGCGTTCAGAATGTAGGACTGGGAGCGAGTCACGTCTTCAGTCAAACGCTGGTGATGGATGCCGACTTCGGTTACACGAGACAAGTTACCGGGGCGCAATCCTCTATCGATATCGCCGACGGCAACTTTGGCACCGACGTGCTAGGGATCCCTGGGACGAACGGTGTTGGGGCTAATTATGCAGGCCAGCCTGCACTTGCGTTCGGCGCCGTATCATCGAACGGTTCGACGACGGGTTTCTCGTCGCTTGGCAATGCAAATGGCGCCAATCCCTTTCTGTTTCGCGATAATCAATTCACTGGTGACGTCAATCTGAGCTGGACGAAGAGTAAGCACGCAACCAAGTACGGCATTAGTTACTATCACTTCGATCTCAACCATTTTCAACCGACGAGTGGCGGCGGAATCAGTACTGCCCGCGGCGGTTTCGCCTTTCAGGGCGGCATGACGGTTGGAGCGTTGGACCTCGACAGCAAAGGCAACGCGAACACGCCTAACTCCTACACGGCATTGGCCGATTTTATGCTGGGTCTGCCTAATCAGGGGAACGGCACGGCGGTGGCAAGAGCATCGCAGATTGCCAATCCCAATTCACTACGATGGACTGAGTTCGGGGCATATGCTCAGGATCAGTGGACAGCTACTTCGAAGCTGACCGTGAATTACGGAGTTCGTTATGAGTTCTATCCCGCTCCGTATCGCGATCATACCGGTGTTTATATCCTCAACCCCGCTCTGCCGCAGAGCGCGAACGTCGAGGTTGGTGGAGTCAACGGGCTTCCGCAGAACTCCGGCCTCGACATGGGATACGGCTTCTTCGCTCCGCGTCTTGGCTTCGCCTACCGTCTGAACGATAAGACCGTCATACGTGCAGGTGGCGGCTTGACAACCGATCCGGATAGCCTCCGCTTCCTTCGCGATGCTTTCCCGATGGATCAGGCTCCGGCCTATAGCGGTCCGGCAGCGAATACGATTGCCGTGGATACGGGGAATACGACTGGCCCTTACGGCAATGCCGGCCAGCCGATGACTCTCGCCTACGGCATTCCTCTGAACGTTCCTCCGAGCTTTGCGACAGGCTTTGCTTCGCTGCCGATCAGCGGGGGGACGAACACAGCGCCACAGAAATATCGCCGCGGATACATTGAGAGTTGGAACTTGTTTATCCAAAGGGATCTTGGGCATCAGTATGTCGCAAATGTTGGCTACGTCGGTACTCATCAGGTCCGTCAGTTGGTTGGCTACACTCTCGATGCCGCGCCGATTCCAAGCATAGCGACGACTTGCATGCCGAATGGACAATACAACCCCAGTTCCGGTCTGACTGGACCTTGTTCCTTTCAGGCGAACACGATCGTCAACCAGTTGCATTGCACCGGTACATCCAATCCCGTTTGCTATAACACGGGTGGCATCACGATGAATGCGCCGAGCATGAGCGCAGGATATAGCGGTCTTCAGGCGCAACTGACCTATAACGCCAGCAAGTTGGCGCAGTACGGTGTGGTGTATACCTGGTCGAAAGCATACGATTATGAAGATAACGGAGCCGGTTCCGGGTCGGCTGGTACAGCGAACTCCTATCCTGCATATTTTCCGCTGATGCGCAGCTTGGCGAGCTATGATCGCACGCATAATCTGCAAATCTGGGGTATCTACAACCTGCCCTTTGGACACGGACATGCCCTTGCTAAATCGGGCATCGCGAGCGCAATTCTGGGCGGATTCCAACTGAACGGCCAGTATAGTCACGTGAGTGGCGCTCCGTTCTCTGTGAACCCTGCGAGTTCGGGTTTGAACGCGCCAGGCAACACTCTTTTCGCTGAGCTTGTCGGTTCTTATAAGCAGGAGGGCGGACACAATCGCACTGTCGGCAACAATTCGGTGAGCGGTGGCAAGCCATGGTTCGATCCATCTGTCTTCACGACACCGACCGAGCCGGGACAAACTCCGGCAACGAACCCGGACAATGCTTCGCCTACATTCTCCAACACTCGCCGCAACGAATTTCGTGGACCTGGCGTGTCTGCTCTCAATGCCAGCATCTTTCGGTCGTTCCAGGTCTATCGCAAATCCTCGTTCCAACTCCGGTTCGAAGCATTCAATGCGACCAACCATCCTCAACTTACCAATCCAAACTCGACCGTGGGCGGGGGAACCTTTGGCTATATCACCGCTTTTGGCAACTCGCGTACGCTCCAGTTTGGTGGACGTTATCTCTTTTAGCTTGATGCTTCTTTAGGGGAACGGCCAGGACATTCTGTCCTGGCCGTTCGCATTTATCGCCGAATTTCGTGCAGAGGGTCGGGGCAACACAGATCATCTTCTCCATCTGGCAGCCAAAGTTTGCGATTACGTCCTCAATAGAAGGGATTCGGCGTCCCGGGCAGAGCAAATACTCTCTGTAGTTTCAGTATTTCTAAAGCGATGCCAAACGCATGAATGCGCGATATAATCGGCTACGCGAACGAATCTCAGCGTACACTGTTCTTTGATTGCGGATGGAATAATGCTGGTAGTAATCGACACGGATGACCGACTTCAATAAACGGTCGAGCGCGACCCCAGGCCTGATCGAGCATTTTCTGCATTGGGCGCGTCACGCTGGAAAATTTTCGAAGTTTGCGCTCGCCCCAATAGTACCTGCCAATCGAAGAGACCTCATGGTCTTGGCCATGTTTTTTGAGCTACCGGGCATCGGCGGTTGTCATAGAAAGTTGCCTTCTACAGATAGGCTTAGAGGAACAGGATTGCTGCCCTGGTGGACGTGGGAACATATCATCTTTATCTTGATGGGCGCTTTCCTGCTTGCGGTGACTATCCGCGCGTTGCTCAGTCATATTCAACGCATATGCGACTTGGCCGTCTCGCAGGAGCGAGAACGCATTGCACTCGATATTCACGATACCTTGGCTCAAAGTTTCGCGGGAATAGCCTTTAAGCTGCAGGGAATGCGAGACGAAGTTCCTGGAGAGAATCCGCTTCGCGGCGAGATAGAGATAGTTCTGGACATGGTAAGGCGCAGTCACAATGAGGCCAAACGAAGCATTACCACGATTCGGCCGGTCTTCACAGGTAGAGACACAAATATGGCGGAATCGCTGAAGCAATTTGCACTGCGACTGAGCAATGGCAGATCGTTGACGATCCATTCGTCTCATAGTCATCCCGAACGGCATCTTCCGCAGCGTATTGCGGATACCTTATTCTTGATCGGGGAGGAAGCGATCAGTAACTCCATTCGCCACTCAGGAGCCACGGAAATCGATATCTGCGTGGAACTCAGGAAGGATAGCGTCGAGCTTTCCATCAGGGACGATGGCCGTGGGTTTGTGGCCAATGTAGACAACTATGGTCTTGGCTTGAGAGGAATGATGCGGAGAGCTTCTTTACTTCCAGCTCATCTCGAAGTGTTGAGTTCGCCCGGGGAAGGCACTCGAGTTGTGGTCAAGGCTCCCATTGTTCGTGTGTCCGCTTTTGCTCAAGCGGTGCAACAGCGATTGCGACGCTTTTCAAAACCAAAGGTATAGCGCCAATGGAAACCGAATTGATGCCCGCTGGGATTCGCATATTGATCGTCGACGACCATCCGGTCGTTCGAGAAGGCCTCAGCAGCATGCTCGGGCGCCGAGAAGAATTGAGTCTGGTGGCTGCGGTTCCAGACGGGAATCAGGCGATCGCGTGCGTGGAACGGTCTGTTGTGGATGTAGCGATCGTGGATCTGCGTATGCCCGGCATTTCAGGGGTTGAATCAATCCGGACCCTGCGGCGAGTCTCGCCTGTGACAAAAGTGATTGTTTTAACCAGCTTTGAATTCGATGAGGAAATTTACCAGGCCGTCGATGCCGGAGCGAGCGGATATCTTTTGAAGGATATGGACAGCGAGATGATCGTCCAGGGAATCCACGACGTTCATGACGGAAAATTATGTTTTCCTCACCGGATCATGCAGCGGCTTGCGGAAAGAAATCGCCGAGCGGAGCTTAGTCCCCGCGAGAAAGAGATTCTTGAACTCGTCGCGCGAGGATTTACAAATAAGGAGATTGCGTCGGCGCTTCATCTCAGCAAGTTTACTGTGCGAAACCATGTAAATAGCGTGACGGCAAAACTTCAGGTGAGCGACCGGACCGAGGCTGCGTTCTTCGCTATTCAAACCGGCATCGTCATGATGCCGCGCTAGCTGCGGATCGACTTCTCTTTGTTTTATTTCAGATTCACGCGCTTAAATGAAGGGAATTGTTTCACGGAAATTGTTGTGCCAAGTGCCGATGGCTAGCTTCTCCGATATACCCAACGGAACTCTCATGTTCATGTGACCTGACTAAACATAGGCGCCAGTAGAGGATCGCAAGCTCGTGTTGCGGTGGCAGATGGCGTGAAAAAGGAACGAGCATAACTGGCATGAACAGGTGGTGCATACAGATGCTGTCGCATGATATGCTTTTGGCTCTCGCGAAAGCGATTTACTTCGATTGTTTGTGAGGTACCCATCATGAAGCATATGCGAAGCTTTGTTGCTCTTCTCGGGTTCGTTGTGATTGCGAGTTACCTATGGGCCCAGACGCCCTCTGCACGCAAAGAAGAGGTATGGGTGGCCAGTTGGGGCGCCTCACAGCAGATTCCCGAGCCCCAGAATGCGTTACCGTCAGACGATCTGCGCGACGCAACCGTGCGGCAAATCTTCCATCTATCGCTGGGCGGACAGACGCTGCGCGTTCATGTTTCGAATGCCTTTGGAACGGATGCGTTACATCTCACAGCAGTCCATGTGGCGCGGCCGGTTTCATCCGCGTCTTCTGCTATCGATCTTGCAAGCGATCGTCCGTTGACATTTGCGGGGAATGCCGATGTGACGGTTCCGCCAGGCGCGGAGTTTATTTCAGATCCGCTGGATTATCCGGTCGCAGCGTTGTCGGATGTAGCGGTGACATTTCATCTGGACTTGTCTCCGGCAAGGGAGACAGGGCATCCGGGGTCTCGGGCGACATCCTATTATGTCCATGGAGATTACGTCGGTGCGGCCAATCTTATAGAACCTGGGCACGTGGACCATTGGTACCAGCTATCGGAGATCGACGTGCGGACTGCGCCCGGGAGCGCGTCGGTGGTGGCTCTCGGCGACTCGATTACAGACGGGCATGGAGCAACGACAAACGGAAATGATCGCTGGACAGATGTACTGGCTGCACGGCTGCAGGCTTTCGGCAAGACGCGGGATATCGGGGTGTCCAATCAGGGAATCGGTGGCAATCATCTGCTTACAGATGGACTGGGACCGAATGTGCTGTCTCGATTTGACCGGGACGTGCTGGCTCCCGAAGGCGTGCGCTGGGTGATACTCTTCGAGGGCGTGAACGATCTGGGAGGACTGGCACGAGAGGGCGAAGTCCCTCCGGCAGCGCACGCGGCAATGGTGAAACGCGTGATTGCGGCCTATCAACAGGTCATTGCGCGCGCTCATGCGCATGGACTGCGGGTCTATGGCGCGACAATTACCCCTTATGTGGGGTCGACTTACTATCATCCGGGGCCTCTGAGCGAGGCGGACCGGCAGGAGGTGAACCAATGGATTCGGGGGGCGGGGCACTTCGATGCAGTTTTTGATTTCGATGCCGTTGTGCGCGACCCGCAGCATCCAGATCAGTTGCTTCCGAATGACGACTGCGGCGATCATCTTCATCCTTCACCTGCCGGATATAAGGCCATGGCATCGGCGATTCCGCTAACGGCCTTTGCTCAGTAGAGGTATAGCCTCTCATTTGAGAAAGTAAAGAGATCAATACCGATTTCGCGCCGTTCTGCAGACTATTGACGGTTACGTCTGCAAATGTAGGCAGCGTACTTGCCAGTGCTACGAGAACAAAAAGGAAAGTATTTTCAGGAGTATGCCTGAATATTTTTCCGAGCACGCGCACTCGGCTTGCAAGATCTCACATGCAGGAGTCAAAAGGTCGTAATCACAATGAGTCGCGGCTTATGTTACATTTTGAGAAAATACAGGTGCGGGCGGCGGAAGGTACATCCGACGTTTCGTTTGCCGGGACGGCAAGCAGAAATGCGATATGGCGCATTCGTTGGGCAAGATCTGAGACCGATTGCATACTGGTGCAAATACTGACTATATCCGTTCGAAGTAGTTCCAGTTGGAACACCCAATATATAGAGGATCAACGAGTTCCGTCTATTGCTATTGGGCGACAATAGATTTGAGTATCGAGCGAAAAGACTCGGCGAAGGATAATTTCTGTTTTCTTCCTGAGGTTCGCACAGAGACAAGAAGTTCAGTCAATATCGACGTGATCTTTATCACCTAATCAAATACCGAAACTAAGATATGATCAGGCGAGACTTCAGAACAGATCCTGAACAGGTGCAATGCATTGTTACGAATTGGCGCCATTCACAGGACTATTCAGCCCGAGCGAATGGTAGGGCACTATTTTTGCCGCATTCGTTGCTAGCGTCTCGGCTGTGTCGATTGCATGACTGCCTTGAATTTGATAGATGAGGTTGTAAGCAGACATGCGTATCTCGATTGCGCTACTGAGGGTGTATTTGCTCTTTTTCTTGTTTGAAGTCGTTACTGGCTGTGCGGGGCCTTTAAACAGTATTGTTTCACCTGGCGGCCATCCCAACCCGCAAACATCAACTCCAATCATTACATGGCCATCCCCGGCCAGCGTGCCGGCGGGTACGGCACTTGGAGAAGCGCAACTGAACGCCACGGCGAATGTGCCGGGAGTTTTCAGTTACAGTCCTGCTGCAGGCACTGTGTTGCCGGCAGGAACGCAAACTTTGAAGGCTACATTCCAACCTGCCGACTCCAGCCACTATTCGCCTGTTAGTGCTACCGCGATAATTACTGTCACTGCATCGCAATCATCCGTTCCGACTATCTCGTCGGTCACGGTTTCCGGTACTTCGGCGTTACTGCAAATCGGCCAAAGTCTCAGGCTTTCAGCAACCGCCGCTTATTCAGACAATTCTACGAAAGACGTAACGACTCAAGCTACCTGGCTATCCTCAAGTAGTTCAGTTGCTTCGGTCTCTGCGGGAAATGTGACAGGACTGGCAACTGGCGGTACACAGATCGTCGCATCCTACGGCGGTGTCGCTAGCGCTCCCGTCCCGGTTACTGTGTCGCAGGCTACTGTAACTATCCAGAGAATTCAGGTTAGTGGCGCATCGATGTTGGGGCTAGGATCGAGTATTCAACTGAAGGCTGTGGGCACTTATTCCGACCAGACCGCGAAAGACCTTACAAGCGCGGTTACATGGACGTCCTCCTCCCCTTCTGTAGCGACGGTTCAAGCGGGCATAGTGACTGGATTAGCTGCCGGCAGTGCACAGATTGCGGCATCGTATAATGGCGTTGCCAGCGCGCCTGTTTCGGTTGCGGTGTCTCAATCAGTTAGCACTCTCAAGGCGATTCAGATCAACGGGGCCTCGACGGTGGGAGCAGGTGCAACCATTCAATTGAAGGCGATGGGCACTTATTCCGACCAGACCGTGAAGGACCTTACAGGCGCAGTTACGTGGTCCTCGTCATCGACCTCCGTGGCGGGCGTACAAACTGGCCTGGTCACAGGCGGCAATGCGGGGACAGCGACTGTGATGGCGAGCCAAAATGGTGTTAGCGCTTCGACGATCGTCACCGTTACCAGCGGGCATGTCGTGCAGGTCGATTCGTCCATGACACAGGCAGAAATCCAGGATGCAATTAACGGCAGCCAGTCGGGAGACACAATTTCATTTGCCGCGGGAACTTATCCCTTCATTGTGCCTGGACTTCGTCTTCCCGATAGTCGTTCGTATCTGGGTTCTAACTCAGGAACGACGATTCTTTCTGGAACAGGTGGTTATGATCTGATGGTGTTCTACGGCAATGGCCTGACGCTTCAGAACTTTACGTTCGATGGTGGCGGATTGTATCTTGGCGGTCCAGTTACAGGTGTCAATGTCGAAGACAATACTTTCCAGAATATCAATGCACCTTATATAAACTGGACGACTGAAATTGCGATCTTTATTGACAGCAACGCGACGAACTCGGATTTCTCGCACAATACATTTAAGAATATCGGCGCCAACTTGCACGATGTTTTTGAGGACGAGGTGTTTTCATCCGGGATATTTGGCTACGGTCTTTCAAATGTGACCATCGAATACAACACGTTTGACACATTTACTGAAGGTGTCCATATCTTCTACGACAGTTTGGATGGAATGAATGTGCACATCAATCACAACACCTTTCTCCGCGGGCATCGCATCGCAATTGAGCAGCAAGATAGCAAGGCAGGCGGTCTTGAGGTTGCATACAACAGCGTAAGTTCGCCGTTGTATGCCTGGGCTTTGACCTATGGCCTCTCTATTGCCGCAACTTCGGACTCAGGCACCGGCATTCTAGTGCACGATAACGTGATTAACGCAAATATGCCAGTGGCCGTGGATTGTACCGGTTCGGGTTGTTACTATCCCTATGGCATTGAAGCATGGGGCACCGGGACAAAAGTTTATAACAACCTGATTGAGGGTTTATGGCAGCACGGTGTGGCCATTGGAGCGGCTCAGAACCTAAGTGTGACTGACAATACCATCTGTGGGCCAAATCTGGCTGCGAATAATACCTTT
The DNA here is from genome assembly GCA_015654835.1 of Terriglobales bacterium. Classification (GTDB taxonomy): domain Bacteria; phylum Acidobacteriota; class Terriglobia; order Terriglobales; family Acidobacteriaceae; genus Telmatobacter. The sequence goes on from JAATGG010000132.1 coordinate 11,199, forward strand.
GTGGATTTCGAGTATGGTTCGGAGCCGGGAACGGTTATTCAGGACAATACAACTTCAGCAAACATGACCTGTAGTTTGAGTAACTAGGGAATTTCCGATTCTCGTTGTGCTACCTGGGAAGAGATGAAAAGGCAGGAAGCCGCGTGCAAGCGCGGCTTCCTGCCTTTAGTTGTGCTCTACGCTAGAACTCGAAGCGCATTGCGAACTGTAGCTGTCGGGATGAGCCCGCATCGCCGACGGCGGTGCGTGTCGAAGATATCTGACCGAAGGTGCTTGTGGGAGAGCCGGTTGCACTTAAGACTGGATTTCCGAAGTTTGTATGGTTAAGCAGGTCGAAGGCATCCACGCGCAACACAACCGCGGTCGATGCCGTTAACTTGGTGGTCTTCTCCAAAGAGAGGTCGGTATCTGCGAAGCCTGGTCCGGTGAGTGCATTGCGCCGCAGATTGCCAAAGCCGGCTGGCTGGGCATAGAAGGTACATCCCGGAGCGATGGTTATGCAGACTGTGCCCTGGATGAAAGGCACGTTTCCATTTGCCAGCGTAGGCTGGCGGCCAGTTGTGTAATGGCCGAGCAGAGTTGGCCGGATATAGCCGGAGACTCCGGTATAGGTGGACGTAGTTACCACGTTTAGAGGATTGCCGCTTTGCAGTTGGGTGATGTTTGCAAGTAACCAGCCATCAACCAGCCGATTGCGATGGAAGGGGAGATTCCAGGTGCCGGAGAAGACGAAGTGGTGGCGTGCGTCGAAATCCGACAGACCGTAGTCGCCCTTGGGATTAAAACTATTCTGCAGGGAATATGTGCCCTGAGAACCTAAGGAATTAATGTCCTGTGATTTGGACCATGTATAGCTTGAATTGATTTGAATGCCATGCGTGAGTGCCTCGCGCACTGTAATCCATAACGCGTTGTAGTTGGAAACGGAGACTGAATCGATGTAATTAATATTGCCCAGTCCGGCATCTGGACGGATTGTGCTTGTCGAAGAAAGGGTTGGATAGGGTCGGGCGGCCGTGCCGTTGGAGTAAATGAATTGATTGATGTTGCGACTAACGCGCAGATGCTTACCCTCAGAACCGATATACCCAAGTTCCATGACGGTGGTTGGACCGAACTGTTGTTGCAGATTCAGGTTGTAGCTCTCTGTGTAGGCGTTTGTCAGTCGTGGATTCGTTGCGCTGGGCGCGAGTGAAGCAAGCGTTGCCGTGCTGTAGAGCGTGCCTACGGGTAAGGAACCTGTCTCTGTTACGGGATTTGCATTCGGCGGATTGCTGGCTAACCCCGTGACAACGCCACTGACTGGCTCGTCTGCGAGAATGCCGAAACCTCCACGCAGAACAATATCGCTGTTGCCATGAAAGTCGTAAATGAATCCGACGCGCGGCTCGTAGTTGAAATTTTGGGCGTAGGGTTCGCTTACATGTACCAAGGTGTCGTTAGCCTGATTAAAGTTCACGAAACGCCCTCCGCCCTCGGTGGGCGTTCCGTTCCACTCGTAGCGAAAGCCAATCTCGGCTTGAAATTTCTGGGTGATCTTGTAGTTATCCGACATAAAACCGCCAACTGCATTTTCGAAGATGCGGCTACTGGTCTGCGTGGGAGTTACGCTAAAAGAACTGGCGATTCCATTGATGAAGTTTTGCGTCGAACTGAATGCAAGAGTGCCTGCAGTTTGTGTGAATGAATCGCCGATGAAGCGGCGAAATTCTCCGCCTGCTTTGATTGTTTGCTTGCCAAAAGTCCACGAGAGCGTGTCAGAGAAGACGCCGGTCGTATCAAAACGGCCTTGCGGAAAACCGGAAGGACCTCCAAAGTTCAGGCCGATATCCTGCACTGTGATCTGTGGCAGCGCCGAGTTATAGGCAACACCGTTCTGGATGCCAAAGCTGAGCGGGTTTTCAGGCGTATTGGGGACGAAGGCAATTGCGATGCGATTGAAACCAAGGCGCGCTTCGTTGATGATGTTGGGTGTGAAGATATGTACTTCGTTGATGGTGCCGATCTGACGATGTGCGGTGCGATGATCGCCAAATCCGGGAATCGTGTTTCCCTGCAAGTTCGGTTCGGTACGCGCATCCTGTTGCCACGCATAGTAAGCGTGAATATTGTCAATTGCGGAAATGGTGTGATAAACATCCCCCGATCCTTGGTCGACATTCACCGGTCCGGAAGAAGATCCCTGGAAGACCGTGCCGGTCGCATTGTTGCCGGTGGGAATGATGTTGATGAGTTGAGCGTAAGCAGGGCCGGCCGGGCTTGCTGCGAACTGTGCGCGCTGTGCCGAGCTTAGGACATTGCCATTGAAGAGCAGTCCCTGTAATTGTCGCAGGCCCTCGTAGCTTAGAAAGAAGAAAGTATGATCCTTCCAGATCGGACCTGAGAATGCTCCGCCGAAATTGTTTCGGATAAAAGAATTTTGTCTACTGGGCTTGCGGTTGAAGTAGTTGCGTGCGTCAAAATAGTTATTCCGAAGGTAGTCGAATGCTTCACCATGGAACGCGTTTGTTCCTGAGCGAGTGGCGACATTCACAATGGCTCCGGAGGAACGTCCATACTCTGCGGAGTAAGTGGAATTGGAGATTTTGAATTCAGCCGTGGTGTTGATTGACGGCTGGAACGTGATCTGATTCTGTGACGCATCGTTGAGATTGATGCCATTGATCATGTAGTTGACGGAGTCTTCGCGTTGCCCCGCCGTATTGAATGAATTGGCTCCAAGTCCACGGCTGGCGCCAGTCAGATTCCCTGTGACCGGGGGAACGACCGTACCTGGTGTCAGATTTGTGAGATCGAGAAAATGACGGCCATTCAGTGGGATTTCCTGGACCGTCTTCTGATCGATCACCTGCCCAACTGTAATGGTCTGTGCATCGACGATGGACGCAGCGCCTCGCACCTCTACAACTTCGCCGGTAGAGGCCATGGTCAGCTTCACATTCACGGTGACGGATTGGTCGACCTGGAGCGTTATGCTGGATAACCGATAATTTGCAAATCCGGACGCTTGGACTGTCACGCTGTAATTGCCGGGCTGCAGGGAGGGAACCGAGTAGTTGCCTGCCGAGTCGGAGGTCACTACGCGGTCAATGCCGGTGGCTAAGCCATGCACGGCGACCTGAGCCTGTGGTACGACGGCACCTGAGGGATCAGTGACGCTGCCAGACAACGTGGCCGTTGACTGGGTATAACCGACGGCTGTAACGGCCGCCACGATGATGCAGGTGGGGATAATTCTATTGGGGAACTTCAAATTGCCTCCAGAGAATATTGCGATAGGGAAAATGCTACAAGGCCGTAAAAAAATCGGCGGGAAGGTGTTGTATGGAATGTGTCTCTGAGGTGCGCCAGGTTCTGGGAAACGGCCTGTTTTGCCGCTTCGACGGTAGCTCCCGCTACTTGTGCCTGAGCCTCGGAAGACGCTTGGTTTGCTTTGGCGATGTCTAGCCGGAAGCCCTCGGCTTTCGTATTCGCCTCCGCTGCGTGTTGTTCCGCAAGGGCCAGACTCGCCTGCGCCTTCTCTGCACGCTCATTAGCGCTAGCAATGTCAAGGCGGAAGCCCTCGGCTTTGGCATTTGCCTCTGCCGCATGTTGCTCGGCCAGCGCGATATTTCCTTCTGCTTTTGCTGCTCTCTCTTGTTGGGTGGCTAGTTCGGACTTGGCCTTCGTCATGTCGGAATCGAAAGTCTTCAATTGTTCAGATTGGCGTCTATTGATGATGTTCCCAGTGATGAGAACACCCGTCCCGGCCAAGAACGTCAGACCCAGCAATACTACCGTCAAAACGTCGAATAAAGACTTCAAGGCCTCTACGGACATAGAAGCACTCCTCAACCGTATTTTTGTGGCAGCGGTCATAGTGTTCGGTGCTGGATCGCTGGCAATCGCGATAGCATTTCCATTCGTCCACAAAAATATTGTACCCCACAAAAGCCTTGACGTGTCTATATTTCTGGGGTACATATAATTGTATAGAGGGATGATACGGATGTTACACATCCCTCCCCCAGCAGTATCGCCCCAAACCGCGGTGCAAGCCGCCATTATGCAGGAGATAAAAGAGCCATGCCAGAACCCAAGCCTAAGAACCTGTCCACAAACTAAGTTCTTCTCAGCAGCGTATGGGTGAAGCTAATCCAGATCATTGCTTCCGAGGAGGTTGGGCGAAGTTCGTAGTCTTTGCTCAGCCTTCTGGACCACCCCATCCAAGCGAAGTTCCTCTCCACGATCCATCGCTTGGGCAGAACTTTGAAGGTATGTAATTCATTGCGCTTGACGACTTCCACATCGTAGCCGAACATCTCTCTTGCCCAGTTGATCAGCGTGCCGGTGTAG
>JAATGG010000235.1 GCA_015654835.1 Terriglobales bacterium
CCTCAGTCCCATAGGATGAAACCGATTGAACGCAAGACTACCCTCTCCGCATTTAGGTGCGGTCGAGTGGCAGGTGAGCTGCCCGCTCGATGAAAACTAAGACAAAGCAAATGAAAGTAACTTGCAACCCGAAAGTAACACCTGAACATTACTCAAACAAGTAAAACGTGAGACAAGTGTATTACTTTAGTTTGGAAATAACTAAAAATATTTAATTAGCGTGTCCGAAAATGCTCCAAATCGAGCTGAAAACTCAACATGAAAATGTTGCGAAATGGGTCATTTTGCATCGAGCAAAAATTGGCTGACTCTATTTCAATGAAGAGCTCACTATCACTCCTACCGGAATTTTAAGTTGCTGCTTTTATAAAAATATGCTCATTTCTACGACTGCTCTCAGATCCCTTTGCTTCTCAGCGCCCACCTGCCCCTGGATGCTGGCTGTTGCGCCCTCTCAACTCCTGAAGTCGTGCGCCTTGGCTCAGCAATTCGATACTGGGTCAACAGTTAGCGGCTTGCCGGGGTGGCCGATTGATTGGCCGCATAGATGCCCGTGCTCACCGCGGTCGCGGCGCCGAGGCCGGTAGTGCCGAGAATAACCTTAGCCGGCATCGACAGCCCTCCCGGGCGAATCTCCTTGATGCTTGAGGCAACCAGCACATAGGAAGCGTTGCCGCCCGCAGCCTTCACACTTGTGTCCACGGTTCCGGCGATCTCGACTTTTTTGCTCACCAGGTTGTCGAGCCCCTTCTCACTCTTCACCTCGTAGACCACTCCAAGATCGGGTTTGGGCAGTGCAAGGTAGTAGCGACCCTCGGCCTTGGTCAGGGTTCCAAAAAGATTCATCGGGATCGGCCCCTGCGTGGTCTCTTGGAGCGCACCAAACGAAAGCGGACTTCCCGGATGCACGCTCGCAAGCAGAAGGCCGTGCTCATTCGTCACCCTAAGTCCACCGGTCGTTGCCGCTACTTGTACCGTATTTCCGCTGCCTATTGAAATCTGACCGCGAGAATTTGGTTCGCTGGGAGTCACATGCAGACCGTTTGCTTCGAGCAGAAAGGAACCGGAGCCTGTCCACTCGCTCGCCCCTTGTTCAAGCACAAGCCGATTGCGATAGAGGATGCCGCGTGAACCGGTAGCCAGTTTGATCTCCACACCTTTCTCAAGATGCAGCACTGCCGACGCCTGTCCAGTTTGGACCACTGTGCCATCGAAGAGTGTTGCATCGCCCTTGACCATATAGCCGTCGACGCGCAAATCTCCTCGCGCACTGGCCGTACCAATCGCAATCGTAGCGGCTGCCGCATAAGTAGCCGTGCAAAATAACATCGTAACGATCGGCAGTTTCTTGACCATGGATGATCTCCTACGCAGACCGCGATTATCAGCGCTATCCTTCTCTATACATCGAAGTGCTGGCGGTTGCAACCAATTTACCCACTCCTGTAGGAAATGCACAATGGATACAGTCGATGTAATACATTTGTCATGCAGTATGAGTAAAGGAAAGAGAATAATGAATAGCTTTTCGATAGGTCGATTCAAAATGCTAGCATTTCAAAAGGGCTAAGTCTGATGTCGTTTCTCGACCGGTTTCCCGCGATTGCATTAAGTACACTCGTTGTAAGTGGCTGCCTGTGGGGAATGTGGAACTCGTTGAAGCTGACTCGCACTGATTTTCTCTTCAGACAAGACACCGCGGATTCCCTACGGTCAGTCATCCTGTTGGAACCCGACGATTCGGATGCTTATTCGCGGCTGGCGCAGTTGGATGAAACTCACAGCACTGAATTGCTCGAAACGGCACTAAGTCTGAACCGATACAATGCCCAAGCTGCAATCGAACTGGGATTGCGTTATGAGGCAGACGGCGACTACAGCCGTGCAGAGAAGTTTCTTCTGCAAGCTTTTTCAGTAGACCGCACATACAGGCCGCGTTGGAGTCTTGCGAACTATTATTTGCGGCGGGATAACATACCCGCATTCTGGACATGGGCTCGCCAGGCTGCGGAAATGCCGTCCGATGATATGGGCGCGCTATTTGAATTGTGCTGGCGGGTCTCCCCCGATCCCCAGCAGATTACTGCGAATATCCTGAGCGATAATCCCGAACTGGTTCGCCAATATCTTCGATTCCTGATCGGAAGAGGTAGTATGCGCATAGCCGATAGTGTTGCTCCCCGGCTGGTGCGCGTGGGCAATCCGGAAACCGATGGCCCTTTGTTGCTTTCTATTGTCAATGGGCTGGTTGCCGCTGATGACGCCCCTGGAGCGAATGCGTTATGGAAGACCCTGATTGGGCAGCATTGGGTTCTTGCCGACGCCATGTTGCCGAATAACCCCAACTTTGCGCGACCGCCGTTGCCTACTAACTTCGATTGGGAGCTTTCATCGTATCCGGGTCTGCATTCCTGGACAGGAACGTCCGGCCTGGAAACAGAATTCACGGGAGCGCAGCCGGAGAACTGCTCTATTGCAGAGCAAATCTTAGTCTTGATGCCGGGCCGCTATACGATGAATTATTCTTACCGGACCGTCGATATTGCTCCGGATACCGGAATCCAATGGCAGGTTATCGACGTGAAATCGGGTGCAGTCTTAGCAAACTCTTACGGCCTTTCGAGCGACGCCCTGACGCATGGGGCCATGGAGTTTTCCGTGGGACGAGATACTTCAATGATGCGCCTTCGTCTCACTTACCAGCGCGCCATCGGCACCCCTCGAATCTCTGGCACACTCGTGATAGTATCAACCGGAATTGCATCTCATCTTTGAGTATGATGTGTCCAACGGAATTGCATCTCATCTTTGAGTATGATGTGTCCAAGTTGTGGCAGTCTCGATATTCGGGTATCCCGAGGCACGCACTGGAGCGATGGCTTCCAGCATATTCGTGGTCGGCGGGCCTATCGGTGTCGTGCATGCCGGGTGCGCTTCTATGTTCCCGAAGATCGTGCACGCATGGTCGACTCGCAGGGACAGCCGAATCCCTCTCCCCGAATTCCATTTCGCATAAGTGTTCGAAGTCGAAAGCGGCTTGTTCGCCGATTGATTACAATCGCAATCTTCACTGCGATGTTTGTCATCTTCTGGTTCTACCTGCGATACATCACGACGGACCGGCCTCCTTCGGAAAATTCCGGTGCGACCCAGTTTCTTGTTCCGCTTCCGTCAGCGAGAGTTGCCTGACTTGACAGCATGGCCGTGATTCTCTGTCGGGAGAGGATGATTGCAGGGAAGAGCCAGCATCGCGTGGCTCTCTCCACGCTCGATGCAAATGCATGTCCGACTCTCGCGTCATGTAGAGTATCCCGGCCAGTGCAAATATCCATCCGGAAACTCCCGGACGTGGAAAAGGGTAGTCCACACATGCGTGTAACATCACCGCGAGCAGGCCTATTCCCCAAGGATGGCGAACTGCCGTAGGAATGACCATGGCGAAAGGAACCAGGACAAGCAGCAGAAAGGGAAGTCCTCCATCGGCGGCAAACTCTGCCCAATCGTTGTGTGCATGGTTAGCGTAAAAAGGGAAGTCCTTGACCGCATGTTGTTGGTAGACCTCGGGAAACGTTCCCAAGCCGTACCCGGTCCATGGCCGGTGTTCGATCATATCCACGGCAGCTTGAAGAAACTCTCGGCGTCCTGAGAAAGGATCGTGTCCTTGAAAGCGGTCCCATACATGCTGCCATCCCACCGCGAGTGTGAAAGCTCCTGCCAAGACCGGCACCATCACCAGAACTGCCGCAGTGGAACGGGAAGGAAGGCCCGTCTTCCGGTTGCGCAAGGTCATAAGAGCGATGATCAGCATGGTTAGCAACTCTACCGTGCAGATCGCTGTCCCCGCACGTGAAGCCGAGGCAATCACCGAGGCATAGAGCACTCCGCTAGCCAGACCATACCTCCAGGCTCGCTTCCCCTCACTCACGGCTCTCCACAGCGCGATAGGCAGCGCGAGTTCAATAAACTGCGCATAATTATTTTGGTTCTGGAACGTTGCATAAACATCCGGATAGCCGCTGGAGAAAATCCATAACACACGGCCTTGCGAGGTAACGATTTGAGTGACGCACAGCACCGCCATGCCCGTCGCGAAAAGCAGGAAAGCACTCAGAAAGTTGCGTCGCGCCGCGGTGGAATGTCCAATCGCCTGGCTCAAGAAAAACACACCGGCAAGAGATCCCCATCGCAAAACGGCCTGTCGCGTTTCAAAGCTGGAAGCGGTAGTGTGCGCAAAAATCTGCAAGGCTCCCCAGAGCGGAATCAGATACACAAGCCATGGCGCGATCCCGCCCGCTACATATTCCTTTTTTCTAAAAAAGCCGATAACAAGATATACGGCAAGAAGTATATAAATGCCTATCTGAAAGCACTGGAGCGCCCAAGCTTCCCGAACAAAGACGGTGGCCGTGGCGAAAGCCAGCAGCAAAAAGAGCAATACGCCTGTAATCATAGGTATATGCACAGGTTCTGTGTCTGCCAGGCTACTGACCTTGGTGCTCGCCTGGATGTGCTTGGCGCTCAACTCGTTCGTCTTATGTGTCCTGATTATTTTGATAAACATGCTGATCTATCAGAGTAGTTCATCGTTGCGCCGCGCTCTTGGCAGATGCCCTACTCGTCTGAAGCGACCTTGTGACCAAGTATATGGAATGGTATCAGGGAGCCGGCTAACCGTCGAATTCGCGTTTTCCAGAGCAAGAAGTTATGCACTGCCTCAACCTGTCTCGTATTTGGCCGATAACATTTTCAGCCATGAATGCGCGATTGGAGGGGGAGATGAACGCACCGCGAAGTACGATCCTGGGACTGGTAATTGCCATGGGAGGATGGTCGTGCTTTGCGCAGGAAGCTGCGGTTCCCTCCACGCAACTGCCCGAGGCTCCGCAGTTGCAGGCGCAGACAATGCCGCCTGCTACGGTGTCGACAAGTCTTATCTCCTATGGGGTTCCGTACGCGGTTTCGTCGGCTGTGACTGTCACGCCGGTGCACACGGATGTCCCCCCCCGGACTATCGACAAAAAGTATATGTTGGTGAACGGCTTGCAGCTAGGGATGATGATCTTTGATGTGGAAATGACACAACACTGCATAGCCGATCATCACTGCCAGGAAGGGAATCCTTTAATGCCCTCCTCGCACGCCGGCCAGCTGGCTGTAGGGTTCGGGTTTGTCGCCTATGGATCAGGCCTCAGCTATTGGTTAAAGAAACACAAATCGAAACAGTGGTGGATTCCTCCGGTGGGCGGCGCAGTTGCTCATGCTATAGGTACCGCGTCCGGCTTTAAAAACCAGTAAGACTCACCATATCTTCTTTTCTCTCTGAGTCGCGTAAACTACTATCGGCCGCCAGATCCAATTGCGGTAGTCTGACTCCGAGCGGCTTGTAGAGGTGCACGACGATCCAAACGGCGTGAAGTGAGTCTCCACTAGTAGGCCGCTTAATAGACCGCTCCAACGGTGCAGGCAAAGTATATTAGCACCGCTAGAATGGCTTGCTCTAGGGCCGGAGATCCTCGCTCGGCAAGTCGAAACCGTTGTGGCCCACGCTCTAGGTTTCCGATTGAGCCGTAAGAGTTTCCGGAGTGATCACGCGATGGCGCACGTAGTTGTAAGGCGGGACGGTATAGCCGCGCAGCAGGGCGATACCGAGTTGAATGAGGCGCGGGCCATAGTTTTCGGCCTCATGAGAAACCGATCCTATAATGGCGCTCTTGCCTGAGCGCATTTCTTCGAGCACTTCTGCAATGCAATCCTGGCCGGCAATGGCGAAATCAGATTCACGGCAGGCGGCGCGAGCGGCATCGAGAACACCGAGAGCGCTCGAATCAGTGGCGGCCGTGACTAGGATATGAAGATCGCTACTTTGGCCGTGAAGAAACTCCGTGATCGCCTGTCGGCTTGGTTCGCGCATGCCCCGGCCCTCAAGCTGTCTGAAGCGATCGATGGGAATATCTCTGAGACGCTCACGGATTCCTTCGAAGGCACCAGTGATGCGGCTCTGGACAAAGCTGCCGGCCTCCGAGAATCCGACTCCCAAGACCCAGTCCACTTCGCCCTTCCACGTACGGAGAGCGTGCTGGGCAAGCAAAGTGCCAGCTTCATACCCTACCTCAAAGTTGTCGACGCCAAAATAAGTGGCATTGGGGTGGGGCACGTCGATGGCGACCAGGGGAATATCGGCCTTTTTAAAGATGTGAGCGACACGGGGGGCTACATGCTCCTCCACTTGAAACTCAAATGCCAGATCAACCCGCTGGCGCACAAACTCTTCCGCGTTCTGGATCGCGCTGGCTGGGTCGTAGCGATTATCGAGAATGATCAACTCCACCCCCGCTGCTCCGGCTGCTGCCGTCATACTATGTGCGACCGCCACGGAGAAAGGCATTTCGGCACTCTGGGCGCCAAAGCCAAAACGCAGCCGCTTGGGGCGCGATAGCAGACGATATTGACCATCCTGGGCCTGAGCCACATAGCCTCGATGGACCAGGGTCTTCAGTATGCGGTAGACGCTGGTTTTCGAAATCTGGGTGCGCTGGTAGACATCTTCGAGAGTCACCGGTGCGTGGGTCTCTTCCAATAGCTCGAGCACGTCGAGCGCCCGCGACAGAATGGGAATCAAGTAAAGTCGCTTAATCTTCGCTTTGGGCAACCTTGCCTCCGGTATGCCGTTCCTTGAACGAAACGTCGTGAATCAGCATAACTTTTTTGACGTGTGCTTGTTAAGGGAAGAATGGCGCTATAGAAGAGTGGATAGATCGCGCTCGAAGATATTATGCCAATGCAGAGGAGCATGGGCGGAGTCCAATGCGCGTTCTCGCCAATGAATGAGCGTTTTTTTGCAATCGCCTCGATGGGATGAGAGTGGGACGCCCTCTCGCCGCCGATAAAGACGGACAATTCTGATGTCCATCGCCAGGAATAGACGCTGTCGCGGTTGAGCGTGCCCGAAATTGTCGATTGGGTCATTGGCGCGCCGGAGGCATAAGCGCCAGGGCAAATCGAGAAGCTACACGCTAAATTCAACCTTTTTCAGTCCCGGTGCGAGGACGCGGATGATGAGTAGCGCCAGCAAATATGCACTGGCAGCGATGGCGAAGAGAATGACATAGCTGCCGGTCATTTGAAGAATCCATCCGGCGCTGGTGGCAAGCAGGACCCCTCCCACAGAGCCGGCCATGCCGCCAATCCCGACTACGGCGCCGATGGCGCTGCGCGGGAACATGTCCGATGCAGTGGTAAATAGATTGGCGGACCAGCCTTGGTGTGCCGCAGTGGCAAGGCTCAGTAGGCCGATTACAGCCCACTCGGATTGCAGCGAACTGACCAGCGAGATAGGCACTACGAGGCACGCGCACAGCAACATCGCAAGCAGGCGCGCTCCAGCAGTTGTGAGGCCCAGCTTTCGAAATGGGACCGGCAGCCAGCCGCCGCCAATGCTGCCGATAGCGGATACGTTGTAAACAACGATCAGTGGAAGCCCAAGATGTGCCAGGTTCAGGTGAAACTTTGTGCTGAAGTACGATGGGAGCCAAAAAAGATAGAACCACCATATAGGATCGGTGAGAAACTTGCCAATGGCGAAGGCCCATGTCTGTCGATAGCCGAGTAGCCGCACCCAAGGGATGTCGGGGCCCATCTGAGAGGTGGCGTCCTGATAGATGTGGCGCAACTCAGCACCGGTCAGCGTCGGATGATTGGCAGGTCTGCGATAGAAGCGATACCACCATGCGATCCACAGCATACTGAAGATGCCGGTAGAAAAAAATGCGGCCCGCCAACCGAAGCGTAGCGTAATCCAGGGTACAAGTGCAGGAGCGAGAATTGCGCCCACGTTTGCCCCGGAATTGAAAATGCCGGTGGCCAGCGACCGCTCGCTTTGCGGAAACCAATCAGCCACGGTCTTGATAGACGCAGGAAAGTTGCCCGACTCTCCTACGCCCAAGAAAAAACGTGCCACGCCAAACTCGAAAGCGGTGTTGGCCAATGCATGGCCCATCGCAGAAAGGCTCCAAATGCCCATTACCACGCAATAGCCGATTCGCGAGCCCAGCCGATCGATCATGCGTCCGGCAGCCAACAGTCCAAGAGCATAGGCCAACTGGAAAGCGTCTACGATGTAGGCATAGTTCATCTCAGTGAGGCCGATGCTATGCTGTAGCGTCGGTTTGAGCAGACTGATGACTTGGCGGTCCATATAGTTGATGGATGTCGCCGCGAAGAGCATGGCGCAAATAGTCCAGCGCACATGCCCGATGTGCAGTCCTTCCGCACCATCCGATCCGTTCACAGGTTCAACCACACGGGCAACGTCTTTCATGCCGGAATCGCAGTCCTTTACAGTCTGTACGCCTTGCGCACGAGGTTATAGGCAAGATCGCGAGCTACCTCCCGCGCTTCGCTTTCATCCATACGGTGTTCGGCGACCAACCTCGATAGCCAGACACAGTCCATGCGGCGAGCCACATCGTGCCGTGCCGGAATCGAAAGAAAGGCTCGCGTGTCGTCATTGAAACCGACTGTGTTATAGAAGCCACCGGTCTCAGTCACCATTTCGCGAAAACGCAACATGCCTTCAGGGCTATCGTGAAACCACCACGATGGGCCGAGCCGGAGACAAGGATAGAGTCCGGCGAGTGGAGCCAACTCCCTGCTATAGGCGGTCTCATCGAGAGTGAAGAGAATCAGCGTGAAGTTCTTCTCATTGCCGAAACGGTCGAGCAAGGGGCGTAGTGCATGTACGTAATCTGTCGCTGTTGGAATATCTCCGCCGATATCGCGACCATAGCGCTCGTAGAGATTCCGATTGTAATTGCGGAACGAGCCAGGATGAAGTTGCATGACCAACCCGTCTTCAAGGCTCATGCGAGCCATCTCCGTCAACATCTGCGCGCGAAATAGCTCCTGTTCATCAGCATCCGCGCAACCGGCGATTACCTTGTCGAAGAGTTTTGAAGCTTGCTGTTCCGAGAGATCTTCAGTGCGCGCTGTAGGGTGTCCATGGTCTGTCGCTGTGCAACCGAGCTGCTTGAAGTGAGAACGCGACTTCTGCAGTGCGCGCAGATAGCCGCTCCAAGTGCCGGTATCCTCATCGTTCAACTCTCCGAGCTGCGCGATGTTCTCACGGAATCCGGTGAATTCTGGATCGACAACTGGATCGGGGCGGAAGGTCGGAATAATGCGAGCTTTCCAGCCAGAGTCGCGGACAGCCTGATGATCGCTCAGTGAATCCAGTGGCGAGTCGGTAGTGGCAAGCACTTCGAGATGGAAGCGCTCGTAGAGTGCACGCGGCAGAAACGCAGGAGTCCGCAGCTTCTCTGAAATGGCATCGAAATAAAGATCGGCTGTATCGGCCGAAAGGCGTTTCTCCATTCCGAAAAGTTCATGGAAGGCAAAGTCGAGCCATATCCGTGTTGGGGTGCCGCGAAAGAGGAAATAGTGCTCCGCGAAAATCCTCCAGACACGCCGCGGGTTCTTAAGCTCCGCGACTCCAATCTCCAGATCTTCGAGCGAAACGCCTTGGCTGTAGAGCATGCGAAATACATAGTGATCCGGCTGCACAAATAACTTTGCCGGGTCCGGGAATGGTTCATTACGCACGAACCAGGATGCTTGCGTGTGTCCATGAGGGCTCACGATCGGTAGGTTGCGAACTTCCGCATACAGCCGCCGCGCAATCGCACGCATGGTCGGGTCTGCTGGCAAAAGCCGGTCGTCATGAATAAGAGCAGGTTTTGTTATGCACATGGAGCGAAATAGCCTCCCTAATTCAGTCAATAAGATGACTTTTTGTGGTCTGACCACTAGAGTACACCCGGACACTTGATAGAAGAAATATTATTCCTTCCACTTTTTCTCTTCGGTAGAGAGATGCTCCAAATTTTGAGACACTGAGACTCAGGTGATAAACTCTGGGGCGCACCCAGGTCATAAAAATCATGCCAAAAGAAAATGCCCACTCGAAGACGGATACACACTTGACGATGCGCGTGGTCGATCACTTCAGCGCCATGATCGAAGATGGTCGATTGCATCCTGGAGACCAGATTCCTCCCGAACGGGATCTGGCGCGCAGCCTTAAGATGAGTCGGGCGAGCCTTCGGGCCGGGATCGGCTACTTGGCAGCGATGGGCGTCATGAATGTGCGCCACGGAGTAGGAACATTTGTTGCAGATGGTCCTCCTGAACTAGGCAAGGCATCCATCAGCCTAATGGGAGCGCTCCATGGTTTTCAGCCTTGGCAGATGTTCGAGGCTCGAAAAATCCTCGAAGGCCAACTTGCCGCACTGGCCGCAGAGCGTGGAACGGAAGCTCATTTCACTGCGCTTGCAGAAGAACTGGCCGAGATGTACGCAACGATTAATGACCCGGCTGAGTATCTGATACACGATGTGCGATTTCATCGAATGATTGCCAAGGCCGCGGGCAATCCAATCTTGGCTGCACTTATGGAGACAGTTACTTCGGCACTTTACGACGATCGGCGTAAAACGGCCGAGCGATCTCGCGGGTTGAAGCAGTCCGCCGATCTCCACAAAGAACTCTATCGCGCCATGCGTGCGAAAAATAGTGCAGAGGCACAGGCGCTCATGGAGCATCACCTGAGCATGGCTCAGTCCGCACAAGACCGTGAAATTGCGGCTGTTCCGCGCCGTCGTGTATCCGGTAAATCTAAGTCTTCGCGGACGGCCAACACGAGCAGGTAAGTTTCCTATGCCTCGCATACAAATAGAATATATTCTATTTGTATGCGAGGCACGGATGGCATCCGATATCGCGCAAGTTATGCCAGACTTTGTTCTAAAGCTTCCAGTGCGGATTTCATCCCAAGAGTTGTGATGGCATTGAGATTGGCCGCAACGATGTCAGCAAAACCTGAAATTTCGCGAAGATCCTTTCCCCACCAGTCTTTCTGCTGCAGAATAATATCCGTAATTCCCGCAGTTGCCGCAAGCGAACCATCAAAATTACTCCATGCTTTGGCAAATGTTTCCAGAATTGGCAGATTGTCTTGAATGGTGTACGGTTTATCGTCCCGCCGGCCTAATAGAAATCCCTCTTTAGTCATCTCGCCACGGTAAAAGGCAATGAGAGCGGCAAGACCGAATGCTAGGCGGGCAGGGATTCTGCCTCTCGCTGCCACAAATTCTTCTAGAGTGGGAAGGACCCGTGCCTTATATTTTGAAACGGAATTGAGAGAAATGCTCAGCACCGCATGATGGATGAAGGGATTGCTGAAGCGCTCAAATACCGCCTCCGCGAAGTCTCTCAGTTCTTGCGGCGGCAACGTGAGGGTCGGGATGACCTCGTCATAGATAGCCTTTTTCATAAAGCTGCTAATCAGATCATCCTTCATGCATTCGCCGACAAAATCTTTACCTGCGAGATATGCCGCCAACACCGTGTTCGTGTGCGCTCCATTTAGGATTCTCACTTTTCGATCACGATAAGGCTTCATGTTTTCGGTAAAAACGACATGAAATCCAGATCTCTGCAATGGAAGCTCATCTGCCAGTGATGCCGGCCCTTCAATGACCCAAAGATGAAAGGCCTCGCAGGTATCAAACAACTCGTCCTTGTATCCTGCCACCTGCCATAAGG
>JAATGG010000171.1 GCA_015654835.1 Terriglobales bacterium
CGCCGTTAGCGCACTTAACTCCTCCAATGGAACGAACTATGACGCCGAGAACTGGGCGAATATCATAGCGGCTGATTACTACAATTCCAACTCAATCAACCTGAGCACCTATACGTCGTATATCGAGGCTGACGGAGGCTCTGGTGGCCTGAGCGGTTGTACCGTGAACAGCACCACCGGTTCAACCAACAATCCAGCCCCGTCAAGCTGCTCGGGAGGATATGCTCAGCCGGCGTGGCAGGCGGGCGTTCCGGGCATCGTGTCCACGGACAAGCGCGCCATCCCCGATGTATCGTTTTTCGCTTCGGATGGAGTGCTCGGCAGCGCCTATCTCATCTGCGACACATTCTGGCCCAACAGCGCAGGCACCGGCGGAGTAGCCACCGCCTGCGACTACTCCAACGCACATGCTCTGGCGGAAGCTGTAGGGGGAACGTCGGTTGCCAGTCCGGTGATGGCGGGCGTCATGGCGTTGATCAACCAGAAGGCAGGGGCATCCCAAGGATTTCCGAATACCCAGCTTTATGCCCTGGCTGCGAAGCAGAACTACTCCAGTTGCAGTGCGGAGTCTGTCACCGCAACGAGCAGTTGCTATTTCAACGATGTCGATACGGGTAACATCGCAATGCCTTGCGATCACGCCGACGGCTCGCCGAACTGCCCCTTGCTGCATACCGGCGACACGCTGGGCATTCTCTCCGGCTACTCGGCTGGCGTGGGATATGACAAGGCGACCGGCCTGGGGTCGCTCAACGTGGCGAATGTAGTGAATGGGTGGGCAACGGCAAGCATTCCATCGGGAGGGACAGCGTACGCGCTGGTGACAACCAATCCCGCTGCAGTGAATCGCGGAACATCCGGGGCATCGACCGTCACGGTAAGTTCGAGCACTGGCTATGCGGGAATCGTTACGCTGACTTGTGCGCTGACATCCTCTCCCAGCGGAGCCAACGCAACATACGCGCCCACATGCAGCGGCAGCCAGACGGTGACGCTTAGCGCTGCAGCAGACAGCGGAACCGCTACGTTTACCGCAAGCACGACGGCGGCGACTACGGCAGCATTGGCCCATCCTGCTGCCGGAAGCAAAGGCGGATGGATCGGAGCAGGCAGCGGGGCGGTGCTTGCGCTGCTGATGTTCTTTGGGGTACCGGCGCGGCGGCGCAGTTGGCAGTCGATGCTGGGCGTGCTGGTGATGCTGACGGCCCTGGGCAGCCTGGCCGGTTGCGGCAGTGGCGGCAGCAAAAGCAGCAGCGGTGGCGGTGGCAATAACTCGACCGGGACTCCGGGAACCACCTCCGGCGCCTATACATTTACCGTGACGGGGACCGGAAACGACTCGGCTAAAACAATTGCGACAGCAACATTCACTCTGACGGTGAATTAACCCACAAAGTAACGGCGGGACTGGCGATTTCCATTTCCGCCGTTGCTTGATGGATAGTCAGGCGCGGGTATCTCTCACGCTGCGGCTACGACGATTTGAGGCTTTTTCTACGAGTCTGAAGCACGCGATAGCGCCGCTCGTCCATTTCCAAAGCTACGATCCTTAATCTCAATCTAAAATTCAAACAGAGAGAGGCCTTGGGGCGCTCTCCCTGCTTGTCGTGGTGAGGAAGCCGAGATTCTGTTCGTTGTGAAGGCTGACTTATTTCGCGATCTTATCCAGATCGAGGTTGAGTGCGAGCACGTTCACGCGGGGTTCGCCCAGAATGCCGAATTGGCGACCGGTGATGTGCTGCTGAATAAGCTGGCGGACGCGTTCTTCGCCGAGCGAACGGGCCCTGGCGACGCGGGGAACCTGAAAGTAGGCAGCGTCGGGCGTAATGTCGGGGTCCAATCCTGAGCCGGAGGTGGTGACCATGTCGATGGGCACGGGCTTGCCTGGGTTCTGGGCGGAAAGCTTGTCGATATCGCCCTGGACGCGTTGAACGAGCTTGGCGTTGGATTGCGCGAGGTTCGATCCCCCGGAGGCTGTGGCGTCGTAACCGTTGCCCGCAGCCGAGGGACGGGGATGAAAGTAACGGTCGGAGGTGAAGCTCTGCGCCAGCAGCGACGAACCAATGACCTGGCCGTCTTTGAGGATCAGGCTGCCGGCGGCCTGACGCGGAAAGAATACACTGGCAATTCCGGTGACGACCAGCGGATAGGCGATGCCCAGCAGGACGGTGGTCACCAGGGTGAAGCGAATGGATGTCTTCCAAACCGAATGCACAGCAAATCTCCTTGGAACCGAACGCGGCCCCATCGTCTACGCCAGGTGGAGGGCTACGAGAAACATATCGATGGCCTTGATGCCAATGAAGGGCACGATGACGCCGCCCAATCCATAGACCAGCAGATTGCGGCGCAGCAGAGCCTCCGCCGCTTTGGGCTCATATTTCACGCCCTTGAGCGCCAGCGGAATCAGGGCGACGATGATCAGCGCATTGAAGATGACCGCAGAGAGAATAGCTGACTGCGGGGAGTGTAGGTACATGATGTTGAGCGCGTTCAGCACCGGAAAGACGCCGGCAAACATGGCCGGAATGATGGCAAAATATTTGGCCACGTCGTTGGAGATGGAGAAGGTGGTAAGCGCACCGCGGGTCATGAGCAACTGCTTGCCGATTTCGACAATCTCGATAAGCTTGGTCGGGTTGGAGTCGAGATCGACCATGTTGCCGGCCTCTTTGGCGGCCTGTGTGCCCGAGTTCATCGCGACGCCTACGTCGGCCTGCGCCAGCGCGGGGGCGTCGTTGGTGCCGTCGCCGGTCATGGCGACAAGCTTGCCCTTGGCCTGTTCGCGC